>NZ_QWFA01000144.1 GCF_003501885.1 Streptomyces globisporus
GGCCCCACCCGGTCCCGCACCGTCCCCGCCCGGGTCTGGGCGCTGCCGCCCGTCGCCGTCCTCGCGCTCGCGTTCCTCTACCCGCTGGCCCTCGTCGCCCGGCAGTCCGTCACCCCGGACGACGGCGGCGGCGTCTCCCTCGACCCGTACGCCGACGTCTTCGCCTCCGAGGCCTTCCGTGACGCGCTCACCACCACCGTGTGGCTCGCCGTCGGATCGACCGTGGGCTGTCTGGTCCTCGGCTTCGTCCTCGCGCTGGTCATCGCGTTCGTCCCGTTCCCCGGCGGCAAGGCGGTCGCCCGGTTCGTCGACGTCTTCCTCTCCTTCCCGTCCTTCCTCATCACGCTCGCCCTGCTGTTCATCTACGGCTCGGTCGGCATGGCCAACGGACTCTGGACCGACGTCACCGGGGCGGCCGACGGGCCCTTCCACTTCCTGACCACCCCCTGGGGCGTCCTGCTCGCCGAGATCACCTGCTTCACGCCGTTCGTGATGCGCCCGCTGCTCGCCGCGTTCTCCCAACTCGACACCGGACAGGTGGAAGTGGCCTCCTCGCTCGGTGCCGGGCCCGTCCGGATCATCCGGCAGGTGATCCTGCCCGAGGCGCTCCCGGCGCTCGCGGCGGGCGGCAGCCTCGTGCTGGTGATGTGCCTCAACGAGTTCGGGATCGTCCTGTTCACCGGAGCGAAGGACGTCACGACGCTGCCGATGCTCGTCTACAGCAAGGCGATCCTGGAGTCGGACTACCCGGCCGCCTGCGTCGTCGCCGTCGTCAACATCGCGATCTCCGTGGGTCTTTACAGCCTCTACCGGGTGGTGAGCCGTCGTGCTGGTGCATAGCCGGTCCGGGAAGTGGGCCACCTGGGCCGTCTTCCTGCTCCTCTTCGTCCCGCTGTTCGCGGTGCCGCTGCTCGTCATCCTCGCCGCGTCCCTCGCCACCAACTGGTCCGGGGCCTTCCCCTCCGGCCCCACCGTCGAGCGCTACGCCGCCGCGACGAGCGGCGACTCGCTCCAGGCGCTGACCACCAGCCTCGCCACCGCTCTCGCCGCGAGCGTGCTGGCCCTCACCCTCGGCGGCTGGGCCGCGCTCGCCGCAGCCTCTCTCCGTACCCGCGGAAAGCGGCTCCTGGACGCCCTGTTCATCCTGCCGGTCGCCGTGCCCTCGGTGGTCGTCGGGCTCGCGGTGCTGGTGGCCTACAGCCGGCCGCCCGTGCTGCTCAACGGGACGCGGTGGATCGTGATCCTCGCCCACACCGTCCTCGTCACCGCGTTCGCCTACCAGTCGGTCGCCGCCGCCGTACGCCGTCTGGACCCGATGTACGAACAGGCCGCCGCCGGCCTCGGTGCGAGCCCGGCACGCGTTCTGTGGCGGGTGAAGCTGCCGCTTCTGCTGCCCTCGCTGACCTCGGCCGTCGGGCTCTGCTTCGCCCTGTCCATGGGGGAGCTGAGCGCCACGATGATGCTCTACCCGCCGGACTGGACCCCGCTGCCGGTGCAGATCTTCGCCGCCACCGACCGGGGCTCGCTCTTCACCGGCGCCGCCCTCGCCGTGGTCCTGATGACGTCGACGCTCCTCGTCCTGGCCGCCGTCTCCCGCATCCGGACCCGCGCCTCCTACCGCTGATCCCCACCATGACCTTTCGGAGAAAACCCATGCGCACTTCCGCCCGCACCCTCGCCCTCCCCCTGGCCGCACTCACCGCCCTCACCCTCACCGCCTGCGGCGGCTCCTCCGCCGCGTCCGACGCCAACTCCGTCACCGTCTACAGCGCCGACGGCCTCAAGGGCGAGAACGGCGACGGCTGGTACGACAAGGTCTTCAAGGACTTCGAGAAGCAGACCGGCATCACCGTGAAGTACGTCGAGGGCGGCTCCGGCGAGATGGTGCAGCGCGCCGCCCGCGAGAAGTCCAACACCCAGGCCGACGTCCTCGTCACCCTCCCGCCCTTCATCCAGCAGGCCGACGAGAAGGGCCTGTTGACCGCGTACGAGCCCACGGGCGCCGACCAGGTCGACGGCGCCGACCGGGCGCCCGACGGCAAGTGGACCTCCGTCGTGAACAACTACTTCGGGTTCATCCACAACAAGAAGGAGCTCAAGTCCCCGCCGCGCACCTGGGAGGACCTGCTCGACCCCTCGTACAGGGAGAAGGTCCAGTACTCCACCCCCGGCGTCGCGGGCGACGGCACCGCCGTCCTCATCAAGGCCATGCACGACTTCGGCGGGCAGGAGCCGGCCATGGCGTACCTGAAGAAGCTCCAGACCAACAACGTCGGCCCGTCCGCCTCCACCGGCAAGCTCGCCCCCAAGGTCGACAAGGGCGAACTCCTCGTCGCCAACGGGGACGTCCAGATGAACTTCGCCCAGTCCAAGGACATGCCCAACCTCGCCATCTGGTTCCCCGCCAAGGGCGACGGAAAGCCCACCAGCTTTGCCCTGCCGTACGCCGCCGGGCTCGTCGCGAAGGCTCCGCACAGCGAGAACGGCAAGAAGCTGCTCGACTTCATGCTCTCCGAGCAGGCCCAGCGCGACGTGAGCGCGGTGGGCGGGGGCTTCGCCGCCCGCAAGGACGTCAAGGCCACCGACGCCAACGCCGTCGAACTGGCCGGTCTGATGGAGGGCGTGGAGATCTTCGAGCCCGACTGGGCGGACATCGGCGCCAACCTGGACACGTACATCGACGCCTGGAAGTCGGCCACCGGAAGCTGACCGGCCACCTCTCGGCCACGGATTCCTGCGAACGTCTGGACCCGGCCCGGATATCTCGTAAGAGTAACGGGTCTGGTCCAGAAGGCAGTTCACGTCCCGTACCCGTTCGGCCCGCCCTCTCCCTGGAGGATCACGTGTCCCGGTCCCTGTCCCGACGCTCCGTGCTCGCCACCACCGCCGCCGCGGCCACGGCCGCCGCCGTCGCCCCGCTCGCCACCGCCACCACCGCGTACGCCGCGCCCACGCTGCCCAACGGCACCAGCAGGGACAAGGTGCTCGTCATCGGCATGGACGGGCTGCGCCACGACGTCATCGCCGCAGCGAACGCCCCGCACCTCACGTCGATGATGGCGAACGGGACGTACGGCACCTCGCTGCTGTACGCCAACCCGATGGCCGCCACCTCGTCAGGCCCCGGCTGGTCGACGATCTCCACCGGCGTCTGGCCCGACAAGCACGGCGTCAAGGAGAACTCCTTCGCCGGCAAGAACTACGCCGAGTACCCCGGCTTCCTCGCCCGCCTCGCCCAGGTCCGCCCCCAGCTCTCCACCTACGCCGCCGTCGACTGGAAGCCCCTGGACGCCCAGGGCACCGTCACCCCGGGCGCCGACGCCAAGCTCGTCCTCGACGGCGACCGCGACGGCTACACCGGGCACGACGCCACCATCGCCGCCGAGACCGAGTCGATCCTCCGGAACCAGAACCCGGACGTGCTCTTCGTCTACTTCGGCCAGACCGACATCGCCGGCCACAACTCCGGAGCCGCCAGCGCCGCCTACCGCCAGGCCATCGCGGTCCAGGACGGCTACCTCGGCCGCCTCCTCGCAGCGATCAAGGCCCGCCCCTCCTACTCCACCGAACGCTGGACGATCATCGTCACCACCGACCACGGCCACACCGACTCCGGCGGCCACGGTGGCAGCGCGATCGAGGAACGGCGCACCTTCGTCCTCGCCCAGGGCCCGGGCATCGCCGCCGGCGCCCGCCCCGCCGACACCCGGCTCGTGGACGTCGCCGCCACCGTCTTCCATCAGCTCGGCATCACACCCGACCCGGCCTGGGGCCTGGACGGCAAGCCGATCCAGGAGCGCTCCACCGACCCGTTCGAGGCCCTCCACCCCGCGCTGTCCGGCCGTGTCGACGAGACGGGCATCCCGGCGGGCGTCCTCGGCTGGACGCACACCGCGCCCAGCGGCTGGTCCGTCGTGAACTCCGCGATGGGCACCGGAGGCGTCACCGAGTGGCGCGGCTGGACCTTCGCCACCGACGAGTTCTGGAGCCGCAGCCAGCGCGACCAGTCCCGCGAGCTGAACGTCCGCTCGCGCGGGATCTTCGCGGTCGCCGACTCCGACGAGTGGGACGACAAGGCGTCCTCCGGACCGTACGACTCCACGCTCGTCACCCCGGCGTACGCCGTCGCGGGCAAGTCCACCGTGACGCTCGGCCTCACCACCCTCTACCGGCAGGAGGGCAGCCAGAGCGCCCGGATCCTCGCCTCCTGGAACGGCGGCACGCCCGTCGAGGTGAAGCGCTACACCTCCGACGTGATCTCGCAGCCCCAGAGCCTCACCCTGAACGTGCCGTCCGGGGCCGCCAACGTGAGCTTCCGGTTCCACTACACCGGCAGCAACAACTGGTACTGGGTGATCGACGGGGTCAAGGTCACGACCGGCTAATTATGCTGGGGGGTGCCGGGACGGCGTGGTCCGGGCACCCCCAGCACGCAGTGCGTACGGCAGGAGTCCCGACACATGGCAGAGCGCAAGCCCATCACTTCCTGGCTCACCGACATGGACGGCGTCCTCATCCACGAGGGCACCCCCATCCCCGGCGCCGATGCCTTCATCAAGCGGCTGCGGGATTCCGGGCTGCCCTTCCTCGTCCTCACCAACAACTCCATCTACACCGCGCGCGACCTGCACGCCCGGCTGAAGCGCATGGGCCTCGACGTGCCCGTGAAGAACATCTGGACCTCCGCGCTCGCCACCGCCCAGTTCCTGGACGACCAGCGCCCCGGCGGCACGGCGTACGTCATCGGCGAGGCCGGCCTCACCACCGCCCTGCACGACATCGGGTACGTCCTCACCGACCACGACCCGGACTACGTGGTGCTCGGCGAGACCCGGACGTACAGCTTCGAGGCGCTCACCAAGGCGATCCGGCTGATCAACGCGGGTGCCCGTTTCATCTGCACCAACCCCGACGAGACCGGCCCGTCCGCCGAGGGCCCGCTGCCCGCCACCGGCTCCGTCGCCGCCCTCATCACCAAGGCCACCGGCAAGGACCCGTACTTCGCGGGCAAGCCCAACCCCCTGATGATGCGGACCGGGCTGAACGCCATCGGCGCGCACTCCGAGACCAGCGCCATGATCGGCGACCGGATGGACACCGACGTCCTGGCGGGCCTGGAAGCGGGCATGCAGACCTTCCTGGTCCTCACCGGTCTCACCACCGTCGCCGACATCGACCGCTACCCGTTCGGCCCGTCCCACGTCGTCGAGTCCATCGCCGACCTGGTCAGCCTCGTCGAGCTGCCGGACCAGGCCGACCAGCCCACCGCAGGAAATCGCGACTGACCCGCGCCGACCGCCCTGACCTGCGCGGACCGCATCCGCAGCCGTTCGGGCGCCCCCTCGGCGTCGCCCGAATGGAGGACTGCGGATGCGGGCCGCCACCGCAGCCGTGAACCTTCCCGTAGGAGGTTCACGATGCGTTCCATACCCCTCACGTTCTGTGCCGCAGCGGCGGCCGCGCTCATAGCCGTGCCCGCACCCGTCGCGCTGGCGTCCCCTGCCGCCCCGGCCGGGGACGACGACCGGCGCACCGGCACCGTCTCGATCACCCCGTCCACGATCGCCCCGGGCGGGCAGGTGGAACTGTGGGTCGACGTCTGCGGCAAGGGCCGCCGGGCCAAGGGCAACTCCGACGCCTTCACCTCGGTCGCCCACTTCCGCCCGGCCGACGACAAAGGACTCTTCGCCGAGGCCCGGATCCGGTCCGACGCCGAACCCCGCTCCTACGACGTCTGGGTGACGTGCGAGGACAGCGACGGCAAGGCCACCGGCACCCTCACCGTCATCCACCACAACCGGCCCTCGCCCGCCGCACCCGTCAAGGCGGGCGGCGGAGGCACCGCCACCCTCGCCGAACGGTCCGCCGAGGACCAGGGCCCCGGCACCCGGCACGCGGTGATCGGCCTGGTGCTCGCCGCCGTCGCGGCCGTCGCCGTCGCCCTGCGCACCTCGCGCCGGCGCCGCGAAGCGGTCGGCAGCTGACATGGGAGCCCCGGACCGCCCGGCAGGCAACGGGCGACTGCTCACCGGAGTGACCTGGGCCGTGCTGCTGCTCGGCCTGTGGCTCTGGGGCAAGGAGGCCGGCGGCGGGCTCGGCGGGCTGTCGGGCCCCACCACCGGCGACGTGGCCGCGGTCGGCCGCCCCTTCGGGGCCTCGCTGCCCCCGGCCCACGACCCGCTCGACGGGGCGGCCCCCGAGCGTGTCGAGGTCCCCTCCGTCGGGATCGAGGCCCCCGTCGTCGCACGCGGCCTCGACGGCGACGGGGCCATCGACCCGCCCCCGTACGGGATGCCGAAGACCGCCGGCTGGTACGGCGACGGCACCCAGCCCGGGGCGAAGGGCACGGCCCTGTTCGTCGGCCATGTCGACACCGACACCAAGCCCGCCGTCTTCTACGGGCTCAGCGCGGTGAAGCCGGGCGCCCGCATCGAGGTCACCCGGACCGACGGCAGCGTCGCGGAGTTCACCGTGGACGACGTCCAGCTCGTCTCCCGGACACGCTTCGACGCGCAGAAGGCGTACGGGCCCCGCGAGGACGGCCGGGCCGAACTGCGGCTGATCACCTGCGGCGGGACGTACGACCACAAGACCCGCTCCTACACGGCGAACGTGGTCGTCTCCGCCTACCTCACCGGCGCGAAGGGCGCGGCGGCCGGGGACGGCGGGGAGCGCGCGCAGGCGGTGGCCCACGGCCGCGGCTGACCGCCGCCACACGGTGGAACACGGTCAACCCGGCCCGGCGGGCCGCCTCTCACGGGGCGTGCCCGCCGGGCCGGTCCTCGACCGCGTGCGCCCGGCCGCGGGAGTCGCCCGGCGCGGTACGGGAGGTCGGTGCGATGGGGAAGGCTCCGGTTCTCGCCACTGTAGGGGGACCGGCCGGGCGGATGACCGGCTTTCGAACAGGATGTCCGGAACCGGTGCCCGGGTCTGCGCGTTGTACGGGTGCAGGCGTGGACGCCCGGCCGCTGTGCCAGGATGGATCGGACCGGCAGCACATCGGTGCAACCAGTGATGAACAGTGCAGGCAGTGCACCCAAGGGGGAGTGGATGTACGGCAGTTACACCGGCCGGTCCCGGACGCGCAGGCGCGTGGCGGGCCTGCGGACGACCGGTACGGCGGCGGCGCTCGGGACGGCCCTGCTGCTGGCGGGCTGCTCCGGCGACGGGGACGGCGGCGACAAGAAGAGCGCCCCGACGGTCGAACAGCAGCCCAAGGACAAGGACCCGTACTGGGTCAACCCCGACGGCAACGCGGCCCGCCAGGTCGCCGCGTACACGGAGGACGGCGACGACGAGAAGGCGGCGCTGATCCGGAAGATCGCGCAGCAGCCCGTCGGCGAGTGGGTCACCCCGGACAACCCGGAGTCCCAGGTGCGGGGCATCACCGAGGCCGCCGCCGCTGCCGACCGGGACGCCCTGCTCGTCCTCTACAACGTCCCCCACCGCGACTGCGGCCAGTTCTCCAAGGGCGGCGCCGCCGACGGCGATGCCTACCGCGCCTGGCTGGACGGCGTCGCCAAGGGCATCGGGGACCGCAGCGCCACCGTGATCCTGGAGCCGGACGCCCTGCTCCACCTGGTCGACGGCTGCACCCCTCAGGAATTCCACGAGGAGCGGTACGACCTCCTCAAGGGCGCCATCCAGCGGCTGAAGCAGCAGCCCGCCACCAAGGTCTACCTGGACGCGGGCAACGCCGGCTGGCAGTCGCCCGACGCCCTGTTCCAGCCGCTCCAGCGGGCCGGGATCGCCGAGGCCGACGGCTTCTCGCTCAACGTCTCCAACTTCCAGACGACGGCCGTCTCCACGGAGTTCGGCAAGAAGCTGTCGGAGAAGATCGGCAACAAGCCCTTCGTCATCGACACCAGCCGCAACGGCAACGGCCCCTACACGGGCGGCGACCCCGCCGAGAGCTGGTGCAACCCCCCGGGCCGCGCCCTGGGCGAGGTCCCGACCACGCAGACCGGCGACGAGCGGGTCGACGCCTATCTGTGGATCAAGCGCCCCGGCGAGTCCGACGGCGACTGCAAGGGGGGCCCGAAGGCCGGCGACTGGTGGCCGGAGTACGCCCTGGGCCTGGCCGGCGCCACGAAGTAGGCGACGCAGGCCGCACCCGGGAAGAGCGGCTCTCCCGGGTGCGGCCTGCGCCGTGGGCGTACGCGACACGTGCCCCTACTCGGGCACCTCCACCCACATCCCCTCGGACGGGGTGCCCTCCTCGTCGGTGACGAACAGCATGTACCAGCCGGCCGGGACCAGCGCCGGGTTGTCCGGCACCGTGACCGTGATCCCGTCCTTCGACTTCTCCATCTCCAGCGCGATGGTGCGCTGGTCGGTGTCGGTGACATGGGTGACCGCCGAGGGCCGCATCAGCTTCGCCGAGGTGATCTTCGAGGCGTGCTGGGTGGTGAACAGCCCCGTGCCCCCGCGCTCGATCTTCTTCGGCCCGGCCGTCAGCTCCGGCCGGGAGTCCCGGTAGAGGTAGGGCGGGGTGTAGATCTCGATGCGCTGCTCGAAGACGCCGGGCCGGGTGTTGGCCTTGTCGGAGAAGAGCGAGTCCGAACCGAAGATCATCACCCGGCCGTCCGGCAGCAGCACCGAACCCGAGTGGTAGTTCCGGCCGACCGCCGGGTCCGCGACCTTCTTGTACGTGTCGCTCTTCGCGTCGT
Organism: Streptomyces globisporus; assembly: GCF_003501885.1. GTDB lineage: Bacteria > Actinomycetota > Actinomycetes > Streptomycetales > Streptomycetaceae > Streptomyces > Streptomyces globisporus_D. The sequence continues at coordinate 8,670 of NZ_QWFA01000144.1, forward strand.
ACAGCCGGGCCTGGAGCACGTCCGAGCCGCCGCGCCCGCGGTAGTCGCTGGAGCCGCCGGTGACCAGCAGCGAGTCGTCGGGCAGCAGGGAGGCGCTGGGGTAGCGGGTGCCCTCGGAGAGGGACGCGCCGTCGGTGAACTCGGGGTTCTTCTGCTGGAGGTCGACCAGCCGGGACTTCTCGCTGGACTTCTCCGACTCGCCGACGCCGCCGCCGCCGATCACCATGAACTTCTCGTCCTGGGCCGGGGGCAGCCGCACGGTGGCCGAGGTCTCCATCTGGTCCGGGTCGCTGAGCCCGGGGATCTTCTTGAACTTGTTCGTCGACAGGTCCCAGACACCCGGGTCGCGGCCCACGTCCGCCGGACCGTATCCGGCGTTGGAGCCGGAGTAGAACAGCTTGCCGTCGTTCAGCAGGAAGACCGCCGGATAGGTGGGGAACTTCCGGACGATGCCGGTGTACTCCCACTCCTTGGTCGCCGGGTCGTAGATCTCGTCCTTGCCGGGGACGATCTGCCCGATCTCGTCCAGTCCCGACAGGGCGAGGACCTTGCCGTCCTCCAGCGTCGTCAGGGTCGGGTACCAGCGGGCCTCGTTCATCGGGTCGACGGGTATGTACTTCTCCGCGACCGGGTCGAACTCGAAGGCCTCCTTGATCCCCTGGAAGTCCTTCTTGTCCAAGGCCAGCTTCTGCGCGATGCCGTAGACGTTGCGGGTGTCCGAGCCGGACAGGCCCGCCACCCGGTAGTTGTCCTCGGTGCCGGTCTCGTACTTCTTGCCGGTCTTCTGGGCCTCGACGTAGATCCGGCCGAGCCCGGGGTCGTTGCGCAGGAACGCGCCGGTCTCCTTGTCGAACACCTTGGTGGCCTTCTCGACCAGGATCGGGTCCTTGGAGAGATACGTCTTGCCGTTCTTCTTTCCGGTGAACCGGGTGCCCGCGGGCAGGGTGATCGGCTTGTCCGGGTTCTCGTTGTGGACGATCATCAGGCCGCCGGCCTTGGTGACATCGCCCTGGAGCTTCTCGTAGCGCTTGGTGCCGCCGGCTATGAGGAGCTTGCCGTCGGGCAGTTGCGTGTGCCCGGCGCAGAACATGTCCTTGGGGGTGGGGATGTCCTTGAAGACGTTCGTCTTCGGGTCCCACAGCACCGAGCGGAAGCTCTTCGCGTCGAAGTTCTTCTGGTTGTTCCCGGAGCCCGCGACGAGCAGCACCTTGCCGGTGTGCAGCAGCGCCGCGTGGATCGTGTTGATCCGGTGCTCGGAGGGGACGTCCAGGAAGTCCCAGTGGCCGTTGGCCGCCTTGTACTCCGGCTGGTTGATCTTGTACTCGTGGTAGCGCTCGGTGCTGAAACGGTACAGCCACGGCCCGTTCGCCCCCGCGAGCGCGAGAACCACCGCCGTACTGATCGCCAGGCGGCGGGTACGGCGGCTCGGACGGTACTTCATTTCTTACGTCCCCCAAAAGCGATCTGCATGGTCTGGTCGTTGCCCGGCGCACCGGGCAGGGGCTGGGGCCTCGGCTCGGGGGCCGGCCCGCCGCTGCGGTGCGATCCTCCGCCCGACCGGCGTTTCCTCTTCTCGGCGCGGATCGTGTACCGCCAGCCGATGATCGGCGCTGCGGTGATCAGGAGCGCCAGCGTGGCCCAGGTGACCATCGCGGGGTGGCTGTGCCCGAGGAAGAAGGAGGAGATCATCGAGGCGCCGAAGACGACGATGAAGAACAGGTGGATGCGGAAGGTGCCGAAGAGGGTGTCCGGGCTGGACGAGTCGCCCTTGGGGGTCACCACGAACGAGCTCTTGCGGCGCAGCACCGCGTCCATCAGCGAGCGGGCGTAGATCGGCGCGGAGAGCGCGGACATCACCATGCCGGCCAGACCGCCGGAGCCCTCGGGCTCGTGGGGCGAGACGTTGTGGCGGCGGTTCCAGATGTACAGGCCGATCTGGAGCGCGGAGGCGTTGCCGTACAGCATCATCCAGATCGTCGGGTCGATCTGGACACCGGAGGCGCCCATGCCGAGGAAGAGCGCGCAGCTGAGCGCCGCGAGGATCCAGTTCAGCGCCGACATCGGGTAGAAGATGATCATCATCGTGTAGTTGAAGAGCTTGCCGGGAGGCATGGTCCCGAAGCCCTTCCAGAACTGCCCGATGATCGTCTCGTACGTCCCCCTCGACCAGCGCAGCTGCTGGGTGAAGAAGTCCGTCCACGCGGTCGGGCCCTCGCCGACGGCCAGCACGTCCGGGGTGTAGACCGAGCGCCACTTCTTACCCGTGGCGGGGTTGCGGTGGCGGTGGATCTCGAAGCCGGTGGCCATGTCCTCGGTGATCGAGTCGTACAGACCGCCGATCTGCTTCAGCGCCGAGATGCGGACCGCGTTGCTGGTGCCGACGAACATGGGGGCGCCGTAGCGGTTGCCCGCGCGCTGGATCAGCGCGTGGAAGAGGAACTGCTGCGACTCGGCGGCCTTGGTGACGAAGGTGTCGTAGTTGCCGTAGACCTGCGGGCCGATGACGAAGCCGACGTCCGGGTCGCGGAAGTAGCCGAGCATCCGCTCCAGGTAGTTCGCCATCGGGATGTGGTCGGTGTCGACCGAGGCGAAGAAGTCGTAGTCGCCGCCGTGCGCGTCCAGCCAGGCGTTGTAGTTGCCGTGCTTGGTCTTGGCGCGGTGCGGGCCCTTGGCCTGGTTCCAGTGGGCGACGCCCTTGCGGGAGAAGTGGTGCACGCCGAGCCGGGCGCAGACCTCCTTGACGGCCGGGTCGTCGCCCTCGTCGAGCAGCCAGACGTGCATCAGACCGCGGTGGCGGATCCTGACGGCCGCCTCCAGGGTCTTCGTCACCATCTCCAGAGGTTCCTTGCCGGGGACGAAGGAGGTGAGGAAGGCGACCCGGGTGCCGCTCTCCGGGACCACGGGGACCGGGTCGCGGGCGACGAGGGTGGCGTGCGCGTTGGAGAGGACGTTCATCGTGCGGAACAGCTCGATCAGACCGATCGAGACGAGCATGATCACGTCGAGAACGAGCAGGAGGTCGTTGTCGAGGTTCGGATCGCGGTCGGTCCAGTGGCTCGGCTGCATCAGCCAGGCGAAGAGACCGAGCGAGACGAGGGGAGCCGCGCCGAGCAGGAGCGCCGCGCGCACGCGGTGCGGCTCCTGCGATATGAGCGAGCGGTACTGGACCTTGTACGGCTTGCCCGCGGGGGGCTGCGTCAGCGGTCCGGCGAGCCGGCTGTAGTGCTCGTAGTCGTAGCGGGGCAGCTCTTTCCTGGCACGCCGCCGCGCCGCGCCTGCCCTCGGCAGTATCCGGAGCTGCGTCGTCCGGGAAGCGTCGTTCTCCGGCCGGTCGCCTGGCGGCGTCGACGTCATGGGTACATCCCCCCGCACGCATGGTGGTGCGTGACTGTTCGGTCTCTCTCGTCGTGCGCGGTGGGACCCGTTTCTTCACCGGGCGCGCACACGGTGGCAGGCCACCGTCCCCACAGACATGGATCGGCAGCCTTCCGGTTGCATGATGCCCCCTCGGTGTCCGCCCCCGAGCGGGACCCCCACCCCGCGGCACGGACAACCGGAACGTCACGCTCTGCTGTGCCAACTGTACGGATCAGCAGCCCCCTTGGAGCCGACGGCCCCCAGACAGATTGTCCGACACCGAACGCGATCGCAAGGGTGAAAGGGACTGTTTACCGGGCATACGCACGATTTGGTCCCAGGTTGTGGAGGGGGTGTGACGAAGTGCGTAGGTGTGCTCACGCCCCTGGGTGTCGCCCGATGTCGAACGGGGAATGATCAAAGCCCCCTCACGGAACGTGAGGGGGCTTTGACTGTGCGTGCGCCGTCAGGGACTCGAACCCCGGACCCGCTGATTAAGAGTCAGCTGCTCTAACCAACTGAGCTAACGGCGCCTGCTGACCTGGAGAACTCTACCGGACGCGCCGGGGTGCTCCGAACCATTTACCGGCCGCCACGCCCCGTCAGATAGTCGTTTTTTTCCTTTGTTCCGTCAAAATGCGATATGTCAGGAGAGTTAAGACGCCGACGTCCGTTGCGGCTGCGCCCAAAGATCTTGACGAATGACGAGTGCGGAGGGGAATCGCATGTCTGTTCCGGTCTTCGAGGAGTACGAACCCGCCATCGACTGCGGATGCGCGGGGTGCGCGGTGCGGCGGCGCTCCGCCGCGCGGGCCCTGCCGGTGCGGCGCGGCGGCCATCCCGCCGCGCACGGTGCGCGGCGCGCCCTGGTGCTGGCCACGGCCGCCGGGGTCGTCCTCTCCTGCGGGGCCGCGGGCGCGGCGGCCGCCGCGGGCCACGCCCCCCGGGTCCCGCGCGCCGACGACGGAGCCGAGCCGGAGCCGGCCGCCGCCAACCCGCAGGGCGAGAAGGGGCCGCTGCGCGGGACGGGCGCCTCGGGCCCGCCGTCGGCCGGGGCGGCGCCGAAGACGACCCGGTCCGCCATCCTCGACCGGGCGCAGCGGTGGGTGAACGCGAAGGTCCCGTACAGCATGGAGAAGTACTGGTCCGACGGGTACCGCCAGGACTGCTCCGGCTTCGTGTCGATGGCCTGGAACCTCGGCACCAACGAGTGGACCGGCAGCCTCGCCGCGTACGGCACCCGGATCGCCCGCGCCGATCTCCAGCCCGGCGACATCCTCCTCTTCCACAACCCGGCCGACCCGGCCAAGGGCTCGCACGTCACGATCTTCGGCGGCTGGACCTCCAGCGCGCGCACCCACTACGTCGCCTACGAGCAGGCGCGGCCGCGGACCCGGAAGCAGTCGACGCCCCTGGCGTACTGGAACAACTCCGACCGCTATGTCGCCTACCGCTACAAGGGGGTCACGGGCGGATCGCCCGGCTCCGGGTCCTCCACCGCCTTCCCCGGGGCCAAGCAGTTCGGCCCCGGCGCGAACAACAAGTACGTCACCCAGCTCGGCCAGATGCTGGTGCAGCGGGGCGGCAAGCGGTTCTACGCGGTGGGCCCCGGGCCCGTGTGGGGAACGGCGGACAAGCGTGCGACCCAGGCGTTCCAGCAGGCCCAGGGCTGGAAGGGCAAGGAGGCCGACGGCCTTCCCGGCCCGCACACCTGGCGCCTGCTGACCTCCGGCGGCGGCCGGAACATCCCGGCCGCCGGCACGGGCGGCAGCCCGAATACGGCCGTCGCCTTCCCCGGGCGCGGCTATTTCAAGCCGGGTCAGTCCAACAGCCATGTCGACCGGCTCGGCAAACAGTTGGTGAAGAAGGGATACGGCAAGCACTACGTGTCGGGCCCCAGCCCGCTCTGGACCGAGGCCGACCGCCGCAATGTCGAGGCGTTCCAGCGGGCCCAGGGCTGGCGCGGCGGTGCGGCCGACGGTTATCCGGGGCCGGAGACCTGGCGCCGGCTCTTCGCGTGACGGACGCGTACGACGTGACGGAAAGGAACAGGGAACCGGTGACCCCCAACGACGACCAGACCCCCCACACCCCGGACAACCTGGACGACCAGCTCCCCCCGTCCCTCTTCGCCCCACCGGGCAGGGGGACCCCGCCGCCGCTGTTCGGCCCGATCGCGGAGAAGACCCCACACCGGGGCCCGGAGCCCGCGCCTGCGCCGCCGGAGAAGAGCGGGACGGGCAGCACGCCGCCGCCGCTGTTCCGCCCGGTGGGCGAGGGGCCCCCGCTGCCGGAGGTTGAGCGCGTGCCTGTGGCGTCGGAGAAGAGTGGCACGGGCAGCACGCCGCCGCCGGGGAGGACCGGCGCGGGCAGGACCCCGCCGCCGCTGTTCCGACCGGTGGGCGACAAGACACCTCCGCCGGTGTCCGGGCCTGTCGCCGACAAGGCGGTCGCGTCGGCGGATGCCGAGCCGGCGCGGGTGCCGGACGGCGGCAAGGCGGTACCTCCGGCGAGTGCCGGGCCCGCGCGTGGGCCGGGAGGCGACCACGCCTCGCCTTCCGGGGAAGGCGACCACGCCTCGCCTTCCGGGGGCGCCACGTCCCCGTCGGCCCCGCCTCGGGTCGGCGACCCGGAGTCCCCGAACGTGAGCCTCCACCTTGGCCCGACCCCGGACCGCACCCCCGCCGGGCCGGCCCGCTCGGCCGTGGAGGGCCTGGGCGCAGGCCGCCCCACCCCGGCCGCTGACGGCCGTGGCTCCGCTCCCGCCGGTGCGGCTGCGGAGGGTCCCGCCCTCGCCTCCGGCCGCCCGGCCGCCGACGGCACGACCTCTGCCCCCGGCAGCCCGGCCGCCAACGGTTCCGCCCCCGCCTCCGTGCGCCCTGGCGCTGAAGGCCGTGGTCCCGCCTCTCCCCGCCCGGCCGCCGATGGGAGCGCCCCCGCCCTCCTCGACGGGAACCTGCATATCAAGCCCGTCCGGCGTTTGAGGACGGAACCCTCGGCGGAGTGGACCCCGCATCCCTCTTACGGGGCCGAGCCCGAGAGCCCGAAGCGTGAGGCGAAGGACACGTCCGCCAAGGGGGCCGACACAGGGCCCGACACCGAACTGGACCTCGTCCTGGACCTGGCCCCCGGCGACCGCGCCGCCTCGGCCACCTTCTCCGTGCCGGCACCGGCCGCCGCCCCGGCGACCGTGACCACCACCACGTCCGTGAGCCCCGGCCGCCGCCACTCCGTCATCGCCAACGAGACCACCGCCTCCATCCCCGTACACCTCCTCTTCCGGGACGACCGGGACGACCGGGAGCCGGCCGACGGCGCGGCGGCACTGCCCGGGCCCGGGGCCGTCGTCCACCGGCCCGCCGGGGAGCGCGCGCCCGCCACCCGGCGGCCCCCCGTACCGCGTTCGCCGCAGACGCGGGTGCGGCCCTCCACTCGGCCCGCCCCGGTCGGCGACCCCCGCCTTACCGAGCGGCCGGGACCGGCCCTGTCCGGTTACGCCGCCCTCCTCGCCGGCGCGGCCGGAACGGCGGGCGCGCTGGCCGTCCTGTGGTGGCGCGGGGCGCTGCCCGCAGGCTGGCAGAGCGCCGTCGGCCTCGCCCCCCGGCCAGACCTCGGCATCGGCGTGGGCGCCTGGGCCGCGCTCGCCCTCCTCGCCACCGTCGTGCTCCTCGCGCTCGGCGGCCTCGGCCGCGGCCGGGTCGGATACGCGTGGGTGCTGACGCTGTTCGGCGACTACCGGGGCAGCGTCCGCCGCACCGGCCTCGTCTGGGTCTCGCCCCTGCTGCTGCGCCGCCGCGTCGACGTACGGCTGCGGCACTGGCGCAGCGAACCGCTGCCCGCCGTCGACGCGAACGGCACCGCCCTGCGCGTGGTCGTCCTCGTGGTGTGGCGGATCAAGGACACCGTCCGGGCCGTCCTCGGCATCGAGGACCACGAGGCGTATCTCAGCGCCCAGGTCGAGGCCGCGATGGCCCGGGTCCTCTCACAGCTGCCCGCCGACGCGTTCCACGAGGACGCCCCGACCCTGCGCGACGCGGAGGCCGTCGGCGACGCCCTGACCCGGATGCTGAAGGCGGACTGCGAACCGGTCGGCGTCGAGGTGTACTCCGCGCAGCCGACCGGCATCGAGTACGCCCCCGAGGTCGCGGCGGCCATGCAGCGCCGACGGATCGCCGCGATCGACTCCCGGCACCGGGACAGCGTGCTCACCTCCGTGGTGGACGCGGTCGACGACACCGTCAACCGGCTCACCACGCGCGGCATCGTCGAGCTCGACGACTACGAACGCAAGGCGCTCGTGAAGGACTTGACGGTTGCCTTCTACACCGGCCGCAGCGGGGGAGGGGACGGGGCCTGAGGGCCCGGGGG
>NZ_QWFA01000145.1 GCF_003501885.1 Streptomyces globisporus
GGGCGGAGGCCCCGGTTCAGCGGGGTGCGGAGTTCCGAAAGGATCGTCGTCGTGCGGGTGGGGCGGTCGCGGTTGGCGTGCAGCAGGCGCTCGGCGAGGGTGACGAGCCGGGGGAGTACGCCGTCGGGGAGGGCGCCCACGGGGAGCCACGGGGTGACGCGGGCGAGGAAGCAGAGTTCGCACTTGTAGACGTTGCCGATGCCCGCCAGATTGCGCTGGTCCAGGAGTGCTTCCCCGAGGGGGCGGTCCGGTGCGGCGAGCAGCCGCTCCAGTGCGAGGCCGGGGTCCCAGTCGGGGCCCAGCAGATCCGGTCCCAGATGCCCCACGGCCCGGTCCTCCTCGTCGGTGCGCAGGAGCTCCAGCACGGGGAGCCGGTAGCCGACGGCGGTGTGCTCGGTGTTGCCGAGGACCGCCCGGATCTGGTGGCCCGGGCCGCCCCGCCAGCGCTCGTCCGGGGCGAACACCCGCCAGGCCCCGTCCATCCGGAGGTGGCTGTGCAGGGTCAGGCCCCCCTCGATCCGGGTCAGCAGGTGCTTGCCGCGCGCGGTGACGTCCAGGACGGTCCGGCCGGTGAGGTCGGCGGTGGCGAAGCGGGGGACGCGCAGGTCCGACCGGGTCAGCACCTGCCCCGCCAGCGCCGCGTGCAGCCGGGCGGCGGTCTGCAGGACGGTGTCTCCTTCGGGCATGCCTCCATGATGGGCGCGCGGGGGCGCCCATGCGTCGACCCGGGTCCGCCGACCGGCCGCGGCAGGGTTCGATGACCCGGGTCAGGCGCGTAGGCGCAGGCCTCTCGGGGTGGCGAGGAAGCCGGCCGCCTCCAGTGTCCGGCCCAGGGGCGAGGTGAGGGAGGAGACGCCGTTCGTCCGCTCCACCGTCACCGTGCCCAGGGCTCCGGCGCGGGCCGAGGCGGCCAGGGCCTCGGCCGCCGCTCGCAGGGCCGGGGCCTCGGGGTCGGACGGCCAGGCCAGGAGGGTCTTGCCGCCGCGCTCCATGTAGAGCGTCAGCTCGCCGTCGACGAGGACCACCAGCGCCCCCGCCTTGCGGCCCGGCTTGTGTCCGGCGCCGTCCGGGGACTCCGGCCACGGCAGCGCCGCGCCGTACGCGTTGGCCGGGTCGGCCGCGGCGAGCACCAGGGCCTCGGGCGCGGTGTCCGGATCCCGGCGGTCACGCGCCGTGGAGGCCGCCCGCAGCCGGTCCACCGCCCCGTCCATCGCGAACTGGGCGGCCCCGAGACCCTCGACCACATAGCCGCGCCGCGCCTGCCCGCTGTCCTCGAAGGCCGCCAGGACGCGGTACGTCGCGGAGAAGCCGCCCTCCACCCCCTCGGCCTGCACCGCGCCGCGGGTCACCACGCCGTGCCGGTCGAGGAGGGTCCGGGCCAGGGCGTGGGCGCGGTGGGTGCGCTCCGGCTCGACCGGGGGCAGCAGGGACCAGCGGCCCGACACGGTCGGCGGGCCGGTCCGGGACGCGGTGCGGGCGGCGGCGGTGAGCGAGCCGTAACGCCCGCGCGGGACGCTGCGCCGGGAGCGGTGGGCGGTGGAGCCCGCCGTCCGCCCGGAGCCCAGGAGCGAGCGCAGCGGGGCCAGGGTGTCGTTGGTCAGCCGCCCGGACCAGGCCAGGTCCCACAGGGCGTCGGCCAGCTGCTGGTCCGTGCAGTCCGGGTGGGTGGTGGCCCGGACCTGGTCGGCGATCTGGCGGAAGAAGAGGCCGTATCCGCCGGAGAGCGCGGTGAGCACGGACTCGTGGAGCGCCGACAGCTCCAGCGGGTGCGGGGGAGGCAGGAGCAGCGGTGCGCTGTCGGCGAGGTGGAGGGAGACCCAGCCGTCCTTGCCGGGCAGCGCCCCCGCCCCCGCCCAGACGACCTCGCCCGTGGTCGTGAGCTCGTCGAGCATCGCCGGGGTGTAGCCGAGGACCCGGCTCGGCAGGATCAGCTTCTCCAGCGCCGACGCGGGCACGGGCGCGCCCTGGAGCTGCTCGACGGCGCGGGCCAGCCCGTCGATGCCCCGCAGCCGGTGGGAGCCGAAGTGCTGCCACTGGGGGAGGAAGGAGGCCAGGGCCGCGGGCGGCACGGGCTCCAGCTCCTGGCGGAGCGCCGCCAGCGACCGGCGGCGGAGCCGGCGCAGCACCGTGGCGTCGCACCATTCCTGGCCGATGCCCGCCGGGTGGAACTCGCCCTGGACGGTCCTGCCGGAGGCCGAGAGGCGTTGCAGCGCGCCGTCGGTGACGGCGGTGCCGAGCCCGAAGCGCTCGGCGGCCCGGGCGGCGGTGAACGGGCCGTGGGTCCGTGCGTACCGGGCGAGGAGGTCGCCGAGCGGGTCCTTCACCGGCTCGGTGAACGCCTCGGGGACGCCGACCGGAAGCGCGGTGCCCAAGGCGTCGCGCAGCCGGCCCGCGTCCTCGATCGCCGCCCAGTGGTCGGCGCCGGCGATCCGGACCTGGATCGCCCGGCGGGCCGTCGCCAGCTCCGGCGCCCAGGACGGCTCGGCGCCCCGCTCGGCCAGCTCCTCGTCGGTCAGCGGACCGAGCACACGCAGGAGGTCGGCGACCCCTTCGGCGTCCTTGACGCGCCGGTCCTCGGTCAGCCACTGCAACTCCCGCTCGAGCTCGGTGAGGACCTCGGGGTCGAGCAGCTCGCGCAGCTCCGCTTGGCCCAGCAGCTCGGCCAGAAGATGGGAATCCAGGGAGAGCGCGGCGGCCCGCCGCTCGGCCAGCGGCGAGTCGCCCTCGTACAGGAACTGGGCCACATAACCGAAGAGGAGCGAGCGGGCGAAGGGAGAGGGCTCCTGGGTGGTCACCTCGACCAGCCGGACCCGGCGCGCCTCCAGATCGCCCATCAGTTCCGTGAGCCCGGGGACGTCGAACACATCCTGGAGGCATTCGCGGACGGCCTCCAGAACGATCGGGAAGGAGCCGAACTCCGAGGCGACCTGGAGCAGCTGGGAGGCCCGTTGGCGCTGCTGCCAGAGCGGGGTGCGCTTGCCGGGGGAGCGCCGGGGCAGCAGCAGGGCGCGCGCGGCGCACTCCCGGAACCGGGCGGCGAACAGGGCCGATCCGCCCACCTGGTCGGTGACGATCTGCTGGACCTCGCCCTGGTCGAAGACGACGTCGGCCGCCGCCACCGGGGGCTGGTCGCTGTCGTACGCCAGGGCTCCCGGCGGGGGGGCGTCCTTCCCGGCGTCGGAGGTCCCCGGAGGGTCGAAGTCGAGCAGATCCAAACCCATCATGTCCGCGTCGGGCAGCCGCAGCACGATCCCGTCGTCGGCGTGCATGACCTGGGCGTCCATGCCGTAGCGCTCACCGAGGCGGGCGGAGAGGGCGAGTGCCCAGGGGGCGTGCACCTGGGCGCCGAAGGGGGAGTGCACGACGACCCGCCAGTCGCCCAGCTCGTCCCGGAACCGCTCGACCAGGATGGTCCGGTCGTCCGGCACATGGCCGCAGGCCCGGCGCTGCTCGTCCAGATAGGCCAGGATGTTGTCCGCCGCCCAGGCGTCGAGTCCGGCGGCGAGCAGCCGCAGCCGGGCATCCTCCTCGGACAGGCCGCCGATCTCACGGAGGAACGCCCCCAGGGCGCGGCCGAGCTCCAGCGGGCGGCCCAGCTGGTCGCCCTTCCAGAACGGCAGCCTCCCCGGAACGCCCGGGGCGGGTGAGACGAGGACCCGGTCCCGGGTGATGTCCTCGATCCGCCAGGACGTGGTGCCCAGGGTGAAGACGTCCCCGACGCGGGACTCGTAGACCATCTCCTCGTCCAGCTCGCCGACCCGGCCGCCGCCCTTCTTCGGGTCCGCCCCGGCCAGGAAGACGCCGAAGAGACCGCGGTCCGGGATGGTGCCGCCCGAGGTGACGGCGAGCCGCTGCGCACCGGGGCGGCCCGTGACCATACCCCCCACGCGGTCCCACACCACCCGGGGGCGCAGCTCCGCGAAGGCGTCGGAGGGATAGCGTCCGGCGAGCATGTCGAGCACGGCGGTGAACGCCGACTCGGGCAGTGAGGCGAACGGGGCGGCCCGCCGCACCAGGGCCAGCAGGTCGTCGGCCTGCCAGCTGTCCAGGGCCACCATGGCGACCAGCTGCTGCGCCAGGACGTCCAGCGGATTGGCCGGGACGCGCAGCGCCTCGATGGCCCCCTCGCGCATCCGCTCGGTGACCACGGCGGCCTGCACCAGATCGCCCCGGTACTTGGGGAAGACCACTCCGGTCGAGACCGCGCCCACCTGGTGTCCGGCCCGGCCCACCCGCTGCAGCCCGGAGGCGACGGAGGGCGGGGACTCCACCTGGACCACCAGGTCCACCGCGCCCATGTCGATGCCCAGCTCCAGGCTGGAGGTGGCCACCACGGCGGGCAGCCGGCCCGCTTTGAGGTCCTCCTCGACCTGGGCTCGCTGCTCCTTGGAGACCGAGCCGTGGTGGGCGCGGGCCAGCAGGGCGGGGGCGCCCTTGCCCGCCCCGGACTGGGCCATGACCTCGGCGGGGGCGTGCGCCTCCGGCAGCGCGGGGGCCGGGTCGTCGGGGTCGAAGGCGGTGCCGGTCACCCGCTCGTAGGCGATCTCGTTCAGCCGGTTGCACAGGCGCTCCGCCAGTCGCCGGGAGTTGGCGAAGACGATGGTGGAGCGGTGCGACTGGACGAGATCGGCGATGCGCTCCTCGACATGCGGCCAGATCGAGGGCTTGTCCGCCTGGCCGGAGTCGCCGTCGGTGGCGGGGGAGCCGCCCAGCTCGCCCAGATCCTCGACCGGGACGACGACCGAGAGGTCGAACTCCTTGGTGGACCGGGGCTGGACGATCTCCACCTTGCGCTGCGGCGACAGGAAGCGGGCCACCTCGTCGACCGGCCGGACCGTCGCGGACAGGCCGATGCGCCGGGCGGGCCGGGCCAGCAGCTCGTCGAGCCGCTCCAGGGAGAGGGCGAGGTGGGCGCCCCGCTTCGTCCCGGCGACCGCGTGCACCTCGTCGAGGATCACCGTCTCGACGCCCGCCAGCGCGTCCCGGGCGGAGGACGTCAGCATCAGGAACAGCGATTCCGGCGTGGTGATCAGGATGTCCGGCGGCCGGGTCACCATGGAGCGCCGCTCGGCCGGCGGGGTGTCCCCGGAGCGGATGCCGACGCGCACCTCCGGCTCCGGCAGGCCCAGGCGCACCGACTCCTGGCGGATGCCCGTCAGCGGCGAGCGGAGATTGCGCTCGACGTCGACGGCGAGGGCCTTCAGCGGAGACACGTACAGCACCCGGCAGCGCTTCTTGGCGTCGGCGGGCGGCGGCTCGGCGGCCAGCCGGTCCAGCGAGGCGAGGAACGCGGCCAGCGTCTTGCCGGAACCGGTCGGCGCGACGACCAGGACGTCACTGCCCTCGCCGATCGCCCGCCAGGCGCCCTCCTGCGCGGCGGTGGGCGCGCTGAAGGCCCCGGCGAACCAACTGCGGGTCGCGGGCGAGAACGCGTCGAGCGCGGATCCGGTCATGTCCCCCATCGTGCACCCCGCCACTGACAACGGGCCGGTGACACCGCACGCGGTGGCCCGCTCGGCCGGTCGCGCACGACCCCGACCTGCGAGAATGGCCTCATGGCGGGAGCGGACGGCGCGGCGGAGTGGGCACGGCACTGGCAGTACGCCGCGCTGCCCGACCTCGATCTGCTGCGCGCCCGGTACGTCCGCCACACCTTCCCCCGGCACAGCCACGAGGGCTATGTCTTCGGGGCGGTCACCGGCGGGGTGGAGGACGTGGGACTGCCGGGAGGCACGGTCCACGCGATCCCCGGAACCGTCGTCATGATCAACCCCGAGGTGCCGCACACCGCACGCTCCGGGGCGCCCGAGGGCTGGGTGTACTCCACGCTCTACCCGTCGGCCCGGGTCGTCAACGACATCGCGGCCGAGGTGACGTCCCTGCGCGGTACGGTCGGCTTCGCCGAGACCCGGGTGAGCGACCCCCACGCCTCCCGGCTGATCACCGAGGTGCACCGGGCGGCGGAGGAGGGCAACGCGCTGGCGGCCGACAGCCTGCTGCGGGTCCTGGTCACCCGGCTCCTCAGCCGGCACGGCAGCCCGTTGCCCCGGCTGACCGCGCACGCCGGGGGTGCGCGGAACGCCGTACGCGCCCGCGCAGCGCTGGAGGAGCGCATGGCCGATCCGCCCACGCTGGAATCCCTCGCCACCGAGCTGGGCACCGGCCCGTTCGCGCTGCTGAGGGCCTTCAAGAAGGAGTACGGGATGCCGCCCCACACCTGGCTCACGGACGCCCGGGTGCGCAGGGCCCGCCGCATGCTCGACGCCGGGGTGGCCCCCGCCGAGGCCGCGACCGCCGTCGGCTTCACGGATCAGCCGCACCTCAATCGCCACTTCACCCGGATCGTGGGTGTGCCACCGGGCGCGTACCAGCGCGAGCGCGGAGTGCTGCGGCCCGGTCGGTGAAGCGCGCGCGGACACACCGGAGTCACCGAAAGCACCGTCCGGGCGTGCAAGAACGTACAAGACCGGGCCCGGACTATCCCCGTAGCGTTCCGGGCGTGGCAGAACAGACAGCACTCCCAGAGAGCACCGGCACGCCCGGTGCCATATCCGCCGGTCCGCCCGGCCCGGCGGCCGAGGCCCGGCCGGACAAGCCGGACGCGGCCGTCGTCCGGGACGCGCTCGGCGTCGGCATCGCCGTCGGCCTCTCGGGCTTCGCCTTCGGCGTCACCTCCGCCGGCTCCGGCCTCAGCCTGCTCCAGACCTGCGTCCTGAGCCTTCTCGTCTTCACCGGCGCCTCGCAGTTCGCCCTGGTCGGGGCGCTGGCCGCAGGCGGCAACCCGTACACCGCGGCGGCCGGGGCGTTCTTCCTGGGCGTCCGGAACGCGTTCTACGGTCTGCGCCTCTCCCAACTGCTCGCCCTACCCCGTGCGGTACGGCCGTTCGCCGCCCACTGGGTCATCGACGAGACGACCGCCGTCACCCTGCCCCAGCCCACCCGGCGGGCCGCGCGCATCGGCTTCACGGTCACCGGACTCACCCTCTACGTGCTGTGGAACCTCACCACCCTGGTCGGTGCTCTGGGCGCCGAGGCGCTGGGCGACACCGACGCGTGGGGCCTCGACGCCGCGAGTCCCGCGGTGTTCCTCGCGCTGCTCGCGCCGATGCTCAGGAGCACCACCGAACGCGTCACGGCGGGACTGGCCGTCGTCCTGGCCCTGACACTGCTGCCCGTGCTGCCGGCGGGGGTGCCCGTCCTGCTGTCGGCGCTCGCCGCGCCCGTTGTCCTGTTCCTCATGGGACGGACGAAGCGGGGACCGGGCGACGGGAAGGGTTCGAACGGCGCGGTGACACAGCGGAAGAAGGGTGAGCGGGACTCATGAACGTCTGGATTGCCATCGGACTGACCGTGGCGGGCTGCTACCTCGCCAAACTTCTGGGCCTCCTGGTGCCCGCCGGCGTACTGGAGCGGCCGATCGTCCAGCGCATGGCCGCCCTGCTGCCCGTGGCGCTGCTGGCGGCGCTCACCGCGCAGCAGACCTTCGGCGACGGCCAGCAGCTCGTCCTCGACGCCCGTGCCGCCGGTCTCGGCGCGGCGGCACTCGCCCTGGTGCTTCGCGCCCCCTTCCTGGTCGTCGTCGGCGCGGGCGTTCTGGTCACGGCGGGCGTACGGGCGCTGGCCTGAGCCAGGGGGCCGACCTCCTGTGCGGCCTGCCGCGGTGGTCAGCCGAGCGGGCGACCGTACGCGCGGAGCGTCTCCAGGGCCCTGAGCGTCACCAGCGGGCGCCCTTCCAACGCGGTTCCCGGCGCCCACCGACGCCAGGTCACGGGCCATCCGCCGTCGTCCTGCTGTTCCGCCGCCAGGTGGTCGAGCGATCGCTCCAGCTCCTCGTCGGTGAACCAGCGGTGGGCCAGGGACCCGGGCGTACGGGCGTAGTCGTGCGGGAAGTGGTGCTCGCCGGGGGCGTAGCCCGTCGCCACCGGGTACTCCGCCCGCCGGGACGGGTCGAGCACCGCGAGTCGCTGCTCGCGCACCAGGCGGCCGATGCGGTCCGCGGCCGCCTCGGCGCGGGCCCGGTCCGGGGCGCCGTCCAGGAAGGCGACCGCGGCTTCGACCTCGTAGGGATGGGACTGCTCCAGAGCCTCGACGGCGCTCCAGCAGAAGTCCGTCGCCCGGAACAGCCAGGCGTTCCACACCTGATTGCCGTGCAGCAGCCCGACGACCGGGCCGGTCGCGAGCAGCTCCGCCGGCGGGTCGTCCACGATCGGGATGAAGGGGGCCGCGGGATAGCCGCGCTGCGTGGGCAGCAGAGCGGGCAGCGCGCCTTCTTTGGTCGATACATCGGTCAGAAAGCGGCAGATCCGTTCAACGCGCTGTCCGTCGCAGCGGTCGATCGAGTCGAGAACGCTCAGTGCGTGGGCGGTGTGCAGCGGCTGGCTGACCGGGCCCCGGAGGTCGGGTTCCAGTGCGTGACCGTAGCCGCCGTCCTTGTTGAGGTAGGCGGTCAGGGCCGTCTCGACGGCGTCGGGATCTCCGCCCAGGAAGGCATGGGCGAACCTCCTCTGTTCGAGGACGCGGGCGGTGAGCCAGATGAACTGCTCGGCACGGGCGAGGGTGTGTGCTCCGGTTCCAGCCATGGACCGACCGTAGAGGGCCAAGGGGCCTGGCACATGCCAGGTGGACCTGCTGCACCCTCAGGAGCGGGATACTGGTGGCATGCGGTTGACGATTTTCTGGGAGCGGATGGCCGACCACTTCGGTGCGGCGTACGCGGACTCCTTCGCCCGTGACCATGTGATGGCCGAACTCGGCGGTCGCACGGTGCACCAGGCCCTGGATGCGGGCTGGGACGCCAAGGACGTCTGGCGCGGGGTCTGTGCGGCCATGGACGTCCCGGCGGACAAGCGCTGAACGTCTCACGAACGTCCAGGACGCCCCCGAGCGTCCCTGCTGCCCCGGCGGGCAGGCGCTGAACCTGTGAGACCCCGATTTCGGTGGGAACGGAGCCGGAGAAGCCGGTTCGGGGCGGGGGACGGGTTGTCCGTGGCGTAGGCGAGACTTGTCCCGTGTCATCGACAGACGAGAGCGCCCCGGCCCAGCCGTCCGCCTCCCCGCCCGCTCCGCCGGCCGCCCCACCCGCGCCGCCGTCCGGATCCGGCGGGGTCCGCATGCCCGGCTGGCTGCCGCGTGCGATGGTGCTGGCCCTGGCGCTCTACGCGTGCTTCCAGCTCGGAAGTTGGGCGTTCGACCAGCTCATCGGGTTGCTGACGAACGTTCTGATCGCGTTCTTCCTCGCGCTCGCCATCGAGCCCGCGGTCGGCCGGATGGCGGCTCGCGGGATGCGCCGCGGGCTCGCCACGTTCCTCGTCTTCCTATGTGTGACGATCTTCGGCGTCGGATTCGTGGTGCTGCTCGGGTCGATGCTCGCGGGCCAGATCGTCGACATGGTCGACGAGTTCCCCAAGTACATCGACTCGGTGATCAACTGGGTCAACCAGACCTTCCGCACCGAACTCTCCCGGGTCGAGGTCCAGGACAGCCTGCTGCACTCCGACTGGCTGCAGAAGTACGTCCAGAACAGCGCCACCGGAGTGCTCGACGTCTCCACCACGGTGCTGGGCGGGCTGTTCCGGCTGCTGACGATCTTCCTGTTCTCCTTCTACTTCGCGGCCGACGGCCCCCGGCTCCGCCGCGCCCTGTGCTCCGTCCTGCCGCCGGCCCGGCAGACCGAGGTGCTGCGCGCCTGGGAGATCGCGGTCGACAAGACCGGCGGCTACATCTACTCGCGCGGCCTGATGGCGCTGATCTCCGGCGTCGCGCACTACATCCTGCTGGTCATCCTCGAAGTGCCCTACGCCCCGGCGCTCGCGGTCTGGGTCGGACTCGTCTCGCAGTTCATCCCCACCATCGGCACGTATCTCGCGGGCGCCCTGCCCATGCTGATCGCCTTCACGGTCGACCCCTGGTACGCGCTGTGGGTGCTCGGCTTCGTCGTGATCTACCAGCAGTTCGAGAACTATGTGCTCCAGCCCAAGCTGACCGCGAAGACCGTCGACATCCACCCCGCGGTCGCCTTCGGTTCGGTCATCGCCGGCACGGCCCTGCTCGGTGCGGTCGGAGCGCTGGTCGCCATCCCCGCGATCGCCACGCTCCAGGCGTTCCTGGGCGCCTATGTGAAGCGGTACGACGTCATGGACGACCCGCGCATGCACGGGGGAAGCAGCCGCGCGCCCGGGAAGCCGTTGCCGTCACGTATGCGCCGCCTGCTGCAAGGACCCCGGGCCGGCGGCCGCGGGGGAGCGGAAGGGACGTCAGACGGGCCGCGTCAGCGGTAGCCCGTCACGTCGGCCGGGAGGCCCGGGTCCTGGACTTCGGTCAGATAGCGCCAGGCGTCGGGCCGGTCCCCGTCCACGTCGGTGAAGCCGTACACCCGGGCGAGCTGCCCGCTGGAGAGCGACCTGCCGTTCCAGCGGGCCACCTCGGGATCGCCGGCGAGGGCGGCGACGGCACGGCCGACGTACGCGGGTGACTCGGAGATCGCGAAGTGGGGCGCGTGCGCGACGGCGTCGCGCCAGGTCGCCTCGGTCACCCCGTGGGCCTGGAGCATGGCCTCGGACCGGAGCCAGCCCGGGGTCAGCGCCACCGCCGTCGCACCGTGCGGGGCGAGTTCATGGCCGAGGGCGAAGGCCATCCGGTTCACCGCGGCCTTCGCCAGATCGTAGAAGAACGAGACGCGGTAGTGGGACGCGTTGTACTCGTCCGTCCCGTCGGTCATCTCGACGACCAGCCCGCCCGGTGTCTCGATCAGCAGCGGCAGCGCGAAGTGACTGGTGATGGCGTGGGTGTCGACGGCCAGCCGCAGGGTGTGCAGTCCGGTGTCGAGCGACGACTCCCACACCGGCTTGTCCCACTCGATCGCCGCGCCCCAGATGTCGTTCACCAGGATGTGCAGGGCCCCCTGCTCGCTCGCGATCCGGGCCACGAGGGCCCTGACCCGGTCGGGGACCAGATGGTCGACCTGGACGGCGATGCCCCGTCCGCCCGCCGCGTCGACCAGGGCCGCGGTCTCCTCGATCGTCTCGGGCCGGTCCATCTCGGAGCGCTCGGAGCCGCTGGTTCGGCCGGTCACGTACACGGTCGCCCCGGCGGCGCCGAGCTGGACGGCGATGCCTCTCCCGGCCCCGCGGGTGCCACCGGCGACGAGCGCCACACGACCGGCCAGGTCGGGGCCGGGACGCTGCCCGTCGTGGGGTGCTCCGGGCTCCGTAGTAGCTCCCATACCGACCGAATATAGGGTGATCCGCCAGATTGCGCAGGCGGTCGACGGCCTGGCCGGGCCGCCGGGGCAGGGCGTCGGGTTCAGGGCGTCGGGTCAGGACAGGACGCGGTAGGTCACATGGGTCACCGCGTCCCCCGTGCGCGTCTCGACCTGCTCGAGATCCAGTGACGGTACGCCGTCGAAGAGGCGGGTGCCGGCGCCGAGCGTGAACGGCACGATGTGCAGCCTCAGCTCGTCGATCAGGCCCGCGGCGAGGTACTGGTTGATGGTCCGCGCACCGCCGTGGATCGACACGTCGCGGTCTCCGGCGGCCTCGCGGGCCCGGTGGAGCGCGGACTCGATGCCGTCGGTGACGAAGTGGAACGTGGTGCCGCCGCCCATGGGCTGCGGGTCGCGCGGGTGGTGGGTGAGCACGAAGACGGGGGCGTGGTACGGGGGGTCGTCGCCCCACCAGCCCTTCCACGCGCGATCCCACGTACCGCGTACGGGGCCGAACATGTTGCGGCCCATGATGAAGGCGCCGACCGTCGCCAGCCGGTCGAGTTCGGCCTGGCGCAGCTCCGGCGTCGCGAACATCCACGAGTGCAGCCGGTCGCCCCGGCCGTCGCCGCCGTCCTCGCCGAACGGACGCTCTTCGCTCTGGTCGCGCCCGGCCGAGTAGCCGTCCACGGAGATCGAGAGGTCGCAGGTGACCCTGCCTGGATGTCCGGTCATGGTGCCGTCCTCCTGTGGTGTGCGGCGCCTGGTCGGTGAACCGTCCGATGCGGCTGTCACGGGGGGACCGCCGAGGGCCCGCGAACTCATCGTGCCATCGTGCCGCCGCTCCCGCGTGGTGCGCTTGACACGGAAATCGAACATCCATTCTGATGGAATTCCGGCCGGGTTTTCCCGGGCCCGGCCGTGGAGTTGTCCACAGGTCGGGAGGACGTCGAGGCCCATTGTCAGTGGCAGGGGTTAGCGTCTGTGACGTGAAGCGATCGACTCAAGCAAATCGGGTGGAACCCATGGCAGGAACCGACCGCGAGAAGGCGTTGGACGCCGCGCTCGCACAGATTGAACGACAGTTCGGCAAGGGCGCGGTGATGCGCCTCGGTGAGCGGCCGAACGAGCCCATCGAGGTCATCCCCACGGGGTCGACCGCCCTCGACGTCGCCCTCGGCGTCGGCGGTCTGCCGCGCGGCCGCGTGGTGGAGGTGTACGGACCGGAGTCCTCCGGTAAGACGACGCTGACGCTGCACGCCGTGGCGAACGCGCAGAAGCTCGGCGGCTCGGTGGCGTTCATCGACGCCGAGCACGCGCTGGACCCGGAGTACGCGAAGAAGCTCGGCGTCGACATCGACAGCCTCATCCTGTCCCAGCCGGACAACGGTGAGCAGGCGCTGGAGATCGTCGACATGCTGGTGCGCTCGGGCGCCCTGGACCTGATCGTCATCGACTCCGTGGCGGCCCTGGTGCCCCGCGCGGAGATCGAGGGCGAGATGGGCGACTCGCACGTGGGTCTCCAGGCCCGCCTGATGAGCCAGGCCCTCCGCAAGATCACCAGTGCGCTCAACCAGTCCAAGACCACCGCGATCTTCATCAACCAGCTCCGCGAGAAGATCGGCGTGATGTTCGGCTCCCCGGAGACCACGACCGGTGGCCGGGCGCTGAAGTTCTACGCCTCCGTGCGCCTCGACATCCGCCGGATCGAGACGCTCAAGGACGGCACCGACGCGGTCGGCAACCGCACCCGCGTCAAGGTCGTCAAGAACAAGGTCGCCCCGCCGTTCAAGCAGGCGGAGTTCGACATCCTCTACGGCCAGGGCATCAGCCGCGAGGGCGGACTGATCGACATGGGCGTGGAGCACGGCTTCGTCCGCAAGGCCGGCGCCTGGTACACGTACGAGGGCGACCAGCTCGGCCAGGGCAAGGAGAACGCCCGCAACTTCCTCAAGGACAACCCCGACCTCGCCAACGAGATCGAGAAGAAGATCCTGGAGAAGCTGGGCGTCGGTGTCCGCCCGGACGCCGCCGCGGGCGAGCCCGGAGCGGACGCGGCCGCGGCACCGGCGGCCGACACGGCGGCGAAGCCGGCGACCACCGCGACCGCCAAGGCCAAGCCGGCCAAGACCGCGGCGGCCAAGAGCTAGGCCGTGACGCGTCGTACGGAGTGGCCGGACAGCCCTGCCGAGCCCGGCGGCGACGCCGGATCCGGTGACGGGCCCACCGACGCGTCCGCCGCCGCGCGGGGGGCGGCAGCGGGCGATGTCGAGGTGCGGTCCGGGCGCCGCTCACGCGGTGGAGCGGGCGCCGGGAGCGGATTCGGCGAAGGAGCGGGCCGCCGTGCCCGCTCCGGCACCAGAAGCAGCGGCTCCCCCTCCTCGTCGAGGGCCGAGAAGGGGGAGCCGCGTGACCCGGTCGAGCAGGCGCGCAACATCTGCCTGCGGCTGCTCACCGGGACACCGCGGACGCGTAAACAGCTCGCGGACGCCCTGCGCAAGCGGGAGATCCCGGACGAGGCGGCCGAGGAAGTGCTCGCCCGCTTCGAGGACGTCGGGCTGATCGACGACGCGGCGTTCGCCGGGGCGTGGGTGGAGTCCCGGCACCACGGCCGGGGGCTCGCGCGCCGTGCCCTCGTCCGTGAGCTGCGGACGAAGGGCGTGGACTCCGCCGTGATCGACGAGGCGGTCGGGCAGCTCGACTCGGACCAGGAGGAGGAGACGGCGCGCGAGCTCGTGGCCCGCAAGCTCCGCTCCACACGGGGCCTGGACCGGGACAAGCGGCTGCGCCGCCTGGCGGGGATGCTCGCCCGCAAGGGATACGGGGAAGGCATGGCCCTGCGGGTGGTGCGTCAGGCGCTGGAGGAGGAGGGCGAGGATACGGAGGGCCTGGACGAGCCTTTCTGATGCCGATCCTCCGACGTCAGCCACTGCCCCGGCGCTACTGCCCGGCGCTACTGCCCGGCCAGGGACGCGCGGCGGATGGTGGCGTCGACGAGGGCAAGGGCGTCGGCGGCGGTGCGGCCGGGATGGCGGTTCCAGGGGCCGATCAAGCCCGGCCACCCCTGCGCGCGCAGCTCCGTGATCAGCCAGGCCCCGGCGCGGTCCACGGTGTCGAGGGAGCCGTAGCCGAGGCGGTGCGCGGAGATCATCGCGCCGCAGACACAGCGTGCTCCCCGGGCGTTCCGCAGCCGGTACGGGGTGTTCTGCCAGCCCCACTCCACCAGGATCTGCCGGGCGTGACCGAGATGGGCCGAGGGGCGCAGGTCGCTCTGCCCGACCCGCCGCCAGAGGTGGACTCGGTCGGGCAGCATCGCCCCCAGCCGTCCGGGCAGCGGGCGCTGGTGCGGAGGCGGCGCGGGGAGAGCACGCAGGGTGTCGTCGATCAGCCGGTCCACGGGTACGGACAGCAGGCTCCGCCAGTCGGAGGGCCGTGCGGGTCCGGGAGCGGGGTCGGCGGCGGTGTGCTCCCAGCCCGTGACGATCTGCTGCCACGCCTGGGTGTCGTGCAGCCGGGCAGCCTGGCCGTCGAGCTGGTCGGGGGTGAGGACAGCGGTCGCCATATGCGGTCATCTCCGTGAATTTCGGTCCTCTGTGTGAGGCGAATGTCGGTCACGCGCGGCGATTGCTCCAGTGGAACGTGGCGTTCGGGTGTGGGGCAGCAGAGATCTGGTGCCTGACCTCAGGTGTCAGGCGCCAGGTGCCAAGGGGCGGGTGCCGGGTTGGGAGGTCCAGGCGTCAGGTGGAGGCGACCGGGAGTCCTGCCGCGCGCCACGCCTGGAAGCCGCCGATCAGATCGGTGGCCCGGTGCAGTCCCAGCTGCCGCAGCGAGGCGACCGCGAGGCTGGAGGCGTACCCCTCGTTGCAGATGATGACGACCTGGAGGTCGTGGCCGACCGCCTCGGGTGCGCGGTGGCTGCCCCGTGGGTCGAGCCGCCATTCCAGTTCGTTGCGCTCGACGACCAGCGCGCCGGGGATCAGGCCGTCCCGGTCGCGGAGGGCCGCGTACCGGATGTCCACGAGCAGCGCCCCGGCCTCCGCGGCTGCGGCGGCCTCGCGCGGGTCGATCCGGTCATAGCCGGCCCTGACCCGCTCCAGCAGTTCGTCGATGCCCACCGGGACAGGGGCGTCCGTGCTCCGGTTCTCGCTCACTGCCAGTCCTCGGGGCTCTCGGTCTGCTCCAGCCGGAGCACGGCACCGGTGCGGCTGAACCGGCGGATCCGCGGCAGCGGCGGGTAGTAGGCGTGGACGGAGACCGCGTGCACGTCCTCGGACTCGTTGAGGACCTCGTGGACGTGGTTCTGCCCGAAGGCCCGGCCCTGACCGGTCGCCAGCTCCCTCGACCGGTCCACCCCGTCTGCCAGCTCCAGCGTCTTCCAGCCGTCGGTGGGCAGCCGTACGGCCAGCGAGTGCTCCTTGAGGGCGCCGGCCGCCGTCGTGAACGCGCCGATCGAGTCGGCGTGATCGTGCCAGCCCGTACCCGTGCCGGGCGGCCAGCCGATCAGCCACGCCTCGCTGCCGCCGGGGCCGTCGAGGCGGATCCAGGTGCGGCCCTCCGGATCGAGGGGCAACGAGGCGATGAGCGCCTCGTCCCGGGCGGTGCGGCGGACGAACTCCAGCAGCTCCGCGATCGTCGGCGCAGCGGCAGCGGAAGAGGAGGAAACAGGGGAAGGAGAAGGCACCGAGCCGGCCGTGGGCACGGCGGAGTGAGCGGAAGACACGAGGACCGTCCTGAGAGTTCGCGCGGGGTTCCGGCCGTGCGGAAAGCGGCACGGACCGGCGGAGGGAGGCGATTCAGCAGGACGAGCGACACACGCAGCCCGCGTAACGGACGAGGTCCATATGGACCCTCCGCCACAGGCGCACATCGGTGTCGGTCATGATCTGGAGTACACCACGCGTGCCCGTAGCGGTCAATGTGCGTCCGCCGCGGACGCACATTGACCGCTACGGGCACGCGTGGTGTACTCCAG
>NZ_QWFA01000146.1 GCF_003501885.1 Streptomyces globisporus
GGCCACGGGGGCGGGCGGGCCTTCGGGGATGGAGCCGGCGTCGACGGGGAGGTAGGCGTCGGCGTCGACCTCAAGGGTGTGGCCGAGGATGTCGTCGTCGCCGAGGTTGAGGTAGGAGTGGTTGGTGAGGTTGACGATGGTGGGTCGGTCGGTGGCGGCCGTGTAGTCGACGGCGAGGGTGCCGGCGGTGTCCAGGCTGTAGGTGGCGGTGACGTCGAGCGCGCCGGGGAAGCCCATGTCGCCGTCGGGGCTGTGCAGGGTGAGCCGGAGGACGGCGGCGTTGTCGGTGCGGTGCCCGGTGGCCTGCCAGATCCGGGTGTGGAAGCCGTCGGGGCCGCCGTGCAGGGCGTGGCCGCGGTCGTTGGCGGGGATGTGGTGCGTGGTGCCGTCGAGGGTGAAGCGGCCGTGGGCGATGCGGTTGGCGTACCGGCCGATGATCGCCCCGAAGTAGGGGTTCTTGTCGGTGTAGTCGTCGAGCGCGGGCAGCGAGCGGACGACCGGGCCGGGTTCGCCCGCGGTGTCCGGCATGGTGAGGCTGTGCAGGACACCGCCGTAGGTGAGGATCTCGGCCCGGACGCCGGTGCCGGAGTCGAGGGTCCAGAGGTCGGTCTCGCTCTGCCCGTGGGCGCGGCCGAACGGTTTGCGGTGCACGGTGGGCATGAGGAGTTCCTTGGGGGTGCGGAAGGGCCCCGCGACGACAGGCCCTCGGGGCTCTAGCGGGCCGGTCCGGAGGCCTCGCGGGGCATGGTGGATTCCCGGACGACGAGGCGGTAGCCGGGGCGGGGCCGCCGGGGTTCGGCGACCGGGGTGCCGGCGAGGCGTTCGACGAGGCTGTCGACGGCGAGCCGGGCGATGGCCGCCTTGTCCGGGGCGATGGTGGTGAGGGTGGTGGCCCCGTACCGGCTCTCCTCGATGTCGTCGAAGCCGACTACGGCGATGTCGTCCGGGATGCTGAAGCCGCGTTCGGTGATGGTGCGCATGGCCCCGATCGCGATCAGGTCGTTGTAAGCGAACACCGCGTCGGGCCGCTCGCCCCGGTCGAGGAGGGAGGCCATCGCGGCGGCCCCGTCCTCGCGGCCGTAGCCGTCGGTGACGACGACCAGGGACTCGTCGGGGGCGACGCCGGAGGCGGCCAGCTCCTCGCGCCAGCCGCGCAGCCGGAGATGGGCGGGCTGGCGCTCCTGCCCGGTGCGGGAGCCGAGGAAGGCGATACGCCGGTGGCCCAGCGCGATGAGGTGGGCGACGGCCTCGCGGGCGGCGGCCACGTTGTCGATGGCGATGTGGTCGTACGGGGCCTCGTACTCGCGTTCCCCGAGCAGCACCAGCGGCGCGGTCTCGGTGCGGGCCATCAGGTCCTCGGTCTCCAGGTGGATGGGGCTGAGGATGAGCCCGTCGATGACGTGGGAGCGGAATCCCTGGCAGACCAGCAGCTCCTTCTCGCGCTGGCCCGCCGTGTGGTCGACCAGGACGGTGTAGTCGTGCCGGGCCGCCGCGTCGACGACCTCGCCGGCCAGCTCCGCGAAGTACGGGTTGCCGAACTCGGGGACGGCCAGCGCGATGATGCCGGTGCGGCCCTTGCGCAGATGGCGGGCGGTGAGGTTCGGCCGGTAGCCGAGCTCGTCGATCGCCTGCTGCACCTTGGCCCGCATCTTCGGGGTGACGTGCTGGTAGTTGTTGACCACGTTCGACACGGTCTTGATGGACACGCCCGCCCGTTGAGCTACGTCCTTGAGGCTGACGCCCACGGCACTCCTTGTACTTGGTTCGACTCGGCACGATCCGTACGGCTCAGGTGGTTCTCCGGCTGCGTGCGAGGTAGCGCTGCGCCACCACGACAACGATAAGGAAGCCGCCGCTGACCACCGACTGGTACGAGGAGTTGAGCGAGCCGATCTGGTTGATCAGGTTCTGGATCACGGCGAGCAGCAGGACGCCCCAGAGGGTGCCGCTGATCGAGCCCGCACCGCCGATGAGAAGCGTGCCGCCGATGACGACGGCGGAGATCGCGTCCAGCTCCATGCCGACCCCGACGATGGTGACACCGGAGGAGAGCCGGGCGGCGTTGAGCGCTCCGGCGAGTCCGGCGAGCAGCCCGCTGAGGGCGTAGACGAGGATCTTCGTCCGGGCGACGGGCAGCCCCATCAGGGTGGCCGCGTCACTGCTGCCGCCGACCGCGAACAGCGTCTGGCCGAAGGAGGTCCGCTGGAGGAGGAGGCCGCCCGCCCCGAAGAGGGCCAGCGCGATGAGGATCGGGTAGCCGAAGCCCCAGACGCTGCCCTGGCCCAGCTCGGCGAAGGCGGAGTCCTTGGGCACCAGATAGGTGGTGGCCCCCTCGTCGGTGAAGGCGAGCAGCATGCCGCGCGCCGCGAGGAGACTGGCGAGCGTGACGATGAAGGGGGCCATGTTGGCGCGGGCGATGAGCAGCCCGTTGACCAGGCCGATCGCGCCGCAGACCACCAGGGGCACGAGCAGGGCGGCGAGGAAGCCCCATTGCGATGCCCAGGCGGCGAGGACGCCACCGAGGGCGAAGACGGAGCCGACGGAGAGGTCGATGCCGCCGGTGATGATGACGAGGGTCATGCCGAGCGCGACGATCGCCAGGAACGAGGCCTGGACGGTGACGCCCCGGGCGTTGTCGAGGCTGGCGAACGTCGGGTAGACGAACGAGGCGATGAGGATCACGGTCAGGAGGACCGCGAGGACGCCCTGGCGCTGGACGAGTTCCCCGATCCGGGAGCCGGTGGAGCGCTCGGGGCGGGGTTCGCGGCGCGAGGAGGCGCTTTTGAGGGGCGCCGGGGCCTCGGCCGGGGGCACGGTGGCCGGTGTGGTCTTGTTCATCGGGACCTACGCTCCCGGGCGACGTAGACGGCGGCGATGATGATGGCCGCCTGGGCGATCTGTGCGGTGGAGTCGGGCAGGTCGTGCTTGACGAGGGTGGCGCGCAGCAGTTGCATCAGCAGGGCTCCGGCGACGGTCCCGAGCACGCGGATGGAGCCGCCGTTCAGCGGGGTGCCTCCGACGACGACCGCCGTGATGGCGGACAGCTCCATGAGCGTGCCGAGGGATGACGGGTCGCTGGCGGTGAGCCGTGCGGTGGCGAGGATGCCGGCGAGGGCGGCCATCACCCCGCAGAGGATGTAGACGCCGATCAGGACGCGCTTGACGGGCAGTCCGGACAGGGCGGAGGCCGAGCGGTTGCCGCCGATGGCGACGATCTGCCGGCCGAAGGTGGTGCGCTGCACCAGGAACCCGACGGCGAGCGCGAGGACGCCCGCGATGAGGACGACCGTCGGGATACCGAGGAAGGAGCCGGTGCCGAGCGCGAGGACGTCCGGGTTGACGATCTGCTTGAGTTGGCCGTCCGCCATGACGAGGGCGAGCCCCCGGCCGCCGACGAACAGGGCGAGCGTGGCGACGATGGGTTGCAGCCCGACGAGGGAGACGAGCGTCCCGTTGATCGCGCCGACCACCGCCCCGGCGAGCAGGGCGATCAGGAGCGCGGGGACCAGCCCGTAACCGAGGTAGAGCGGCAGCAGGGCGGCGGCGAGCGCCATGGTGGAGCCGACGGAGAGGTCGATGCCCTCGGTGCCGATGACCAGGGCCATGCCGAGCGCGACGATCACGATGGGCGCGACCTGGACGAGCTGGGTGCGCAGGTTGTCGGCCGTCATGAAGTGTTCGGTGAACAGGGCGTTGAACAGCAGGACGACGGCGACGGCCGCGTACACCCCGTACTCCTGGTACCAGGCGGGGTCGCGGAGCCGGGCCAGCCGCTTCGCGGGGCGTGGCAGGGTGGCCTGGGTGGTCATCGGGGGTCCTCCTGGCCGGCCGGGACCTTCCCGCCGGTGTCGGGCGTACGGTCGGCGGGCACGGCGCCGGGCGTGTGGTCGGCGAGCACTTCGAGGAGGCGGCTCTCGTCCACCTCGTCGCCGGCGAGTTCACCGGCGACCGCGCCGCCGCGCAGGACGACGATCCGGTCGGCGCCCTCGATCAGCTCCTCGATGTCGGAGGAGATCAGCAGCACGGCGAGCCCTTCGCGGGCGAGTTCGTCGATGAGGGACTGCACCTCGGCCTTGGCGCCGACGTCGATGCCCCGGGTGGGTTCGTCGAGCAGCAGCACCTTGGGCTCCAGGCAGAGCCAACGGGCGAGCAGCACCTTCTGCTGGTTGCCGCCGGAGAGTTCGCCGACCTTCTGCTCGGAGCTGGACGCCTTGATCCGCAGTCGCTTCATGAAGATGTCGACGATGCGGTCCTGCTTGGCGCGGGAGACGATCCCGGCCTTGGAGAGCCGGGGCATGGCGGCGAGCACGATGTTCTCGCGGACGGAGAGTCCGGGGACGATGCCCTCGGCCTTGCGGTCCTCGGGGAGCATGCTGATGCCCGCGCGAATCGCGGCGGCCGGGGTGGGGCGGCCGATGCGCTTGCCGTCGACGGTGATCTCCCCGCCGTCCAGGGGCAGCGCGCCGGTCAGCGCCTTCGCGGTCTCGCTGCGCCCGGAGCCCAGCAGACCGCCGAGTCCCAGCACCTCACCCGCGTACAACTCGACTGCTATGTCGCGTAGTTGGTGACGCCGGTCGAGGCCGGTCGCAGTGAGGACGGGAGTGCGGGCGGCGTCGTGGCCCTCGGCGGCGAAGCCGGTGAGGCCGTCGCGGCGGACCTCGGCCATGTCGCGGCCGAGCATCATCGACACCAGCTGCATGCGCTCCAGCGGGGCGAGTTCGCCGGTGTGGATGTGGCGACCGTCGCGCAGCACGGTGACCCGGTCGCAGATGCGGTACAGCTCGTCCATGCGGTGGCTGACGTAGAGGACGGCGATGCCCTGGCCGCGCAGGTTCTCGATGACCCGGAACAGGGTCTCGACCTCGCGGGGCTCCAGCGAGGAGGTCGGCTCGTCCATGATGACGACCTGCGCCTGGACGGAGACGGCCCGGGCGAGGGCGACCATCTGCTGGGTGCCGATGCCGAGGGTGTGCAGGGGCCGCTTGGGGTCGACGCGGACGCCGAAGCCGTCGAGGAGTTCGGTGGTCTCGCGGTTCATCCGGGGGAAGTCGATGAGCCCGAAACGGTTCTTCGGTTCCCGGCCCAGGAAGATGTTGCGCGCCACACTCATCAGCGGGACGAGGTTCACCTCCTGGTAGATGGTGGAGATCCCGGCCTGCTGCGCTTCGAAGGGGCGGGCGAAGCGGACGGGTTCGCCGCTGACACGCACCTCGCCCTCGTCGCTCCGGTAGACGCCGGTGAGCACCTTGATGAGGGTGGACTTGCCGGCCCCGTTCTCGCCGACGAGCGCGTGGACCTCGCCCGCGCGCAGGGCGAAGGAGACGTCGTCCAGGGCGACGACGCCCGGGAACCGCTTGCTCACGGAGCGGGCTTCGAGTACGGGGTCGGCGACAGCGGCGGCCCCGGCGGTCTCCGGGTGCTGGGGTGTCGCGTGGGTGGGTGCCATGAATCCTGGCCTTCCGGTGGTACGGGAACGGTCCCGGGCCGCCGCGTCGCCCCGGGAGATGCCCGGGGTCGAGGCGGCGGCCGGAGTGCCGGTCGGAGTGCCGGTGCGGGCTCCGGTGGGAGCGCCGGCCGGGTCAGTACGCCCCGCCGAGCGATTCCTTCGCGTTGGCCTCGTCGTACTCGCGGTCGGTGATGATGACGTTCTCGGCGATCTCCTCACCGGCGTAGAACTTCTGCGCGGTGGCGAAGGCGAGCGGGCCGAAACGCGGGTTGGACTCGATGACGGCGTTGTACTCGCCGTTGACCAGGGCCTGGACGGCGTTGCGGGTGCCGTCGACCGAGACGATCTTGACGTCCTTGCCGGGCTTCTTGCCGGCCGCCTTCAGCGCGGTGACCGCGCCGAGGCCCATCTCGTCGTTCTCGGCGTAGACGGCGGTGATGTCGGGCTTGGACTGGATGAGCTGCTCCATGACCTGCTGGCCCTTGTCGCGGGCGAACTCGCCGGTCTGCTGGGCGACGATCTCCAGCCCGGGGGCCTCGGCCTTGACCTGGTCGACGAAGCCCTTGGTGCGGTCGGTGGTGACGTTGTTGCCGGAGGCGCCGAGCAGGATCGCGACCTTGCCCTTGCCGCCGGTGACCTTGATCATCGCGTCGGCGGCGCGCTTGCCCTGCTCGACGAAGTCGGAGCCGAGGAAGGCCACGTAGTCCTTGCAGGCGGTGGAGTTGACCTTGCGGTCGATGGTGAGGACGGGGACCTTCTTGGCGGCCGCCGCCTTCAACGCGGGCTCCAGACCGTCCGAGTTGAGCGGGGCGACGATGAGGAACTGCGCGCCCTGGGACAGCATGTCCTGGATGTCGCTGATCTGCTTGGACAGCTGGGACTGGGCGTTGGTGGTGAGGAGCTTCTTGACGCCGATCTTCTTCGCCTCGTCCTTGATGGACTGGGTCTCGGCGATCCGGAACGGGTTGGCCTCCTTCTCCGACTGGGAGAAGCCGACCACGGCGTTCTTGAGGTCCAGCTCGGGCGCGCCGTAGGTCTCCAGCGTGCAGCCCGAACCGGACGAGGTTTCGGGGGTCTTGGCCTCCTGCGCCGCCTGACTGCTGTCGCCGCCCGCGTTGTTGGAGGTCTCCGACTTGGCGCAGCCGGCGGCGGCCAGCGTGGTGGCGGCGAGGACGCAGGCCACGGCGAGGGTACGGGATCGACGCTGGATCATCATGCGCGGAACGCTCCTTGGCGGGTTGACGGCACGCTGAACGACGTGCGGTCGGGCATCCGGGACGAGGCATCGGCCACGGGGCAGCTGATGCCACTGCATTCCTCACACCCCTGCTCCGGACTGCGGGAACAGCGGTCGTGAGAGCCTGCGCAGCCTGTCGGCGGCTCGGTTTACAACGTTATATAGGCGGCGCGGCACGGGCGGCAAGAGCGTTGTCGATGCGTTTCCAAAAAGTGTCGGCCGGCCGCCCGGGCCGCCTCCCGACCGACGACTCACCGCGCGCCACCGGCTCCGCGCGGGGTCTGGACACCCGCCCGACACCGTGCTGCCATACCGCCGGGCGGCTGATTTCTAACGTTGCAAGAGCGGCTCTCGTCCGACGGCCCCGCCGCGCGACGGCGGTCCTCGCCATGCGCCCGGCTGATCGGCCCGCCGCTCCGCCCCGCACCTCAGGTCACGTGCGTACCACCGGCAGCCCAGCGACCGTAGAAAGGGATGTCCGACCATGCGACCAGCACCCGCACCCCGCCCCCGCACCTGGTGGCGGAGATCAACGGCCACCACCGGCCTGCTCGCCCTGGTGGCCACCGCCCTCGTGGGGACCGGCACCGCCCCGGCCGCCGCCGCGCCCGCCGCCTGGGAGCCGAAGCCCGCGCCCATGACGACGCCGTGGACGAACCAGGGTCCCTGTCGACAAGCCGCTGCCGGATTATCCGCGCCCCCAGATGACCCGCCCCGACTGGACGAACCTCAACGGCATCTGGGACTTCGCTGTCACCGGCCGTGACGCCGGGCAGCCGGGCACGTTCCCGGAGCAGATCCGGGTCCCGTTCGTCGCCGAGTCGGCGCTCTCCGGCATCCAGCGCCGCGTCACCGAGAACGACAAGCTCTGGTACAAGCGGACCTTCACCGTCCCCGCGAACTGGAACAACCGCCGGGTGAAACTGCACTTCGGGGCCTCCGACCTGCAGACCACGGTCTGCGTCAACGGCACCCAGGTCGGCGCGCACAAGGGCGGGTTCGACTCGTTCGCGTACGACATCACCCCGCAGCTCAACGGCGGTACGAACACGGTCGTGGTCTCCGTCCACGACCCGAGCCAGACCGGCGGCCAGGCGGTCGGCAAGCAGCGCATCAACGATGTGAAGCCGCATCCGGGCGGCGGGATCCTCTACACCGCGGCCTCCGGGATCTGGCAGACGGTCCGGCTGGAGCCGGTGGCCTCCGCGCACATCACCCGCCTCGACATGACGCCGAACCTGGGGAACGACACCCTGCGGGTGAAGGTCCAGACAGCGGGCGCGGCGGGCCGGAGCGCCCGGATCACGGTCTCCTCCGGCGGTACGGCCGTGGGCACGGCGATGGCGCGGTGAGCGGCGAGATCTCCGTACCCGTACCGAACCCGCGGCTGTGGACGCCCGAGGATCCGTTCCTGTACGACGTGAAGGCGGATCTCCTGGACGGTTCGGCCGTCACCGACACCGTGGGCAGCTACACGGGCATGCCGTCGATGGACACCGGCAAGGTGCCGGACGGGCCGGCCCGCACCCAGTGGGAGGCGGAGTACCGCAATATCATCGACCAGCACCGCAGTTCGCCCTCGGTGGTCATGTGGGTCAACCAGAACGAGGGCTGGGGGCAGTACGACCAGGCGAGGATCGCCAAGCGGCGAACGCCGGGGCCAGCGTCGCCAGGGCGCTCACGGCCACCAGGGGCGCGAGACGTCGTCTGCGCACGATATCGATCCTTCCGGTCGCATGTTCGGACAGGAGGATCTTGTCGGACCTGTGTACGTCTGCGTATCCCTCCCGGGGCCTCACCTCCTCTACGTCTCGGGAACGACGGCAACAGGCGTGAATGGTCCGCGGGTTGGAGAACCGCTCACGCCACGGCGGGGTCCGCTTCCCTCCCAGCGCGCCCGGGGATTCCGGATGCGCCGGGAAGGGACCCTCCGTCCTTGCGGGTTACGGCTTCTGACGGCCGTGCAGCGCGGACACGTCCTCGGCGGTCAGGGCCTTGTCGTAGACCTCGACCTGATCGACGGAGCCGTTCCAGAAGTCGACCTTGGCGCCGTCGTACTGGGCCCGGCCGACGGAGAGCGGGCCGGTGCTCACATCGGCGGGCCCGGCCTCGGTGGTGGCGGCGGGCTTCCCGTCGACGTACAGCGTAATCTCGTCACCCTTGCGAACCCCGACCAGGTGGTACCACTTCCCGGTCTCCGGGGTGATCTCCAGGCGGGCACGCTTGCCGCCCGGGGTGGAGAAGGCGAACGCCCCCTGGCCGTACTGGAGGTAGAAGGGGTTCTCGGTGCGCCGGCCGTCCTGGCTGACGACGGTGGCGTAGTTGCCGGGTACGGTGTCGAGCGAGGCCCACGCGGAGACCGTGTAGTCCTTGGTGGTGTCCACGACCGGGCCGGCGCTCCGCGCGTAACTCCCCTCGCCGTCGAACTTCAGCGCCGAGCCCGTGACGCCCGGGGCCCAGGACGACCCGCCCTCCAGGGTGAGATGGGCCTTGTTGGGGCCGCTGTCGCGGGCGGTCGTGCCCTTGTTCTCGTCGAGCGACCAGGAGCCGCCGCCCTTCAGCTCGTCGCGCTCACCGGCGTTGGCCCCGGCCGCGATGACCTGGCGGTTGATCTCCCGGACCTTCTTCGGGTCGACCTTGATCTCTCGCCGGTCGTACGTCCAGAGCCCGTTGAGCTCGTTCTCCAGGTCGCTGACCTGTGTGTAGACGGAGCCGGACAGTTCGGCGCCGGCCGCCGCGAGGTAGTACGTACGGGTGTTGTCGACGTACTTCGCGGTGAGGGCGGCCTTGTCCGCCACGCCTGAGTAGATGTTGGCCGGGGCGCCGGGCCACATGTGACCGGGGGTCCGGAGCGTGAAGCCGCCGTGCTCCCCGTCCATCGCGGCGCGCCGCTCGTCCGGGAAGGCCGGGTCGTTGTTCACGTAGTCGTGGTGGTCGATGATCTCGCCCTTGCCGGAATCGCCTTTGGAGGCACAGCAGTTGACGCCGCTGTGCGCGTTGACCACGCGGGACGGGTCCAGCGCCTTGACGTCCTCGGCGATCTTGCCGGTCTCCGCGCGGTCCCACTCGCCCCAGCCCTCGTTGAAGACGATCCAGCCGCTGATCGAGGGGTAGTTGTGGAACTGCTTCATCAACTCCTCTCCCTGCGTGAGGAAGGCGTTCTTGCCGGCGTCGCTTTCGATGTCGGCGTTGACGAAGTCCTGCCACACGAGCAGTCCGAGCCGGTCGGCGTGGTAGTACCAGCGCGGCGACTCGACCTTGATGTGCTTGCGTACGGCGTTGAAGCCGAGGTCCTTCTGGGCCTTGAGGTCGAAGGTGAGGGCCGCGTCGCTGGGCTGGGTGTACAGCCCGTCGGGCCAGAAGCCCTGGTCGAGCATGGCGAGGGAGAAGAACGGCTTCCCGTTGAGCACGAGCTTCTGGTAGCCGCCCACCTTGTCGACCTTCAACTGCCGCATGCCGAAGTAGCTTTCGACGCTGTCCTTGGAACGGCCGTCGGCGAGGGAGACGTCGAGGTCGTACAGGTAGGGGTCGTCCGGCGACCAGAGGTGCTGGTTCTTGAGCTGGAGGCTGAGCTTGCGGTTGGCGGGGCCGCTGACCGTGCCGACGACCTTGCCCTTCCGGTCGCGGGCGACAGCGGTGATCCGGGCGTCGGCGGACGCCTTCGCGGAGTTGACGGTGACCGCGAGCCGGCCGGTGTCGATGTCCGGGGTGGTGGTCAGGGAGTCGATGGCGGCGGGGGCGACCGGCTCCATCCACACGGTCTGCCAGATGCCGGAGGTCGGGGTGTAGACGATGCCGCCGGGGTTGGTGGACTGCTTGCCCTTGGGCTGGTTCGGGCCGGTCGTGTCGGTGACCGCGACGACGATCTCCTGGGGGCCGCTGCCCATAAGCGCGTCGGTGATGTCGGCGGTGAACCCGGTGTAGCCGCCGGTGTGTTCGGCGACCTTGGTGCCGTTGACCCAGACGGTGGACTGATAGTCGACGGCGTCGAAGTTGAGCTTCAGCCGCTTGTCCTTACCGAACGCGCCCTTGCCCCCCTTGCCGATCGACCAGTTCTTCGGCACGGTGACGAGCTTGCGGTAGAACATGTGGTCCTCGTCGCGCTCCAGGCCGGAGAGCTGGGACTCGACCGGAAACGGCACGATGATCTTCTCGTCGAGCTTCTTGCCGAAGACCGGCTGCTCGCCCTCGGTGGCCCCGGCGAACTCCCAGGGGCCGTTGAGGTTCTTCCACTGGTCGCGGACCTGTTGCGGCCGGGGGTACTCGGGCAGCGGGTGGTTCTTGTCCAGCTCGTCGCCCCAGGGGGTGGTGAGGCGGTGCGTGGAAAGGTTCCTCGCGGTCCGGCCGATCTCCGGCACGGTCTCCGACCCGGACTTCAGACCGCCCTTTCCGTCGTAGGCGACCTTGACGCGCTGGTCCTTCTGAATGGGCGCGGCGAGGTCGACGATCAGCGCGTTCGGGTTGTCCGAGGCCGGGTTCACCGACTTCACCGGCATCGGGGAGGTGTCGACCTCGATCTCGAGGTGCTCCTTCACCTTCCGCCAGTCCGCGACCCGGTCCCTGAAGGTGGCCTGGAGGCGCTTGCCGTTCTGCGCGACGCTCAGGGCGACCGGGTAGACCTCGAAGTCGGCGGGCGGGGTGAACGCGGACTCGGGGACGATCTGCTTCTTCAGGCCGTCGGCCTCCCAGCGCAGGAACATGTTGGCGCCGCCGGTGTCCTGGAACATCTCCAGCTTGAAGTCGTACTTCTCGCCCGTCTTCAGGGCGATCGGCTCGCTGCGCTGCTCCTTGTCCCAGTCCGGCTCCCAGTGGTCGATGACAACGTTGCCGTCGAGATGGAGCCGGAACCCGTTGTCGCCGATGGCGGAGAAGATGTACTCGCCGGTCTCGGGGGCCTCGATCCGGCCGGTCCATCGGGCCGTCGTGTGCTCGGTCTTCCCGGTCGCCGACTCGAACGTACCCGTGAGTCCGGGGAAGTCGATGTCCGGGTCGAGGGTGGTGGCGCCGAGCTCCGCGAAGTCTCGGGCGCCCGGGGCGGACATGCTGAAGTACTCGCCCTTCAGCCCGTGGACATCGGTGACCGGCTCATCGGCCGTGATGGACTTCGCGGTGGCTTCGGCCGGTACGGCGGGTGCGGCGGCGGCCGTAGGGACCAGGGTGGCACCGACCGGTATGAGCAGCGCCGCAGCGCAGGTCAGGGCCCTGAACAGGGCACGGGGGCGCGGGTGTTGTCGTCTCAAGGCGTCGTCCTCGTCGAAGAGCCGGGGGTGCCTCCAACCTGCGAGGCACTGCACATAGTCGAACATTGAGCCACAACACCAAACACTGCACAACGGTCGTGCACACGAAATTTTCAACGATAGAAAGTACGGGCCCCGCACCAGGAACGATGCGGCCGCGGAATCGGCCGAGGGAGGGCGAAGGCCGGGCCGATCGGCGCGCCGAGCGCGCCTTCCGCCGCCGGCCTCCATGAAACGCCGTTTCGCGGGTATCCGAACTCCAGCCAGGAAGCTCACGCGACGGGGTGAACGCTATGAACGACCGCATTCTGATGACGCTTTCACCGGACGGCGAGACCCGTACCGATTTCGTCTGCCGGCCGGAGAAGGCCGCCGATGCACGGGACGCCGTCAGCGCCTTCGTCGCCCGGCTGCATCCCGCACCGAACTCGCACATGGTCCAGAACCTCCTGATCCTCGTGTCGGAACTGGTCACCAATGCCGTCCGGCACGCGGGGGCCGTCACCGCGCTGTGGCTGACCGCGGACCGCAGGGGCGTCCATGTCCGGGTCACCGACCCGAGCCCGGCGCACCCGCAGGACCGGACGCCCGACCTGACCGGCCGGGCCGGTGGATTCGGCTGGCCCATGGTCCAGCGGCTGGCCCAGGAGGTGCGGGTCCGCGAGACGGCGGGCGGCGGGAAGGTCATCCTCGCCACCGTGCCGCGCTGAGAACCGCGCCCGGAAAACCGGAGCGGCTCCCCGGCGGCGGGGGCCCAAAACCTCGACGGCGGGCGCCGATCGGTACATATCGATAGAATTCAGGCATGGGAGAGCGGCCCGCAACGCCGACTGCGCCCGAACTCGTTCTGGAGACCGATCTGGGCTCCACGGTGATGAGTCCGAGCCGGGACTACCATGTCGGGCGCGATCCCGAGAGCGACATCGTCATCGACGACGACCGGGTCTCCTGGCACCACGCGATCCTGCATCCCGAGGACGGCCACTGGACGCTCGAGGACGAGGACAGCACCAACGGCACGTACACCGCCGGCCGGCGCATCCACGCCTCGGACGTCGGCGCGGGCAGCGAGATCCGCTTCGGCAATCCGAGCGATGGACCGCGCGCCGTCCTGCTGGGCCGGGAACCTCCCGCACCCGCCGCCACGCCCTCCGCCGACCGCCCCTCGGCCGTTTCGATGCCCGCGGCGACCGGCACCTTCCGGCAGCCGACGACGGTCCGGCCGCTGCCCGCCAGGACCGTACGGATCGGCCGCGACTCCGGGAATGACCTCGTCATCGACGATCTGGTCGTCTCGCGCCACCACGCCGAACTGCGGGCCCTGGCGGACGGCACGTACGAGATCGTCGACCTCGGCAGCCACAACGGAACCTTCCTCAACGGTCAGCCGGTCGCCCGCGGCGCCGTCGGTCCCGGCGACATCGTCGGTATCGGCCACTCGGCATTCTGCCTGGTCGGCGACTCCCTCCAGGAGTTCGTGGACACCGGTGAGGTGTCGCTGGACGTCCAGGACCTGGAGGTGACGGTCGGCCGCGCCGGCAAGGGCGGCAAGACCCTGCTGGACAAGGTCTCCTTCCCCGTCGGCGAGAAGTGCCTGCTCGGTGTGGTGGGGCCCAGCGGCGCGGGCAAGTCCACGCTGCTCAACGCCCTCACCGGCCAGCGCCCGGCCGACCGGGGCACGGTGCTCTACGACGGCCGTGACCTCTACCGTGACTTCGCCGAGCTGCGCCAGCGCATCGGCCTCGTACCGCAGGACGACATCCTGCACGCGCAGCTGACCGTGCGCAAAGCCCTCGGTTACGCCGCCGAGCTCCGCTTCCCGCAGGACACCGCGAAGGCGGAGCGGCAGGCGCGGGTCACCGAGGTGATCCAGGAACTCGGCCTCGAACAGCGCGCCGACCAGCCGATCCACTCGCTCTCGGGCGGTCAGCGCAAGCGGGTGAGCGTGGCCCTGGAGCTGCTGACGAAGCCTTCCCTGCTCTTCCTGGACGAGCCGACGTCGGGGCTCGACCCCGGTATGGACCGCTCGGTCATGCACATGCTTCGCGGACTGGCCGACGACGGCCGCACCGTCATCGTGGTGACACACAGCGTGCTGAGTCTGGAGGTCTGCGACCGGCTGCTCGTCCTCGCGCCCGGCGGACGCATCGCCTACTACGGCCCGCCCGAGGACGCCCTCGCCTTCTTCGGGTTCGAGGAGTGGCCGGAGGCGTTCGAGGCCTTCGAGAACGACCGCGACCGCGACTGGGCGGCCACCTACGCCGGCTCGCCCTTCCGCCGGCAGTACATCGACAACGCCACGGCCCAGCCGCATCTGCCGCCCGCCGCGCCCGGAGCGACGGTAGCGCCACCGCCCAAGACCCGTAACTGGGGTGCGCAGCTGAACACTCTGGTACGCCGGTACGCCTCCGCGCTGAGCGCGGACCGGACGTTCCTGATCATCATGATCGCGCTGCCCTTCGTCATGGGCGCCATGGCCCGCGCACTGGCGGGCAGCCGGCTCACCCAGGAGACGGCGATGAACGCGCTGCTGATCCTGTGCGTGGGCGGAGTGCTGACCGGAGCGGCCAACGCGGTACGGGAGTTGGTCAAGGAACGGGTGATCTACCAGCGCGAGAGAGCGGTCGGCCTGTCCAGATCCGCGTATCTGATGTCGAAGATCGTGGTGCTCGGAACCATCACCGTCCTCCAGGCCGTGGTGCTGACCCTGGTGGGTCTGGTGGGCGTCGATCTCGGCGCACCGGGCGGCGAAGGGGTGTTCCTGCCGCCACTCGTGGAGATCACGCTGGCCGTGGCCCTGCTGTCCTTCACCGCGATGATGCTCGGTCTGCTGGTCTCCGCGATGGTCCGCAAGGAGGAGGTGACGATGCCGTTGCTCGTCCTCCTCGCGATCGTCCAGGTCGTCTTCTGCGGCGCGCTGCTCAAGCTGCACGGTGTCCCGGGCGTGGAGCAGTTGTCCTGGCTGGTGCCGTCGCGGTGGGCGCTCGGCGCGATGGCCGGGACCATCGATCTGGCACGGATCGTGCCGGGCGAGCTGACCTCCGATCCGCTCTTCGATCACGCGGCGGGGATCTGGCTGCTCAATATGGGCATGATGGTCGTCCTCTCGCTCCTCTTCGGATACGTGGTCGCGAAACTGCTGAGGCGGCACGAGCCCGCGGTCATGCGGAAGTGAGCTGGTTCCATGGCGACCGCGACCCCGGAATTCCGCCCCACGCACGTCGTCCCGCCGGACGGGCTGCCCGCGTGGGAATCCCCCGACGTCGCCCGCCCGACCGATCCGCTGGACGCGCTGCTGCCGGTGGAGCTGCGGGACCGGCGCGGGGACTGGGCGTACGTCGCCTGCTCCAACGGCTGGTCGGCCTGGGTCGACGGCCGCCTCCTCGTCTCCGTACCGCGGACGCCTCCGGCCCCCGGGGCGCCGATGGCACGCACCGCGGACCCGCGACCGCTGCTGGCCAGGGCGGAGGAGTCGCTGAGCCGGTATCGCCGGGCGGCCCAGGACCTGGCCGAGGGCCGCAGCGACGGGGAGGGCTTCCGGCAGCGGACGCGTGGGCTGCGGGTAGGGATGGTGGTGGACGGGGAGTCGGTGTGGCTGTACGACGCCGAGCACGAGCGGTGGGTCTTCTGCGACGGGGCCCGGCTGAGCACGTACGCGGCGGAGGCGGGGCCGGGAGCGTCGGCACCGGTCCCGGCGTCCGGGGAGGCGGAGACGCCGGGGCCTTTTCGGGTAGCGGGGGGTGAGGAACCGGAGGCGACGCGGGTGGTCCCGCCCGACGGGCCCGAACCGACGCGCGTGGTTCCGCCCGACGGGCCCGAGCCCACCCGCGTCGTCACATCGGGCGAGGCCGAATCCGCCCCCGTCTCCCCGCCCGCAGGGCCGGAACCGACGCGCGTGGTGACCCCGGACGAAGGGAACCGCACGCCTGTCACGCCGCCCGACGGCCCCGAGCCGGCCCGTCGCGTCACCGCCGACGGGCCCGAGCCCACCCGCGTCGTACCACCCGAAGGGCCCGAACCTACCCGCGTGGTGACACCCGACGAACCCGAAC
>NZ_QWFA01000147.1 GCF_003501885.1 Streptomyces globisporus
CCCGCAGCCCCCGCCCCCGCCCCCGGACCCGGGCACCTGGGAGAGGTACGTCCAGGGCCCGGCCTTCCTGCGCGCACTGGCTGAAGGGGGCGCCCCGCGCGCGGTGTGGACCGCCCTGCCCGGACCGCACTGGCCCGCGGAGATCGCCGGGGCCGTCGCGGCGACGCTCTCCTCCGGGCGCGGCGCCCTCGTCGTCGTCCCGGACGGGCGGTCCGCCGCACGGGTCGACACGGCCCTGACCGAAGCCCTCGGCGCGGGGAGACACGCCCTGCTCACCGCCGAATCCGGCCCCGAGAAGCGCTACCGCCAGTGGCTCGCGGTACGCCGCGGCTCGGTGCGGGCGGTCGTGGGCACGCGGGCCGCGATGTTCGCCCCCGTCCGCGACCTCGGCCTCGTCGTCGTCTGGGACGACGGCGACTCCAGCCACAGCGACGACAACGCCCCCTTCCCCCATGTCCGCGAGGTCCTGGAGCTGCGGGCGGCCCAGGGCCGCTGCGGCTTCCTGCTCGGCGGGACGAGCTGCACGGTCGAGGCCGCCCAGCTCGTGGAGAGCGGCTGGGCGCTGCCGCTCCTCGCGGACCGCGAAGGGCTGCGCCGGGCCGCGCCCCTGGTCCGTACGGTCGGGGACGGCGAGCTGGCCCGGGACGGGGCCGCCCGCTCCGCCCGGCTGCCCAGCCTCGCCTGGGGGACCGTGCGCGACGGTCTGCGCACCGGACCGGTGCTGATCCAGGTCCCCCGGCGGGGTTACGCCCCCCGCCTCGCCTGCGAACGCTGCCGCACCCCCGCCCGCTGCCGGCACTGCGCGGGCCCTCTGGAAGCGCCGGACCAGCAGGCTCTGAACTGCGCCTGGTGCGGGCAGGCCGAGCGGGCCTGGAGTTGCGCGGAGTGCGGCTCCACCCGGCTGCGCGCCCGGATCGTCGGCGCCCGACGCACCGCGGAGGAGCTGGGCCGGGCCTTTCCCGCCGTGCCCGTCCGCACCTCGGGGCGCGACCACATCCTCGACGCGGTGCCCGACGCCCCGGCCCTGGTCGTCTCCACGCCCGGCGCGGAGCCCGTCGCCGAGGGCGGCTATGCGGCGGCCCTGCTCCTGGACGGCTGGGCCATGCTCGGCCGGCCCGATCTGCGCGCGGGGGAGGAGGCGCTGCGCCGGTGGCTGGCGGCTTCGGCGCTGGTGCGGGGGCAGGAGGAGGGCGGCACGGTGGTGGTCGTGGCCGAGCCGACGGAGCGCGCGGTGCAGGCGCTGGTCCGCTGGGACCCGGCGGGGTTCGCCCGGCGGGAGCTGGCGGAGCGGGCCGAGCTGGGCTTCCCGCCGGTCTCCCGGATGGCCTCGGTCACCGGCCCGCCCGAGGCCCTGGCCGCGTTCCTGCAGACCGCGGGGCTGCCGCCGGAGGCCGAGATCCTGGGACCGGTGCCGGCCCCTTCCACCGCGCCCGGGAGGGCCCGCAGGCCGGGGGACGCGCCACCGGGCGAGACCTGGGAGCGGGCCCTGGTCCGGGTGGTCCCGGGACGTGGGGCGGCGCTCGCCCGCGCCCTGAAGACGGCGCTCGCGGCCCGTACGGCCAAGGGCGCGAACGAACCGATACGCATCAGGATCGACCCGCCCGACATCGGCTGAGCCGGTGCCCGCGGGCCGTGTGCCCGCACCGGGCCCGGACTGGGAACTGCCCCGCCGTGCGACCGGCACGGTGGGGCAGAAGGGCGGCGTGCGGTCAGCCGTTGCGCGGGCCCGGGAACGCGCCCGGGCGCAGCTCCTCGCGGGCCGGCTGCGGGGCCGTCGACGGCTGC
Source organism: Streptomyces globisporus (assembly GCF_003501885.1). Taxonomy (GTDB): domain Bacteria; phylum Actinomycetota; class Actinomycetes; order Streptomycetales; family Streptomycetaceae; genus Streptomyces; species Streptomyces globisporus_D. The sequence continues at coordinate 1,786 of NZ_QWFA01000147.1, forward strand.
GGCGGCATCGAGCGGGCCGCCGGGACCGAGGGGACCGGGGAGCCGGACCCCTTGGCGGAGGATCCGGCCAGGCCGCTGCCGACGGAGACCGGGCGCGGCGCTGCGGTGTTCTCGCCGCCGGTCTCGGCGGCGGACTGCGGGGTGGCGCGGCGGGTTCCGTAACGGCGGTGGACGGCCTGCTTGGTGACGCCGAGGGCGGAGCCCACCGCGTCCCAGGAGAAGCCCAGCGATCGGTCGAAGTCCACCGCGGCCGTCACCAGGGTCTCGACGCTGTCCCGCAGCTCCTGCGCGAGGCGGACGGTGGGGGCCGGGGCCCTGCCGTAGACGACGAAGCCCGCGGAAGGGCCGGAGCGGCGCGGACGGTAGACGTTGCCCAGCTGGGCGGTGAGGGTGCGCAGCGCGTCCACCTGCCGCCTGACCCGCTCGATGTCCCGCACCAGAAGATGCAGACTGGCCCGCGCTTGGGCGTCGTGCGTTGCGTGGTCGGCCATGAAGAAGCCTCTCGAACCGGCGTTGAAAGGGATCGGGCCGCATCGGGGCGGCCCGCTTCGGTCAATCTCCTTTGACCAACGCCCGAGCCGGGTATGTGGTCACGCTATCGGGGCGTATGTGCATATGCACGGGGCGTGCGCGGCGCGCGTACGCCCCCTGGTCGCCGCCCCCGCGCAAGGGCCGCCGCCCCCGCGCAGAGCAGTCACCGCCCTCGCGCAGGGAGCGGCCGGGCCCGGTCCGACCCGAGACCCTAGACTGGTGTGCTGCTCGTCACCGTACGTCTTGGCCCGAGAGGCAGTCAGCCACCCATGAAGCTCGTCTTCGCCGGCACCCCCGAAGTCGCCGTCCCCGCCCTGGACGCCCTGATCGCCTCCGACCGCCATGAGGTGGCCGCCGTCGTGACCCGTCCCGACGCCCCCGCCGGGCGGGGCCGCCGACTCGTCGCTAGCCCGGTGGCCGAGCGGGCGGAGGAGGCCGGGATCGAGGTGCTCAAGCCCGTCAGGCCCCGGGACGAGGACTTCCTCGCCCGGCTGCGCGAGATCGCCCCGGACTGCTGCCCGGTCGTCGCCTACGGCGCCCTGCTGCCCAAGGTCGCCCTCGACGTGCCCGCCCGGGGCTGGGTCAACCTGCACTTCTCGCTGCTGCCCGCCTGGCGGGGCGCCGCCCCCGTGCAGCACTCCCTGATGGCCGGGGACGAGGTGACCGGCGCGTCGACCTTCCTGATCGAGGAGGGCCTCGACTCCGGCCCGGTCTATGGCGTCCTCACGGAGGAGATCCGCCCCACCGACACCAGCGGCGACCTGCTCACCCGGCTCGCGTTCGCCGGGGCCGGGCTGCTCGCCGCCACGATGGACGGCATCGAGGACGACACCCTGCACGCCGTGCCCCAGCCGCACGAGGGCGTAACCCTGGCCCCGAAGATCACCGTCGAGGACGCCCAGGTCCAGTGGTCCGCGCCCGCGCTGCGGGTCGACCGGGTGGTGCGCGGCTGCACCCCGGCCCCGGGCGCCTGGACCCTGTTCCGCGGCGAGCGGCTCAAGCTGATCCAGGCGACCCCCGTCCTGGACCGTACGGACCTGGCCCCCGGCGAGCTGTCGGCCGCCAAGAACAACGTGTACGTCGGCACCGGGTCGCACGCCGTCGAGCTGCTCTGGGTCCAGCCGCAGGGCAAGAAGCCGATGCGGGCCGCCGACTGGGCGCGCGGCGTCCGCATCGCCCACGGCGAGCTGCTGGGGTCGTAGCTCCCCCGGGCCGGAGAACCTCGCGTTCGGGAGGCCCCGGACGGCGTCGTACGCTGGGAGGGTTCGCCCCTCTCACCGTCAGCGGAGCACCTTTCACGTGAACGACCAGCCGCGTCGCCGTCCCGCCAAGCCCCACCGCCGGCCCAAGAAGGACCCGGTCCGCTTCCTCGCCTTCGAGGCGCTGCGGGCCGTCGACGAGCGGGACGCGTACGCCAACCTCGTGCTGCCCCCGCTGCTGAAGAAGGCCCGGGCCAAGGGCGACTTCGACGGCCGGGACGCGGCGCTGGCGACCGAGCTGGTCTACGGGACGCTGCGCCGCCAGGGCACGTACGACGCGATCGTCGCGGCCTGCATCGACCGGCCGCTGCGCGAGGTCGACCCGCCGGTCCTGGACGTCCTGAACATGGGCGTCCACCAGCTGCTCGGTACCCGTATCCCCACCCACGCGGCCGTCTCCGCCAGTGTGGAGCTGGCCCGGGTGGTGCTGGGGGAGGGGCGTGCGAAGTTCGTCAACGCGGTGCTGCGCAAGGTCACCGCGCACGACCTCGACGGCTGGGTGGAGAAGGTCGCCCCGCCGTACGACGAGGACGCCGAGGACCACCTCGCCGTCGTCCACTCCCACCCCCGCTGGATCGTCTCCGCCCTCTGGGACGCGCTGGGCGGCGGCCGGGCGGGCATCGAGGACCTGCTGGAGGCCGACAACGAGCGGCCCGAGGTGACCCTGGTCGCCCGCCCCGGCCGCTCCACCACCGAAGAGCTGGTCAAGGCCCTGGGTGAGGACAACAGCCTGCCCGGCCGCTGGTCGCCGTACGCCGTCCGGATGGCCGAGGGCGGCGAGCCCGGCGCGCTGGAGGCCGTCCGGGAGAGCCGGGCGGGCGTCCAGGACGAGGGCAGCCAGCTCGTCGCCGCCGCCCTGGCCGCCGCCCCCGTCGAGGGCCGCGACACCCGCTGGCTGGACGGCTGCGCGGGCCCCGGCGGCAAGGCCGCCCTGCTCGCGGCGCTGGCCGCCGAACGCGGCGCGACGCTGCTCGCCGCCGAGAAGCAGCCCCACCGCTCCCGGCTGGTCGAGCGGGCGCTCGCCGGCAACCCCGGCCCGTACCAGGTGATCACCACCGACGGCACCCGCCCGCCGTGGCTGCCCGGCACCTTCGACCGCATCCTGATGGACGTGCCCTGCTCCGGACTCGGCGCGCTGCGCCGCCGGCCGGAGTCCCGCTGGCGGCGTCGCGCCGAGGACCTGGAGGCCTTCGCCCCGCTCCAGCGCGGCCTGCTGCGCGAGGCGTTGAAGGCCGTACGGGTCGGCGGCGTGGTCGGCTACGCCACCTGCTCGCCGCATCTCGCGGAGACCCGGGTGGTCGTCGAGGACGTGCTCAAGGGCCGCGGCGGAGAGCCGGTCGAGGCGGAGTGGATCGACGCCCGCCCGCTGATGCCCGGGGTGTCCGCCCTGGGCGAGGGGCCCGACATCCAGCTCTGGCCGCATCTGCACGGCACGGACGCGATGTATCTGGCTCTGCTGCGCCGGACCGGCTGAATATCACCGCGTCAGCCCGCCCGCCCGCACGGCAAAAGAACGGTAAAGCGCTGGCAAAATGCCCAGAATGCGCGGACTGTGAGGGCTGTGTGAGGCTTCGGAGGGCATCGAGGCGGGGAACCGGCCTCAGACGTGGCAGGCTTGGGTCATGGCGCAGATCAACCCCAGCATCCTGTCCGCCGATTTCGCGCGTCTCGCCGAGGAGGCGAAGGCCGTCGAAGGCGCGGACTGGCTCCATGTCGATGTCATGGACAACCACTTCGTGCCCAACCTGACCCTCGGCGTGCCGATCGTCGAGGCGCTCAGCAAGGCGACGGACACCCCGCTGGACTGCCACCTCATGATCGAGGACGCGGACCGCTGGGCCCCGAGCTACGTGGAGGCCGGCGCCGGGTCCGTCACCTTCCACGCCGAGGCCGCCGCCGCGCCGGTGCGCCTCGCGCGGGAGATCCGGGCGAAGGGGGCGCGCGCCTCGATGGCGCTCAAGCCCGCGACGCCCATCGAGCCGTACGAGGACCTGCTCCCCGAGCTGGACATGCTGCTGATCATGACGGTCGAGCCGGGCTTCGGCGGGCAGGCCTTCCTGGACATCATGCTGCCGAAGATCCGCCGCACCCGGGAGCTGATCAGCAAGCACGGACTCGAACTGTGGCTCCAGGTCGACGGCGGGGTCTCGGCGTCCACCATCGAGCGCTGCGCCGAGGCCGGAGCCGACGTCTTCGTGGCCGGATCCGCGGTCTACGGGGCGGCGGACCCGGCGGCGGCGGTGCGTGACCTGCGGGCCCTGGCGGACGTGGCGACGGCCGCGGCCCCCTGGGCGTGCGACCACTGAACCAAGGGCAGATGAACGCGGTCCGACAGGGCCGATCAAGGATCGCCGGATCTGACAGGATGAACGGCGTATCGGGCGTGTGAACAGCAGTGAGGAGATCGCGGTGTCTGGCATCTCGGCGGGTCGGTCAGCCATGCGGATGGGACCCGCGGAGCTGGTGCAGGCGGCGGCCATGGCCCGCCGGTTCTACCTGGAGGGCAAGTCCAAGATCCAGATCGCCGAGGAGTTCGGCGTGAGCCGCTTCAAGGTGGCCCGGGTCCTGGAGACCGCCCTCGAACGCGATCTCGTACGCATCGAGATCCGGGTCCCGGCAGAGCTGGATGCCGAACGCTCCGACGCCCTGCGCGCCCGCTACGGGCTGCGGCACGCGGTGGTCGTCGAATCCCCGGCCGAGGAACAGGACGACGCCCCCGACCCGGAGAACCTGGGCGAGGTCGCGGCCGACCTCCTGGGTGAGCTGGTGGCCGAGGGCGATGTGCTCGGTCTGGCCTGGGGCCGCTCCACCATCCACATGGCGGCCGCCCTCGACCGGCTGCCGCCCTGCACGGTCGTCCAGCTGACCGGGGTGTACGACGCGGGCACCGCCGAGCGCGGCTCGGTCGAGGCGGTCCGCCGGGCCGCCCAGGTCTCCGGCGGCGAGGCGCACCCCATCTACGCCCCGATGCTGCTGCCCGACCCCGCGACGGCCGCCGCGCTGCGCGACCAGACGGGCATCGCCCGCGCCTTCGAGTACTTCGACAAGGTGACCGTCGCCGCCGTCTCCATCGGCTCCTGGGAGCCGGGTATCTCCACGGTTCACGACATGCTCTCGGACGAGGAGCGCGCCCACTACGCCTCGCTCGGCGTCGCCGCCGAGATGTCCGCGCACCTCTTCGACGCCGAGGGCCGCCGGGTCGGCCGCGACCTCGGGGAGCGCTGCATCACCGTGGAGGCGGACCGGCTGCGCCGGATCCCCGAGGTGGTCGCCATCGCGGGCGGCCAGCGCAAGGCGGCGGCGATCGGGGCGGTGCTCCGCTCCGGCCTGGTCACGAGCCTGGTCACGGACACCGCCGCGGCCGACTATCTGCTCACCGAGTCCGCCGCGGGGGTCCGCCCGGCGCTGGAGCGGGCCGACCCCGACGGGGAGTGACGTCGAAGACCCGCCGAGGGCCGTGCACCCCGCAAGGTGCACGGCCCTCGGTATTCGTCCCTGTCCTCAGCCGGCCGGGGGAGCCTTGGCCGCGCACGGGGCGGGGGTGGCGGCCTCGGTGCGCGCGGGCGGGACGCCCAGCACCGTCTCCTCCAGATACTCCTCGGGCTCCTCGTACTGCCCCACGTCCGCCGGGTTGTAGCGGGGCGTCTGGCGCGACCAGTCCAGGTTGCCGCGCATCCAGCTCCGCATCCCGTCGAGGTAGGGCACCAGCAGCCCGGACAGCTCCGGATACAGCTCCAGCAGCTCGTCCTCGGCGGTCAGGAACCGCTCGGTCTCCATCGCGAGCCGCTCGGCGACGTGGTCCAGTGCCTGCTGCTCCCCGAGGCCCCGGTGGTGGCGGACCAGATGGACGAGGTTGTGGATCTCGCCGAGCACCTGCTCCTTCTCGAAGGAGTACACGTCATTCGCCCAGCAGACGTGGTTGCACGCGGCTTCCAGAGCGGTGATGAAGCGGGGGTCGTTGTGGAGCGACTCCGGAGCCTCGATGCCCGCGACGATCTCTATGAGGTCCATGCAGACGTGGATGGCCCCGGTGTGCCGCCGCTTGGCGATGTACGTCTCCTCCGAGGGCACCACGTCCTCGGCGCGGTTGCCCGCCTCCCAGGTCGTGGCGGTCGTGAGGTAGGTGACCAGATGCCAGGCGAACCGGGTCCGCCAGTGCGGGGCCGCGTTCGGCGTCGTACGTTTCCACAGATCGGCCAGGGCGGTCACGGCGGCCGGGACCTCTTCCCCCGGCAGCGGCTCGGGGGCGGAGCCGTCGACGACCGCGCGCATCCGTTCGACCACGCTTCTCACCCGGTCGGGTGAACGGCCGAGGTGCCCGTCGTCGAGCTGGTCGTCGACCAGGAAGAGCCAGACGAACCAGTCGGCCACCAGATCGAGGTGTTCCTCGTCGGCCGTCGGGTAGACCATGCCGACGAACGCCCCGAAATCGGCTTGTTCGAATCGGTTCCTCGCGGACTCGCGATGGACCAGACCCGTCCGTCTGGTCCAGGCGTCCAGATGCCCCCGGGTGTGCCCCACGTGCGGGTTGGTCCGCTGCGGGAACGGGCAGTAGATGTCCGGCAGTTCGCTGTCCACAGGCGGATCGGGATCCTCTCCGGTCATACGGTGTGCCCAGGGTTGCCGACGAGCCGGATCGACGCTTCCGACACCCCCGAGACCTGCGGCTTTGAAGCTACCTGACCCCTTGTCACCCGGTCCAGGGATGGTGATCACGAATGATTCGAATCCCGTTCGGGTACAGTCCGTGGGTAAGGCAGGTTCGCTTGCCCGGGACCCCCGGCCGCCTCTTCGGAGGATCAGACGAAAGCGGGGGTCTTTTGCTGTGTCTTCGGGGAAACGACCTGCACGGTTTCGTATGAAAAAATGAGTCTTATGCGTTTTCTTGAGCCGGGCACCGGTCGCTACACAGAGTCCCCCGCGGTCCCGTACGACCTCACGTACGACGACGTCTTCATGGTCCCGGGCCGCTCCGCGGTCGGCTCCCGCCAGGGTGTGGACCTCTCGTCGCCCGACGGGACCGGTACCACCATTCCGCTCGTGGTCGCCAACATGACCGCCATCGCGGGCCGCCGGATGGCCGAAACCGTCGCCCGCCGCGGCGGCCTCGTCGTCATCCCCCAGGACATCCCGATCGAGGTCGTCACCGACGTCATCTCCTGGGTCAAGACGCGCCACCTCGTCCTCGACACCCCGATCGAGCTGGCCCCCGGCCAGACCGTCGCCGACGCGCTCTCGCTGCTGCCCAAGCGGGCGCACGGCGCGGGCGTCGTCGTCGACGCCGACCGCCGTCCCGTCGGTGTCGTCACCGAGCACGACCTCAGCGGCGTCGACCGCTTCACCCAGCTCTCCGAGGTCATGTCCAAGGACCTCGTGCTGCTGGACGCGGACATCGACCCGCGCGACGCCTTCAACAAGCTCGACGGCGCCAACCGCAAGCTCGCCCCCGCGGTCGACGCGGACGGCCGCCTCGTCGGCATCCTCACCCGCAAGGCCGCCCTGCGCGCCACGCTCTACACCCCCGCCACCGACGCCGGGGGCAAGCTGCGCATCGCGGCCGCCGTCGGCATCAACGGCGATGTCGCCGGCAAGGCCAAGCAGCTCCTGGACGCGGGCGCCGACGTCCTCGTCGTGGACACCGCCCACGGCCACCAGGAATCCATGATCAGCGCGGTGAGGGCCGTGCGGGCCCTCGACCCGCAGGTCCCGATCGTCGCGGGCAACATCGTCGCCGCCGAGGGCGTGCGCGACCTGATCGAGGCGGGCGCGGACATCATCAAGGTCGGCGTCGGCCCCGGCGCCATGTGCACGACCCGGATGATGACCGGCGTCGGCCGGCCGCAGTTCTCCGCCGTCCTGGAGTGCGCCGCCGAGGCGAGGAAGCACGGCAAGCACGTCTGGGCGGACGGCGGCGTCCGGCACCCGCGCGACGTCGCCATGGCGCTCGCCGCCGGCGCGTCCAACGTGATGATCGGCTCCTGGTTCGCGGGCACGTACGAGTCGCCCGGCGACCTCCAGCAGTCCGCCGACGGCCGCTTCTACAAGGAGTCCTTCGGGATGGCCTCGGCCCGCGCCGTGAAGAACCGCACCTCGGACGAGTCCGCCTACGACCGCGCCCGCAAGGCGCTCTTCGAGGAGGGCATCTCCACCTCGCGGATGTTCCTCGACCCGGCGCGCCCGGGCGTCGAGGACCTCATCGACTCGATCATCGCGGGCGTCCGCTCCTCCTGCACCTACGCCGGTGCCGGCTCGCTCGCGGAGTTCACCGAGAAGGCGGTCGTCGGCGTCCAGAGCGCCGCCGGTTACGCCGAGGGCAAGCCCCTGCACGCCAGCTGGAGTTGATCTCCGGGCCACGCGACGACCCCGCCCCCTCAGGCAGTTCCACGCCGGAGGGGGCGACGTCGTTTCCGGCCTGCCCGAGTGGCCGGGGGAGCGCTTCAACTCTGTTGAAATCTCAGTAATATGAACCGCAATCAGCTGCCTGCCTCTCTGCGGTAAGGGATCTCATGTCCTTCTTCACTGACCTGGCCCACCAGTACATCGACGGCGAGTGGAGGCCGGGGAAGGGGTCCTGGGACATCATCGACTTCAACCCGTTCGACGGGGAGAAGCTGGCCTCGATCCCGGTCGCCACCGCCGACGAGGTCGACCAGGCCTACCGGGCCGCCGAGCGCGCGCAGCAGGCGTGGGCGGACACGAACCCGTACAGCAGGCGGGCCGTTCTGGAGAAGGCGCTGCGCATCGTCGAGGAGCGCGAGCAGGAGATCGGCGAGGCGATCGTCGCCGAGCTCGGCGGCACCCGGCTGAAGGCCGCCTTCGAACTGCACCTGGCCAAGGAGTTCCTGCGCGAGGCGATCCAGCTGGCGCTGCGCCCCGCCGGACAGATCCTCCCCTCGCCGACCGAGGGCAAGGAGAACCGCGTCTACCGCGTGCCCGTCGGCGTCGTCGGGGTGATCAGCCCGTTCAACTTCCCCTTCCTGCTCTCCCTGAAGTCCGTCGCGCCCGCGCTGGCCCTCGGTAACGCCGTCGTCCTCAAGCCGCACCAGAACACCCCGATCTGCGGCGGCACCCTGCTGGCCAAGGTCTTCGAGGACGCCGGTCTCCCCGCCGGGCTGCTGAACGTCGTGATCACCGACATCGCGGAGATCGGCGACACCCTGCTGGAGCACCCCGTGCCGCAGGTCATCTCCTTCACCGGCTCGGACAAGGTCGGCCGCCACGTCGCCACCGTCTGTGCCCAGAACCTCAAGCGCGCCGTCCTCGAACTCGGCGGCAACAGCGCCCTGATCGTCCTCGACGACGCGGATGTGGACTACGCCGTCGACGCGGCGGTCTTCAGCCGGTACGTCCACCAGGGCCAGGTCTGCATGGCCGCCAACCGCATCCTGGTCGACCGCGCGGTCGAGGCGGAGTTCACCGAGAAGTTCGTCGCCAAGGTCGCGTCCCTCACCGTCGGCGACCCCGCCGACCCGGCCACCCAGATCGGCCCGCTGATCAACTCCTCGCAGGCCGAGTCCGTCTCCAAGCTCGTCGACCAGACCGTGGCGGCCGGGGCGACGGCCCTCCTGCACGGCCGCGCCGACGGCAACCTGGTCAGCCCCTCCGTGCTGACCGGCCTGGCCGCCGACTCGCCCGTCCTGCACCAGGAGATCTTCGGGCCCGTCGCCCTGCTGATCCCCTTCGACGGCGAGGACGAGGCCGTCCGGATCGCCAACGACACCCCGTACGGACTCAGCGGCGCCGTCCACACCGGCAACATCGAGCGCGGGGTGCGGGTCGGGCAGCGCATCCACACCGGCATGATCCACATCAACGACGGCACCGTCCACGACGAGCCGATCGTCCCCTTCGGCGGTGAGAAGAGCTCCGGCCTCGGCCGGCTGAACGGCGACTCGATGATCGAGGCCTTCACCACCCAGAAGTGGATCTCCATCCAGCACGGCCGCTCGCAGTTCCCCTTCTGACGGCCGGTTCCGCCGCTCCGGGCGCGCCCGGAACGGCGGCCCGTGGTCTACTGCGGGAGGCGGCACGCACCGCCTCCCGCAAGCCGACCCACCGCAGAGATAGCGAACCGCCCGACGTGCGCCTGAACGACCTCGACGAACGCATCGTCCACGCCCTCGCCGAAGACGCCCGGCGCTCCTACGCCGACATCGGCGCCATCGTCGGTCTCTCCGCCCCCGCCGTGAAACGCCGCGTCGACCGGCTGCGCGCCGAGGGCGCGATCACCGGCTTCACCGTGCGGGTCGACCCGGCGGCGCTCGGCTGGGAGACCGAGGGGTTCATCGAGATCTACTGCAGCCGCAACACCTCCCCGGACGCGATCAAGCAGGGCCTCGCCCGCTACCCGGAGATCGCCTCGGCCTCCACGGTGACCGGCGAGGCGGACGCGGTGGTGCAGGTCTTCGCCGCCGACATGCGCCACTTCGAGCAGGTCCTGGAGCGCATCGCGGGGGAGCCGTACGTCGAGCGCACGAAGTCGGTGCTGGTGCTCTCACCGCTGCTGCGCCGGTACTCCGCGGAGGCCCCGCCGGCCTGAAACGGGTGGCGCACATCACCCCACTGACCTGCGGTGATCCCCGACGCAACGATTCGCCGCCCTGGGCCCTTCCCGCGCAACGAATCAACGGTCGGCGCGCAACACTCGCGCCTTGTCCGGGCCGATCCGGGCCACGTACCTTCGATACGTCTCCCCACCCCGCCCGCACCGCCCGAGGTCAGCCATGCCGTCGTTGCGCACCGCCCTGCTCCAGAGCTCCGGACGGCCCGGCGCCGTCGCCGAGAACCTGAAGGCGCTCGACGAGGCCGCCGCCCGGGCCGCCGACGCGGGAGCCCGGCTGCTGGTCGCCCCCGAGCTGTTCCTCACCGGATACGCCATCGGCGACGCCGTGCCCGAGCTGGCCGAGCCCGCCGAAGGACCCGGCTCCGCGGCGATCGCCGAGATCGCCGTACGCCACGGCCTCGCGGTCCTCTACGGCTACCCGGAGCGCGACGGGGAGCGGATCTTCAACGCCTCCCAGCTCATCGGCCCCGACGGCGCGCGGCTCGCGAACTACCGCAAGACCCATCTGTTCGGCTGCTTCGAGCAGGAGTGGTTCACCCCCGGCGACCAGACCGTCGTCCAGGCCGACCTCGACGGCATCCGCATCGGCCTGCTGATCTGCTACGACGTCGAGTTCCCGGAGAACGTCCGGGCGCACGCCCTGGCCGGCACCGATCTGCTGCTGGTGCCCACCGCGCAGATGCACCCCTTCCAGTTCGTCGCCGAATCCGTCGTCCCCGTACGGGCCTTCGAGAGTCAGATGTACGTGGCGTACGTCAACCGCACCGGCCCGGAAGGGGAGTTCGAGTTCGTCGGGCTCAGCTGCCTGGCCGGCCCCGACGGGGTGGTGCGCGCCCGTGCCGGACGCGGCGAGGAACTCGTGATCGGCGAGGTGGACCCGGAGTTCCTGGCCGCATCGCGCGCCGCCAACCCGTATCTCGCAGACCGCCGCCCCGGCCTCTACGGTTCCCTCGCCTGAGCCCGACCCCTCCCCGAACTTCCGTACCGCGCAAGGAGTCCGTACCCCATGACGTCCACGGTGCCCAACGCCGTCCAGCACACCGACGCGGCCGCCCCGCCGATCACCATGTTCGGGCCGGACTTCCCGTACGCGTACGACGACTTCCTCGCCCACCCGGCGGGACTCGGGCAGATACCGGCGACCGAGCACGGCCAGGAGGTCGCCGTCATCGGCGGCGGGCTCTCGGGCATCATCGCCGCATACGAGCTGATGAAGATGGGCCTCAAGCCCGTCGTGTACGAGGCGGACCAGATCGGCGGCCGGCTGCGCACCGTCGGCTTCGACGGCTGCGACGGCGACCTCACCGCCGAGATGGGCGCCATGCGCTTCCCGCCCTCCTCCACGGCGCTCCAGCACTACATCGACCTGGTGGGCCTGGAGACCCGGCCCTTCCCCAACCCGCTCTCCCCGGCCACGCCCTCGACCGTCGTGGACCTCAAGGGCGAGTCGCACTACGCCGAGACCATCGACGACCTCCCGCAGGTCTACCGCGATGTCGCCGAGGCCTGGAACGCCTGCCTGGAGGAGGGCGCCGACTTCTCCGACATGAACAGGGCGCTGCGCGAGCGCGACGTCCCGCGCATCCGGGAGATCTGGTCGCAGCTCGTCGAGCGGCTCGACAACCAGACCTTCTACGGCTTCCTCTGCGAGTCCGAGGCCTTCAAGTCCTTCCGGCACCGCGAGATCTTCGGCCAGGTCGGCTTCGGCACCGGCGGCTGGGACACCGACTTCCCCAACTCCATCCTGGAGATCCTGCGCGTCGTCTACACCGAGGCCGACGACCACCACCGCGGCATCGTCGGCGGCAGCCAGCAGCTCCCGCTGCGCCTGTGGGACCGCGAGCCGCAGAAGATCGTCCACTGGCCGCTCGGCACCTCGCTCTCCTCCCTGCACGGCGGCGAGCCGCGCGGCGCCGTGACCCGGCTGACCCGCACCGCGGGCAACCGCATCACGGTCACCGACGCCACCGGCGACATCCGCACCTTCCGGGCCGCGGTCTTCACCGGCCAGTCCTGGCTGCTGCTCTCCAAGATCGACTGCGATGACGCGCTCTTCCCGATCGACCACTGGACGGCGATGGAGCGCACCCACTACATGGAGTCGTCCAAGCTGTTCGTGCCGGTCGACCGCCCGTTCTGGCTGGACAAGGACGAGACCACGGGCCGCGACACCATGTCGATGACGCTCACCGACCGGATGACCCGGGGGACGTACCTCCTGGACGACGGTCCGGACAAGCCCGCCGTCATCTGCCTCTCCTACACGTGGTGCGACGACAGCCTGAAGTGGCTGCCGCTCTCCCCGAAGGAGCGCATGGAGGTCATGCTCAAGTCGCTCGGCGAGATCTACCCGAACGTCGACATCCGCAGCCACATCATCGGCAACCCGGTCACCGTCTCCTGGGAGAACGAGCCCTGGTTCATGGGCGCGTTCAAGGCCAACCTGCCCGGCCACTACCGCTACCAGCGGCGGCTGTTCACCCACTTCATGCAGGACCGGCTGCCCGAGGACAAGCGGGGCATCTTCCTCGCCGGGGACGACATCTCCTGGACAGCCGGCTGGGCCGAGGGCGCCGTGCAGACCGCGCTCAACGCCGTGTGGGGCGTCATGCACCAGTTCGGCGGGGCGACGGACGGGACCAACCCCGGCCCCGGCGACGTCTTCGACGAGATCGCTCCGGTCGAGCTTCCGGAGGACTGAGTCCGGGGCCGCACCGACGCGGGCGTCAGCGGCACGGGGTGAGCAGGAGCCGCCCCACCAGACCCGCACCCGCGTCGGTCCGCTGCCGGAACTCCTCGGCCAGCGACGGGAATCCGCGCAGCCGCCAGAGCGTCCGGGCCGCCGACCAGGCTGCCTCGCGGGCCCGCTCCAGGCTCCAGGAACCCACCAGATGGGTCAGCGGGTCCGCGATCTCCAGCAGGTCGGGCCCCGGCATCAGTTCGTCGTGGATCCGCTCCTCCAGCAAGGCGAGGAGTTCACCCGCGCGCTCGAACTCCCCTTCCAGGTCGGGCGGTTCGCAGCCGAGCGTACGACAGGTGTCCACCACCGCCAGGACAAGATCGTGGCCCACGTGCGCCTGGAGGCCGCTGAGGGCGAACTGCAGCGGACGTACGCCGGGATGGCGGCGGCAGGGGAGCAACGGCCTCCAGCACTCCGGCGGCCGCCCGCCCGCCGTGGCCGTCTCGGCGGCCGACAGATAGCGCTCGGCGCACCGTACGCCCAGCAGGGCGGCGGCTTCCCGCTCGTCGGGCCTGCCCCCGCCGAGGTCCGGGGCCACCCGCTCGACGACCTCCAGATAGGCCGCGTTGAAGACCGCCACCCCGTCCCCGGACGGCCACCGGGAACGCAATTCCCGCATACGTTCGATCACCGGGGAGCCGCCCGGCGGCGGGCCGCCCCCTGGGGCCGGTACTGCGGACTGCTCGATCTGCGTCATGCGCGGAGCGTCCCAGGCCTAGGCTCGCCACGGCACCGACCGGCCCGAGTATTCATCGGAACGGACGAACAGCGGTGTCGGAAAAGGGGATCGAGGAGTGCCGGGCACCCGCGTACGACGCCGCACCGCTCACCGTGAACGCCGCCGCGCGGCCCGCCGGAACGCCTTGCTCGCCGTCGCCTCGGCGGTCGTGGCGATCGGCGCGACCGCCGGGCTGATCCACGCGGGCCACCAGGACGGGCGTGACACGGCCCGCCCCGAACCGACGCC
>NZ_QWFA01000148.1 GCF_003501885.1 Streptomyces globisporus
GACGGGGGCGAGGTGGGGGTGGTCGTGGGTGATGGCGTCGGGCAGGACGGTGGCCAGGCCGGTGCGCTGGACGATCTCGGTGAGGGCCTGGATGGAGTTGGCCTCGACCGTGATGCGTGGGGTTGCCCGGTGGCGGGTGAGGTACGCGTCGATGTGACCGCGTGTGGCGAAGTCGCCGCTGAGCAGGACCAGTCGTCGGTCGGTCAGTTCTTGGACGGGGAGTGGGGAGGGGCGGTCGGCGTCGGTCCTTACGCCGGTGACCAGCGTGAGCGTCTCCGTGAACAGAGCGGTGGCGGTAATGCCGGGGAGGTGGGGGCCGGCGAAGGCGATGCCGAGGTCGAGGTCGTCGGCGAGCAGGGCCGCTTCGATGCGGTCCTGAGGCATTTCCGTCAGCGTGAGGCTGAGGCCGGGGTGATGGGTGTGGAACTCGGCGGCCAGGGGGCCGACCAGATAGGCGGTGAAGGTGGGGGTGACGCCCAGGCGCAGATGGCCGCGGGAGAGGTCCTGGACGTCGTGGACGGCACGCTCGGCGGCGGCGAGGTGGCGCAGCGCGCGCCGGGCGCGGTCGGTGTAGGCGGCGCCGGCGTCGGTGAGTCGCACCGTGCGGCCGGTGCGGTCCAGTAGCTGCACGCCCAGGGTCCGCTCCAGTTGCTTGATCTGCTGGGAGAGCGTGGGTTGCGAGATGTGCAGCTCCTCGGCGGCGCGGGTGAAGTTGCCGTGGTCGGCGACGGCGAGGAGATAGCGCAGGTGACGCAGTTCGAGAGCGGCCATGAAGCCAACTATAGGTGCGGTCGATAGCCCTGAGACGTAGTTGCTCTTGGACGCTATAGCTACAGGTCATGCATGGTGGATTTCACCGGCCCGCAGGGGCCGATCACCCTCCGAAGGGAGTGACCATGCAGGACCTGGCTGAGGGCGTCGCCCGTTTCCAGCGGGACGTCTTTCCGGCAAAGGCGGAACTGTTCGCCCGTCTGGCAACGCGGCACACGCTGTTCATCAGCTGCTCGGACGCCCGCGTCGTTCCCGAGTTGATCACCGGCACCGAGCCGGGCGATCTCTTCGTCATCCGCACCGCCGGCAACCTGGTGCCCGCCTATTCCCCCGAGTCCGACGGGATCGCGGCGAGCATCGAGTACGCCGTCGCCGCACTGGGTGTCGACGACATCGTCGTCTGCGGTCACTCGGCGTGCGGTGCGATGACCGCGCTCGCCGAGCGCCACGACCTCAGTGGCGCCCCGGCGGTCGCCAGCTGGCTGCGGCACGCGGACGCCTCGGTGGCCCGTACGTCCGCCGACGGTGACGTGTCCGCCCTGGTACGGCAGAACGTGCTGGCGCAGCTGGCGAACCTGGTCACCCACCCTTCGGTCGCCAACGCACTGGCGCAGAGGATGGTCGCCCTGCACGGCTGGGTCTTCGACATTCCCACCGGCCGCGTCCAGGACCTGACCGCCCCGCGGGCGGCCTGAGTTCATGGCTCCGACTCCCCCACCCCGTACTGGCCACTCCGCCTCCTTTTCGTGAAGTGGCCACGCTGAGACAAGGACGTACTGATCATGGTGCATGCACAGCTCGATCCGACCGCCCGTGAGGCCCTGGCCGCCCGGGCCGTGGCGGCCAAGACCCTCAAGGACCTGTCCTGGCAGCAGATCGCCGACGCCTCGGGCCTGTCAGTGGCCTACACCACCGCCGCCGTTCTCGGCCAGCACCCGCTGCCGGAGGCGTCAGCGAAGGCCGTGGCCGAGTTGCTGGGTCTGGACGACGACGCGGCGGTGTTGCTGCAGACCATCCCGGTCCGCGGTTCGATGCCGAACCGGATTCCGACCGACCCGACGATGTACCGCTTCTACGAAATGCTTCAGGTCTACGGCACGACCCTCAAGGCCCTGGTCCACGAACAGTTCGGCGACGGCATCGTCTCCGCGATCAACTTCCGGCTCGACGTGAAGAAGGTCGAAGACCCCGAGGGCGGCGAGCGCGCCGTCATCACCCTGGACGGGAAGTACCTGCCGACCAAGCCCTTCTGACCCCGACCGATACGGCGCGTACGCGTCGGACGCCCGCACGCGTACACCCGGTCCGGATCCGCGCCCCGCGGGTCCGGACCGTCGCCGTTCCCCCGTTTGTGCTGATGGGGTGCCAGATGCCTTGCGAACCAAGGAGTTTGGCGACTTTGCATCAACACCAGCGAACTTTGAACACTGCGGCGACGAAGTATGGACGCCGTCGGTAGAAGCCTCCTACTGTTCTCGGCGCAGCCACCGGAGCCCCTTGTCCGGACGGAAGCGCTGCCCCATCCCCCGCACGAGCCGAACGTTCACCCCCGGGCGCCGGGTGGCCCCACCCACCGCCGCGACGCGCCCCTCGCAGCGAGGGGCCAGGAGGAAGAATGCATCCACGGCCGCTCCACCGTTGCCGCAGACACCTCACCGGTCTGCTGGTCTCCGCGTTTCTCGTCGGCGCGTTCGCCGCCTCACCGGCCACCGCCGCGCCGGCGCCGAGGCCGCAGGACGAACTCCCGCCCCAGGAACCGGGCGTCACCCTGCGCGTCTTCGATGTCCAGGTGCCCCTCGACAAGCTGTGCGACATCAAGGCCGGACAGACGCCGAACGTCGACAAACTGATGCCCGGCATCGACTGGAGTTCGCCGGACGACTTCGGCTTCAGCGACCATTTCGTCTCCCAGGTCACCGCCAACCTGACCGTCCCGCAGGACGGCTCCTACGCCTTCCGTCTGATCAGCGACGACGGCTCGCGGCTGCGGATCAACGACTCCACCGTCATCGATCACGACGGGCTGCACGGCGCGGATCCCAAGGACGGATCGGTCGACCTGACGAGTGGTCATCACGCTTTGCGAATCGACCACTTCGACCGCACCGGCGGTCAGCAGGTCACGCTCCAATGGAAGCCGCCCGGCGCCGCGGACTTCGCCGTCGTGCCGAACTCCGTACTCAGCACCGACGCCGACGTCGTACGGGTGACGGCACCGGGTCGCAAGGAGTGCGAAGGCGCCCTCGACTCGCCCGGGGACGGGCTGCCGCTGACCGGGACGCACCCGGACTACGCGCTCACCGATCTGCGCCCGGCGGGCTTCGAGCCGCAGGTCACCGCGATGGACTGGCTGCCCGACGGCCGGCTGGCCGTGACCACCTGGGGCGGCACCGACAACTCGACCGGCGAGGTCTACTTCCTCGACAACGTCCGGGGCGAGACCGATGCGGGGAGGGTCACCGCCAAGAAGGTCGCGGACGGGCTGAAGGAGCCCATGGGCATCAAGGCCGTCGACGGCAAGCTGTACGTCTCGCAGAAGCACGAACTCACCGAGCTGACCGACGCCGACGGCGACGATGTGGCCGACGAGAAGCGGACCGTCGCCACGTGGCCGTACGGCGGGAACTTCCACGAGTTCGCCTTCGGGCTGCTTTACCGGGACGGGTACTTCTACCTGAACCTGTCCGTGGCGATCGACCTGGGCGGGGCGACCACCGATCCGCAGCCGGCGCCGAACCGGGGTTCGACCATCAAGGTGAACAAGGAGACCGGCGAGGTCGACTACATCGCCGGTGGTCTGCGTACGCCCAACGGCATCGGCTGGGGGCCCGAGGGCGACATGTTCGTCCTCGACAACCAGGGCGGCTGGCTGCCCTCCTCGAAGCTGCTCCACATCAAGCAGGACCGCTTCTTCAACCACTACACCAACCCCTCGGGCCCCTTCGACGACAAGCCGGTCACCAAGCCGGTGCTGTGGCTGCCGCAGAACGAGATAGCCAACTCACCCAGCGCCCCTCTGCAGTTGACCGCGGGGCGGTTCGCCGGGCAGATGCTGTTCGGGGACGTCACGTACGGCGGCATCCAGCGCGCGTACCTGGAGAAGGTCGACGGCGAGTACCAGGGCGCGGTGTTCCGCTTCACCCAGGGCCTCGAAGCCGGTGTCAACCGGATCAGCATGGGGCCGGACGGCGCGATCTACGCCGGTGGCCTCGGCGCGGGCGGCAACTGGGGGCAGGAGGGCAAGCTGACCTACGGGCTCCAGAAGCTCTCCCCCAGTGGTGACAAGGCCTTCGACATCCTGGCCATGCGGGCGAAGCCGGGCGGTTTTGAACTGGAGTACACCGAGCCGCTCTCCGAGGAGACCGCGGCGAAGCTCGCCGAGAGCTACCGGGCCGAGCAGTGGGCGTACGCCCCGACGCCCGCGTACGGGGGTCCGAAGATCGATGAGGAGTCCCTCGACATCAGTGGGGCCACCCTTTCCGATGACCGCAAGAAGGTCACGCTGAGCATTCCCGGGCTCAAGGCGAACCGGGTCGTCCACATCCGCTCGCCGCGCCCCTTCGCCTCCGCCGGCGGCACCGAGCTGTGGAGCACGGAAGCCTGGTACACCCTCAACTCGCTGCCCGGCGACCGGCCCGCGGCCACGCAGTACGAGGCGGAGGAGGCCGCCCTCACCGGAGGCGCGGGCTTCGACACCGAGCACGCGGGGTACTCCGGCGGCGGCTTCGTCGACAACTTCGGCCAGGAAGGCGCGGCGGTCGCCTTCGACGTGGAGGCCGGCGAGGCGGGAACGTACGACGTGGGTCTGCGCTATTCCAACGGGCCGAACCCGGCGCCCGGCACGAAGACGGTGAGCGTCCACGTCAACGGTGAGAAGGTGCGCCAGACCAAGCTGCTCTCCACCACCGACTGGAAGACCTGGTCGACGGGGACCGAGGAGCTGGATCTGCGCGAGGGCCGCAACACGATCACCTACTCCTACGACAGCGGTGACACGGGCCATGTCAACCTCGACATGATCACCGTCCACCCGAAGGGCGCCCGCGTCCAGCTCTTCGACGGCACCGACCAGGCGGCCTGGCAGCACCCGGACGGGCGTACGCCGGAGTGGCCGGTGAACGGCGAGGTGATGGAGGTCGCCGGCGGTGACCTGCGAACGAAGCAGGGCTTCCAGGACTTCCGTGCGCATGTGGAGTTCTGGCTGCCGAACCTTCCGCCGGACGTCACTGGTCAGGACCGCGCCAACAGCGGTGTCTACCTCCAGGATCGCTACGAGGTGCAGATCCTCGACTCGTACGGCGACACCACGCTCGCGGACAACGAGGCCGGGGCGATCTACACCAAGAAGGCCCCGGACGTGAACGCGGCCACGGCTCCGGAGACCTGGCAGACGTACGACATCACCTTCCGCGCCGCCCGTTACGACGCTTCGGGGGCGAAGACGGAGGACGCCCGGGTCACGGTCGTGTGGAACGGTGTCACCGTCCACGACGACGTCGCCATCGACGGACCCACCGGCGGCGGTGCGGCCGAGGGCCCGACAGCCGGAGCGATCAAACTCCAGGACCACGGCAGCAAGATCCGCTACCGGAACGTGTGGGTGGAGCCCCTCACCTGAGCCCGCCCTGCGCGCTACCGGCCCCCACCGGACTCCGACCTGAGGTCGAGGTCCGGTGGGGGCCGTCGCTATGGTGCCCGCGTGACCTCCACAGCCCAACGTCCGCTGTTGTTCCTCGACGTCGACGGACCGCTCATCCCCTTCGGCGCCTCCCAGCCGTACCCGACCTACGAGACCGGCCCCGAGGACCCGGGCGCCCGTGAGAATCCGCTCCTGGCCAGGATCAATCCCCAGCACGGGCCCCGGCTCACGGCTCTGCCCTGCGAACTCGTCTGGGCGACCACATGGATGGAGGACGCGAACACCTGGGTCGCTCCCCGTATCGGCCTGCCGTCGTTGCCGGTCGTCGGCCTGCCGGGAGGCTCCGAGGCCGATGGCGCCGTCGGTTACGAGGAGGAGGAAGAGGATGTGCGGAACGGGCTGCACTGGAAGACCCGCACCCTCGTCGCCCGGGCCGCCGGCCGGCCCTTCGTCTGGGTCGACGACGAGATCACCGGCACCGACCGGTCCTGGGTCGCCGTCCACCACCCTAGCCCCGCCCTGCTCCACCGGGTGGACCCCCGGCAGGGGCTCAGGGGCAGCGACTACGCGGTCCTCGACGCCTGGCTGCGGCGCTGGGCGAGCGCGTAGGTGTTCCCCGCGACTACCCCGGAGCCTGTCGGGCTACGGTCCTGCGGCAGGAGAGCACGACCAGGAACGGCCACAACGCCTGAAGGAACGTCACGACACGCTCCGCGACGCCCGGGGCCCGGGCGGTCTGGAGTTCCGCCACGAACCACAACGCACTCGCGAGCATCAGCGCGCTCGCGGCGAGCGACACATCCAGGCGCAGTCCCAACGGCACCGGCCTCCCGCCCCGGGCGGCGGCCAGCGGCGGCCACACCGCCAGCAGCACCACGCCCACCGTGGCCACCGCCCCGTGCTCCAGCGCCCCGCCGCTGCTCGGGACGGGGACCAGGGTCAGGGCCAGCGCCGACAGCCCGCCGCCGGCCAAAGCCACCCGGCCGGGGAGCGCCGCCTGCCGGAGCGCGTGCGCCGTGGCCACGTAACAGGTTCCCAGCACCAGCAGCACCCCCGTCATCAGCCAGTAGCTGGTGGCGCCGTAGGAGGCGAGCACGCTCAGGGTGTCCGCCGCGGGGTCGTACGTCGGTCCCTGGCGCACCTGCGCAATCATCCAGGAGCCGACCAGCAGGACGGGGGCGCACCCGGAGGAGACCAAGGCCCACCAAGGAGCAGATCGCATCCAGTCAGCATAAATCGGTGCATCTTTCCTTGCGCTGCTCTCCGTCTCCTTCGGCCTTCCGTGCCTCCTGTCGGCGGCCGGGCGAGTGCTGCGGGCGGTCGGCGGCGGTAGCGTACGGAAGCCTGTGGTGAGGAGGCATCAGGTGAACGGCACCGCCCGGATCGATGTGAGCCGCGAGCAGGTCCTGCGGTACCGCGTGGCGGCCCATGGGTTCGACCGTGCCTCGCCCACGCCCGGTGTCCTGGTCCTCGGCGTCCAGGACACTCCGCGGGGCTCGGCCCCGGTGGCGCTCGCTGCGAGAGGCGCCTCCGCCGGTCCTCTGGAACGTGTCTGGTCCTTCCGCGGCGCGCCGCATCTGCACCGGCGCACGGAGCTGGCGGCACTGGCCGGTGCCCTGTGGCCGCTCGACGACGCCGACGCCACCGCCCGGATCAGCACCGCGGTGATCAAGGAGGGGGCGACGCTGGGACTGGCGGCCTTCCGCGTCACGGCAAAGGCCTTCCGCCGGACCGTGGCCGGGCCGCTGGGAAAGGGCGAGGTCAGTGCGGCGGTGAGCGCGGCCGTACCGGAATCCCTGACGTACTGGTGCGCCCCGTGCGGGGCGCGGCACATCTCCGGTCTGCTCTTCCAGCAGGCCGGACTCTTCGGGTCGGTGCGGGTCGGCACCGAGCGGGGGAAGACGGTGCTCTCGCCGCTCGGGTCGCCGTTCCCGGTGCCGGAGACGGCGTCGGGGACGCAGGATCTTGTCCGCGCCTATCTGCGTTTTCTCGGTCCGGCCACCCGGGCGGAGGCGGCCGCGTTCCTCGGGACACGGCCGACCGCGATCCGGCCGGTGTGGCCACAGGGGCTCGTCGAGGTCTCGGTGGACGGTGCGCCGGCCTGGCTCCCGGAGTCCGAGGTGACGGCGTTGCGCGGGGCGCCGCGCGCCGACGCCGGCACCGTCCGGCTGCTGCCGCCCGGCGATCCGTTCCTCCAGGCGCGGGACCGGTCGCTGCTGCTGCCGGAGAGGGACCGGCAGAAGGAGCTGTGGCGGGCCATCGGCGGGCCGGGGGCCGTGCTCGCCGGGTCGGAGATCGTCGGTACCTGGCGTGCCCGGGCCTCGGGGCGGCGCGTGGAGGTGACGGTGACGGGGTTCGCCGCGCTGTCCGCCGCGGTGCGGCGGGCCCTGGAGACCGAGGCTCAGACCGTCGCCGAGGTACGCGGGGCGAAGGACGCCCTCCTGCGGATCGAGTGAAGCACGGGTCCGTGGGAGGCGATGGCCGTCAGGATGCGGCGGTCTCGGGCTTCGCGCGGCGGACGGGCATCATGGTCTCCGCCGCCTCTTGCGCCAGGTGGTCGAGAATCAACCGGTTGACGAGAGCCGGTTTCTCCAGCGGGACCAGGTGGGACGCCCCGGGCACGACAGCGAGTTCGGCGTCCGGGATCGCGCGGTACAGGGCCGTCGTGTGTTCCAGCGTCATCAGGTCGTCGTCGCCGGACATCACCAGGGTGGGCGCCTCGATACGGGCCAGGTCCTCGGGCGTGAGCGTCGGCTGGGTGCGCCACATGTCGAGCACCTTCGCGGCCACCACCGGCCAGTGGTCCGGGCCGTCCGGCGCGACGGGCTCGTACAGCTCACGGAAGAACTCCAGGTCGGGCCCGGACGGCGTCATCGTGTCCAGCATCGACGGCTCGGCGAAACACTCCGGGCCCGGGCGGAAGTTGGCCCCGATCGCGACGACCTTGCGGACGAGATCGGGACGGTCCCGGGCGACGAGCAGCGCGACGACTCCGCCGTCGCTCCAGCCCACCAGGTGCGCCGGTCCTTCGACGACCGTCTCCAGGAAGGCCACGGTGTCGTCGGCCATGTCCTGGTACGTCAGGGGGCCCGGGACATCGGCGGTGTGCCCGTGGGCGCGCCGTTCCGGAAGGTGTACGCGGTAGGCGGCGGCGAGGTCTGCGCGCTGGGCGCCCCACGTGTCGTTGGTGCAGAAGCCGCCGTGCAGGAGGACGAGCGGGTCGCCGGCGCCCTCGGTCTCGTACCAGGTCCTGACACCGGGCAGGTCCGCGTACTCACCCATCGTCCAGGCCTCTCCGGGGCTGTCGTCGTTCCGCCTTCTCCGGCCAGTCTGCTCGGTGGCCTCGGGAGCCGCCACACGAGTCGGTGCGACCCGAATGTCAGGCGTCGGCCGGGTCGGTGGCGCGCCGCGCGAGCCGGATGCCCGCCTCGGCGCTGTCGAGCAGCATCTCCAGCGCGGTGGGGTACGCGCTGTCGTTCATCCTCGCGACCAGCAGCGGTGCGAGGGCGGCGATGTTGGGGTGGGTTTCCGCCGGCAGTTCGGCGTAGGTGGCGTGCCAGACCCGTTCGTCGGCGGTGCGGGCCGCTTCGGGCAGGGCGAGGCTCGCGGCGTCGAGTGCGGCGAAGGCGAGTGCCTGGTCGACGAACGCCTGGTAGATCCGTACGACGTCCGGGTCGGGCAGCCCGGTCGATCGCAGGATGCCGAGGAGCGTCTCGTCGCCGGCGATCTCGTTGGCCCGCCCGCTGACCCGGCTGGCGGTCAGCACGGCGGCCTCCGGGTGGGCCAGATAGGCGGTGTGGATGCGCAGGCCGATCTCGCGCAGGTCGGTGCGCCACTGTCCGGTGGGCCGCCAGCCGCGCATCGCGCGTCCGATCAGTTCGTCGGCGATGGCGAGGGTCAGGTCGTCGATGCCGCGGAAGTAGCGGTAGAGCGTGCTCGGGTCGGCTCCTAGAGCGAGGCCCAGGCGGCGCACGGTCAGTCCGTCCCTGCCGTGTTCGTGGAGCATGCGCAGAGCGGTCTCGACGATCAGCTCCTGGGTGACGACCACGCCCTGGCGTGTCGGCCGCCTGCGCCGCCGCTCCTCCTCCGGGACCACCTTCTTCGCCATCCGCGCCTCTCCCGTCTCTCGGTACCCGGCGTCCAGCGGTGCTGACCTGTCAGGCCTGCTCACCTTATGCCAACGCCGTTGACGTTACTCAAGTGCGCCCCTTTCATGGACGAATCCAAGGGCACCGGCCCGTACGGCCAACCCCTCGACGAAAGGCACATCCGCCATGCGCGTACTCCTCGTCGGCGCAGGTGGCGTGGGCACGGCGATCACCAGGATCGCCGCCCGCCGCTCCTTCTTCGACCACATGGTCGTCACCGACTACGACCTCTCCCGGGCCGAGGCGGCGGTGGCCGCGCTCGGCGAGGACGGGGCAAGGTTCTCCGCGCTGCGCGTCGACGCCTCGGACCGGGCGGCGGTCACCGCCCTGATCTCCGAGCAGCGGTGCGACATCCTCGTGAACGCCACCGACCCCCGGTTCGTGATGCCGTTGTTCGACGCGGCCCTGGCCGCCGGGGTCGACTATCTGGACATGGCCATGTCCCTGTCCTCCCCGCATCCGGAGCGCCCGTACGAGGAGTGCGGGGTCAAGCTCGGCGACGGGCAGTTCGAGCGGGCCGCGGCGTGGGAGGAGGCGGGGCGGCTCGCGCTCGTCGGGGTGGGTGTCGAGCCGGGGCTCTCCGATGTCTTCGCCCGGTACGCGGCGGACGAACTGTTCGACGAGATCGAGGAGATCGGCGTCCGGGACGGTGCGAATCTGACCGTCGAGGGCTATGACTTCGCCCCGTCGTTCTCGATCTGGACCACCATCGAGGAGTGTCTCAACCCACCGGTGATCTGGGAGAAGGAGCGGGGCTGGTTCACCACGGCGCCGTTCAGCGAACCGGAGGTGTTCGACTTCCCGGAGGGCATCGGTCCGGTGGAGTGCGTCAACGTCGAGCACGAGGAGGTCCTGCTGATCCCGCGCTGGGTGGAGTCCCGGCGCGTCACGTTCAAGTACGGGCTGGGCGAGGAGTTCATCGAGACCCTCAAGACCCTTCACCGGCTCGGCCTCGACCGCACGGACAAGGTGACCGTGCCCGGCGGCGCCGTGTCGCCCCGTGACGTCGTCGCGGCCTGTCTGCCCGACCCGGCGTCCCTGGGCGAACTGATGCGGGGCAAGACCTGTGCCGGTACCTGGGTGAAGGGCACGAAGGACGGCGCGCCCCGGGAGGTGTACCTCTACCACGTGGTCGACAATCAGTGGTCGATGCGCGAGTACGGCTCCCAGGCCGTGGTCTGGCAGACGGCGATCAACCCGGTGATCGCCCTGGAGCTGGTGGCGGGCGGCGTCTGGAGCGGTACGGGGGTGCTCGGCGCCGAGGCGCTGGACCCGCGCCCGTTCCTCGATCTGCTCGTCGCGTACGGGTCGCCGTGGGGCCTGCGCGAGCAGTGAACGCGGGCCCGTCCGCGGTCTCTCCACGGGCCGCCCTCCGGCCGTCGGAGAAAGTCGAGAAGTTTCCGGGCGGCGATGTCGAGAACCCGGATCCGGCTCCGTCCCCGTAGTGAGAGCGGCCAGAATGGGCCGCACAGCACCGAGGAGAGACATCATGGCCAAGTACCTGCTGCTCAAGCACTACCGCGGCGCCCCGGCAGCGGTCAACGACGTGCCGATGGACCGGTGGACGCCCGAGGAGATCTCGGCGCACATGCAGTACATGCAGGACTTCGCGGACCGGCTGGAGAAGACCGGGGAGTTCGTCGACGGTCAGGCACTCGCCCCCGAGGGCTCCTGGGTCCGGTACGACGGTGAGGGCCGCCCGCCGGTCACCGACGGGCCGTTCGCCGAGACCAAGGATCTGATCGCCGGCTGGATGATCATCGACGTGGACGGTCACGACCGGGCGGTCGAGCTGGCGGGGGAGCTGTCCGCCGCTCCCGGGGCCGGCGGGAAGCCGATCCACGAGTGGCTGGAGGTGCGCCCGTTCCTCACCGCGCCGCCCACCGTCACGGAGTGACGCCTCGATGGACGAACTCCTTCTGCGGAGCCTCACCCCGGGCGTGCTCGCCGTCCTCGTCCGCCGCGGAGCAGACTTCGCGGCGGCCGAGGACGCGGTGCAGGACGCCCTGGTCGCGGCGGTCCGCGTGTGGCCGGGTGACACGCCGCGGGATCCGAAGGGCTGGCTGGTCACCGTGGCCTGGCGGCGGTTCCTCGACGCGGCCCGGGCGGATGCCTCGCGGCGGCGGCGCGAGGACCGTCTCGACGAAGAGCCCGCGCCGGGCCCCGCACCGGCCGTGGACGACACGCTCCAGCTCTACTTCCTGTGCGCCCACCCGTCTCTGACGCCGTCGTCGGCGGTCGCGCTCACGCTGCGCGCCGTCGGCGGGCTCACGACCCGCCAGATCGCCCGGGCGTATCTGGTGCCCGAGACGACCATGGCGCAGCGGATCAGCCGGGCGAAGCGCACCGTCTCCGGGGTGAGGTTCGATCGGCCCGGCGATGTCTCCACCGTGCTGCGCGTGCTGTATCTGGTTTTCAACGAGGGCTATTTTGGGGATGTGGACCTCGCCGCGGAGGCGATCCGGCTCACCCGGCAGCTCGCGGCCGCGATCGACCACCCGGAGGTGGCGGGGCTGCTCGCCCTCATGCTGCTCCACCACGCCCGGCGCGCCTCCCGGACCGCGCCCGACGGGAGTCTGGTGCCGCTCGCCGAGCAGGACCGGGGCCGGTGGGACACCGGGATGATCGCCGAGGGCGTGGAGATCCTGCAGGCGGCCCTCGCCCGGGACCGGCTGGGCGAGTTCCAGGCCCAGGCCGCCGTCGCGGCGCTCCACGCGGACGCGCCGACCGCCGAGGAGACCGACTGGGTGCAGATCGTCGAGTGGTACGACGAGCTGGCGGGCCTTACGGACAGCCCGGTCGTCCGGCTCAACCGGGCGGTGGCCGTCGGCGAGGCCGACGGCCCGCGTGCCGGGCTGGCCGAACTGGCCGCGCTGAGCGACTCGTTGCCCCGTCATACGGCGGTCGCGGCGTATCTGCACGAGCGTGACGGTGACCTGCCGGCGGCCGCGCGGCTGTACGCGGAGGCCGCCCACAAGGCCCCCACGCTCGCCGAGCGCGACCATCTGACGCGCCAGGCCGCGCGGATCAACGCCGAACGCGGGTGAGTGAACGTCAGGCTGTGCCGCCGGGACCGTGATCCGGGTCAGGGTGACCAGGGGGCACGAAGCAGGCGGTCACGGTCTTGCCGTCCCGCTGGGGGTGGTGTTCCCAGCTGTCGGAGAGCGCCTCGACGATGGCGAGGCCCCGGCCGCCCGTCGCGTCGAGGCCCCGGTCGGCTGTGGCGGGGAGCACCGGACTGGAGTCGTGAACGCTGACATGCAGGCAGGCACTGTCCCAGGTCAGGACGAGCTGGGCATCGCTGTGCGCGTGTTTGTGTGCGTTGGTGATGAGCTCGGACACGGTCAGGAGCACCGAGTCCACCAGATCGGGAGCGCTCTTCGTCCACGCCAGTGAGTCGAGATGCTCCCGCGCCCAGTGGCGCCCCGCCCGCACCCCCTGGGACATGGGGAAGGACTGCGCCCAGCCCACCGCCCTCATCTCGGAATCGGCCATGACCTTGCCTCTCCTTCGTCGACCAGGAAGTGAGGTCGTCGTTCGTCGCCCTCCGTCCGTTCTCCTACCCGCCCGCGCGGATATGACGTCCGACCGGCCCGTACGGGAGGCGGACATCCGCACTCGTGATGACTTGGGTAAGGCTCACCTGATATGCGAGTGTCGTCTTCGGGTCCCCACACGCCAAGAAGCCGGTATCCCCCGGCAAGGGCGGCAAGCTGAGGGTCGTCGGTACGGTCCAGACCGTCGGCGCCACGGACGACGTCTGGCGTCCGCCGGCCAAGACGTCCGTGGTGTTCGAGTTCCGGGCGAAGGGTGCCAAGACCTGCAGCCGTGCCGCGTCGGTCACCACGGACACGAAGGGTGTGGCCACGGCGTCGGTCGCCGCCGTCAAGGACGGCACTGGCGGGCCCGTTACGCGGGAACCGGCGACCGGGCAGCGGCCGTGAGCTCCTCGGACAACGTGGACGTCAAGCTGCGGACCACCGTGTCCGGCTTCAATGCCTCCCCGGAGCCGGTCCGCAAGGGACGCACCATCACGGTCAAGAGCACCCTGCGCAGCCTGGACGGCACCTGGAAGAACACCTCCGGCCAGTCGGTCAGCATCCTGTTCAAGACCGACGGTTCCAGCAAGGGGAGCAAGCTGGCGACCGTGAAGACGAACAGCACGGGCGTGTTCTCGAAGGTGTTCACGGCGAAGAAGGACGGCACGTGAAAGGCGCAGTTCACGGCCACCTCGTCCCGGCTGGGCACGACCAGTTCCGGTGACCGCGTCGACGTGCGCTGAACCGGGCGCGCGGGCCGTGGCCGACGGGGAACGGTTCCCGTCGGCCACGGCCCGCGTGTGTCACCGGCCCGTGTGTGTCACCGGCTCGCGGTACCGTTGCCTCCGTCGAGCGGCGGGTGGGCGTTGCGGAGCAGTTCCTGGAACTGTCCGGAGAACCAGTGTCCGGCCACCGGGGAGTCCGGCAGGGCGCCGGTGAGGTTGTAGCCGTTTCGGCCGTTGCCGGTGTACGTCGGGTCGCACATCCGATCGAAGCCCTTGCCCTCGTCGTTGTCGATGGGTTCGCTGCTGCCGTCGGACTCGCCCGGGGGCTTGGCCCAGACGTAGGCATCGATCCCCGGCTCGGGTGCGGTCGTGGGTCGCTCGCCGATGCCCGCGCCGCTCTGGTTGCACCAGTTGCCGGCGTGGATGCGGCGGTCGGTCCGGCCGCCGTCGACGTAGGCGTCGGCGCTGGTCCGCGGCCCGGGGCCGGTGGGCCGGGCGGAGCCGCCCCAGCCGTTGCGGGCGGTGTCGATGAGCATGCCGAGGTCGGAGGCGAAGCCCTGGCGGACCAGTTCGGTGCGCAAAGCCTGGGCGAACGAGAGCTCGTCGACGTAGTGGTTCCAGTCGATCCAGCGCGACTGGCGCACCGTGGTGCCGTTCACGGAGTCGGTCACCGCGAAGTGCGGTTCTTCGAGCGCCGAGTAGTTGGCGGTGTTCACGATGAAGCCGTGCACATCGGCGGCGGTGGCGCCCTCCGTCGTCGCGGCCTTCTTGAACTGCTGCGCGGCGGGGACGAAGTTGGAGTCCCAGCCGAGCCAGCCGTGGTGGGCCGCGTCGACGTAGTTGTAGACGTTGGGGATGGCTCCGAGCGTGTGCAGGGCGTACCCGACGCCCTTCTCGTAGTTGCCGTTGGCCTTCATCGTGGCGCACTCGGGCGTCGAACCGGCGGTGCCTCCGGCGTTGGTGACGAGGTTGGGCAGCGAGTCCGGCTCGATGAGCGTGACGATGCGCAGAGAGGCGTAGGCGGGGTCGCCGAGGATGTCGGCGATGGGGTCGATGTAGTCGCTCTTGTAGCGGTCGAGTTCGGTGGGGCCGAGTTCACCGTTGGAGGCGAGTGCGGCGCAGTCACGGCCGGGCAGGTTGTAGATGACGACCTGGAAGAGGTCGGCTCCCTGGCTCACGGCCGTGTCGAGGTGCGCTCGTAAGCCTCGGGCGCCGGGTGTGCCGCCGATCGCGGCGATGCGGTCCATCCAGACGAACGACGGCTCGTCGGCGATGGCGGCCCCGCCGGGTTCGGCGGCGGCCTTGGCGGACCAGTCGGGGTTCACGTACGCGGTGGCGCCGGCATAGGGGTTGTCGACGCGGGCCGCGGCCGACGCCTGTCCGGGGGCGGCGACCGCGAGCGACGCGCCCATGATCAGGGCGGACAGCGTGGCGGCGGTCCTTCGGCGGGACGCCTGCGGGATGGTGGTGCGCCGAGGTGCGTGCGGGGTGGTGGTGCCTCTGCTTCTCATTGCGGCTCCGTGCTCCTCTCGTGCGTCCGTCGCGGGTGTCGACGGACGGTTCGGGGGTCCGTGACGCTCAGGAGGTGAGGGGTTCGGGTGGGGGGAAACGCTGCGTGGGAGCGCTCCCAAGGTTGCGCGGCTTCCGGTGACTGTCAAGCCGTCCGTCTTGATTACCTTGCGCAGTACGACAGTTGGCGTGATTGGAGCGCTCCCACCCGCAAGAGATTCAGCAGTTCACGGCCGAAGATGCCGTGACGCTGGTCTAGTCCAAGCTGCGCCCGTCCCTCTATCCTCACCGGTAGCCGGTGACACACCGCCCCCCCCCC
>NZ_QWFA01000149.1 GCF_003501885.1 Streptomyces globisporus
CCCCGGCCCCGCCCCTCCCCCGGCGCATCGACGACCTCCTCGCCGACCGCCCCCGGGTGCTGCTCCGGGGCGACGCGGGCGCGGGCAAGACGACGCTGCTGTGGTGGCTGGCCGCGCACGCCTCGGCCCGCACCCTGGACGACGACCTGGCCCCGCTGAACGGCCTGGTGCCCTTCGTGGTGCCCCTGCGCACCCTGCGAGCTCGTGGCGGCGGGTTCCCGGGCCCGGCGGAGCTGTCCGGCGCGGCGGGTCTGGTGATCGACACGGCACCGGAGGGATGGGCGGGCCGGGTCCTGGAGGCCGGGCGGGCGCTACTGCTGGTGGACGGGCTGGACGAGGTGCCGCCGGAGGAGCGCGAGCAGGCGCACACCTGGCTCTCCCAGCTACTGGCCCGCTATCCGGAGACCCGGTGCGTCGTCACCGTACGGCCGCTCGCCGTCGAGGCGGACTGGCTGCGCTCCGAGGACTTCGCGGAGTTGCGCCTGCTGCCGATGCGGAACGAGGACATCCAGGCGTTCGTGGGCTCCTGGCACCGGGCGGCCCGGCTGTCCGAGCAGGACGACACCGAGCGGCTGGACGAGCTGGAACGCGACCTCTCCCGCCAGTTCGACCAGAACCCCACGCTCCGTGACCTGGCGCGTACACCGCTGCTCTGTGCGGTGATCTGCGCCCTGCACCGGCGCCGCGACGGCTTCCTCCCGGAGACCCGCTGGAAGCTGTACCGCTCGGCCCTGGAGATGCTGCTGGGCCACCGCGACCACCGCCGCAGGATCGGGAACCCCGAGGGCATCGACCTGGAGATCGAGGAATCCACCCAGCTCCTCCAGCGGATCGCCGTCTGGCTGGTCCGCGAGGGCCAGTCGGAGTTCACCCGGGACCAGGCGCTGCGCCAGCTCCGGCGCGCCCTGGCCGGGATGGAGCGGGTCAGCGCCCAGGGGCCGCCGGAGAGGCTCCTCACCCATCTGCTCAACCGCAGCGGCCTGCTCCAGGAGCACGGGGACGACACCTACCAGTTCATCCACCGGACCTTCCAGGACTACCTGGCCGCGAAGGAGCTCGTCGAGGACGAGCACCTGGGCGAGCTGCTGCGCCACGCGGGCGAGGAGTCCTGGCAGGACGTGGTTCTGCTGGCGGCCGGGCACTGCGGACGACGCGAGCTGGCCTCGCTGGTGAGCGGGTTGCTGGACGCGGGCAACGCACACACGAAGGAGTCCGCCCAACGCACCACCCTGCCCGTCCTCGCCGCTCTGTGCGCGCAGCACGCGGCCTGGTTGGACGGTCCGGTACGGGAACGGGTCCGGCACACCCTGCAGGCGGTGTTCCCGCCCGCCGACGACGACCAGGTGCATGCGCTCGCCCGGCTCGGCGAATCGGCGCTGGCCCTCCTGCCCCCGCCCGAGAGCCTGGCGACCGATGGCCCGCTCGCCCGGCATGTGGTGCAGTTGCTCGGCAGGATCGGCGGTAGCGCCGGCATTCCGCACGCCCGGGAGTGGTCGGCCGCGCACCCCTCGGCAGTCAGCCGCCTGGCAACGAACTGGTCCGCCTTCCCCCCGGACGAGTTCGCCGCCGGGGTGCTGGCCCACTACGACCTCGCCGAGCACTTCGTGCTGGCCCAGCGGGCCCAACTACGCGCCCTGCGCCATCTGCCCTCCTTGAGACACCTCGTCGTCTCCGGCGAGCTGCCGCAGGAAGAGCTCCGTGCGGCGCTCGCCGAGCTCCGGCTGGAAGTGCTCTACCTCCATATGAACCCGCATGTCACCGACCTCTCCGCACTCGGCGCACAGGCAGGCACGCTCCAGCAGGTCGGGCTGGACACCTGCCCCGGGGTGCAGAGCCTCACGCCGCTGACCGAGCTGCCCTCGCTCGTCGCGCTGAGCGTGGATGCCATGAACCGGCCCGCCGATTTCCTGATGCCGGTCACCGGCCTCCGGACCCTGAGCTACCTGGAGATCAGCCGCCTCGCGTCGGGCCAGGTGAGCCGACTGCCTGCCCATCCCGGGGTGACACACCTGAAGGTGAGCAGCGACCGCCCGGTGGCCCTGGACGGCCTCGCCGCCTGGGAGTCCCTCCGGGATCTCCAGGTCTCCCGGGCCGGATCGCTCGACGACGCGGTGGCCGCGGTCCGGGAGCACGGCCGGATCACGCGGCTCAGGCTCGGCCTCACCTCCTGGAAGGGCCTGGCCCCCGACGACCGGCCGGTCATGTCGCTCAGGGAGCTGGCCATCACGGCCCCGCAGGACAGTGCGCACCTGGCACTACTCGGCCGGCTCTTCCCCGGGCTCACCCGTCTCACGCTGTCCGCCCGCCGCTCGGCCCCCGAGCTCGACCTGGCGCCCCTGCTGGCGCTCCCTCATCTCCAGGTGACGGTCCGCAGGGGCCACACCCCGCTGATCCTCGGGTGGGAGCGGCTGGGAGACCGGCTCAGGGTCCTCACCTACTGACCCGGTTCGCGCGGCAGGGGAAAAGGGGCTGCCCCGGACCGGTACGGATACCGATTCCGGGGCAGCCCCTCAGCCGTGCGCTACCTGCGGGTCACGCGTCCTTCGTCAGGTTCGGGCCGCCGCCGCCTGTCGCCTGCTCGATCGGGGGGACGTCGGGCAGAGCCGACTTCTCCTCGCCGCGGAAGGTGAACGTCTTGTCGTCACCCTCGCCCTCGGTGCCGACGACCACGATGTGACCGGGGCGCAGCTCACCGAAGAGGATCTTCTCGGAGAGGACGTCCTCGATCTGCCGCTGGATCGTCCGGCGCAGCGGCCGGGCGCCCATCACGGGGTCGTAGCCCTTCTTCGCGAGCAGCGTCTTGGCCTCGCCACTGAGCTCGATGCCCATGTCGCGGTCCTTGAGGCGCTCGTCGACCTTGGCGAGCATGAGGTCGACGATCTGGATGATGTCTTCCTCGGTCAGCTGGTGGAAGACCACCGTGTCGTCGACACGGTTGAGGAATTCCGGCCGGAAGTGCTGCTTGAGCTCTTCGTTGACCTTGACCTTCATGCGCTCGTAGTTGGTCTTGACGTCGCCCTGGGCGGCGAAGCCCAGGTTGAAGCCCTTGGAGATGTCCCGGGTCCCGAGGTTGGTCGTCATGATGATGACCGTGTTCTTGAAGTCCACGACCCGACCCTGGGAGTCGGTCAGGCGACCGTCCTCCAGAATCTGGAGCAGGGAATTGAAGATATCGGGGTGGGCCTTCTCGACCTCGTCGAAGAGGACGACGGAGAACGGCTTGCGGCGCACCTTCTCGGTGAGCTGGCCGCCCTCCTCGTAGCCCACGTAACCGGGGGGCGAACCGAAGAGGCGGGAAACCGTGTGCTTCTCGCTGAACTCCGACATGTCGAGGGAGATCAGCGCGTCCTCGTCGCCGAAGAGGAATTCGGCGAGCGTCTTGGACAGCTCCGTCTTACCGACACCGGACGGGCCGGCGAAGATGAACGAGCCACCGGGGCGCTTCGGGTCCTTCAGACCGGCCCGCGTACGGCGGATCGCCTGCGAGAGGGCCTTGATGGCGTCCTTCTGGCCGATGACGCGCTTGTGGAGCTCGTCCTCCATGCGCAGCAGACGGGAGGACTCCTCCTCCGTCAGCTTGAAGACCGGGATGCCGGTGGCGGTGGCCAGGACTTCGGCGATCAGCTCGCCGTCGACCTCGGCGACGACGTCCATGTCGCCGGCCTTCCACTCCTTCTCCCGCTTGGCCTTCGCCGCCAGCAGCTGCTTCTCCTTGTCGCGGAGGGAGGCTGCCTTCTCGAAGTCCTGGGAGTCGATGGCCGACTCCTTGTCGCGGCGGACGCCCGCGATCTTCTCGTCGAACTCACGGAGGTCCGGCGGCGCGGTCATCCGGCGGATGCGCATCCGGGAGCCGGCCTCGTCGATCAGGTCGATCGCCTTGTCCGGCAGGAAGCGGTCCGAGATGTACCGGTCGGCCAGGGTCGCGGCCTGGACGAGGGCCTCGTCCGTGATGGAGACCCGGTGGTGGGCCTCGTAGCGGTCGCGCAGACCCTTGAGGATCTCAATGGTGTGCGGCAGCGACGGCTCCGCGACCTGGATGGGCTGGAAGCGGCGCTCCAGAGCGGCGTCCTTCTCCAGGTGCTTGCGGTACTCGTCGAGCGTGGTGGCACCGATGGTCTGGAGCTCACCGCGCGCCAGCATGGGCTTCAGGATCGAAGCCGCGTCGATGGCGCCCTCCGCGGCACCCGCACCGACCAGCGTGTGGAGCTCGTCGATGAACAGGATGATGTCGCCGCGGGTGCGGATCTCCTTGAGGACCTTCTTCAGGCGCTCCTCGAAGTCACCCCGGTACCGCGAACCGGCGACCAGGGCGCCGAGGTCCAGGGTGTAGAGGTGCTTGTCCTTGAGGGTCTCGGGCACCTCGCCCTTGACGATCGCCTGGGCCAGGCCCTCGACGACCGCCGTCTTGCCGACACCGGGCTCGCCGATGAGGACGGGGTTGTTCTTGGTCCGGCGGGACAGCACCTGCATGACCCGCTCGATCTCCTTCTCGCGCCCGATGACCGGGTCGAGCTTGGACTCACGAGCGGCCTGGGTGAGATTCCGGCCGAACTGGTCGAGCACCAGGGACGTGGAGGGCGTGCCCTCGGCGGGGCCGCCCGCGGCCGCCGTCTCCTTGCCGCCCGAGTATCCGGAAAGCAGCTGGATGACCTGCTGCCGGACCCGGTTCAGGTCGGCGCCGAGCTTCACGAGGACCTGGGCGGCGACGCCCTCGCCCTCGCGGATCAGGCCGAGCAGGATGTGCTCGGTGCCGATGTAGTTGTGGCCCAGCTGAAGGGCCTCGCGGAGCGACAGCTCCAGGACCTTCTTGGCTCGCGGGGTGAAGGGGATGTGCCCGGAAGGAGCCTGCTGCCCCTGCCCGATGATCTCCTCCACCTGCTGGCGGACCGCCTCGAGCGAAATCCCGAGGCTCTCCAGGGCCTTAGCGGCGACACCCTCACCCTCGTGGATCAGGCCCAGGAGGATGTGCTCGGTGCCGATGTAGTTGTGGTTGAGCATCCGGGCTTCTTCCTGAGCCAGGACGACAACCCGCCGCGCGCGGTCGGTGAACCTCTCGAACATCGTTAATCGCTCCTCAGAGCGGTCGGTCAGTGAGGGGTCGGTCCCCTCCCAGTCCTTCCGCATGCTAGTCCCGCAGGACGGGACAGCTCATTCCAACTGCCGACATCCGTCCGGATCACCCCGCGCCGGGCGGGGATTCTTACTGCCGAACAGCTGACAACTGCTCCAACCCGATGGTGCGAGACGATGTTCCCGCAGGCCAGGCAGATACCCCTTTCGCCAGTACGCCGATGGCGAACGCGAGACGCCTGGGCCAGCGTGTCGCCCCTTCCCACTAGGAAAGTCTTACCCGCAATCACTGACAGTCCATGCGGCGCGCCCCGGTTCCCTCCGCTACGGGCGAACATCCTTGCGCTGCTGAATGCTCCCGAGCGCCCCCTTGGCGGGGACACGGAGTGATCGTGCGCGGACTTTCCGTAACTCCGGAGGCGGTTCGGCGGTTCATCGGACATGACCCGCACCGTCCCGCAGCCCCGATCGTCGCCCGATGCCGCTCCGGGTTCCGCCGACGCCGCACTCGCGAGGCGGTACGCGCGGGAGCTGGGCTGGGCCACGGCGGGGCGGGATCCGCTGCGCCTGCTCACCGGGGAGTCCTTCGATGTGCTGGAGCTGCCCGCCGAGGCGGGTCACGCCGTGCTGCGGCGCGGCGTGCGCACCGGTCCGGTGCTGCTGTCCGGTCCGCGGATGGGGCTCCTGGTCGCCGCGGGGGGCGCCGATGAGCTGCCGGGGCTGCTCGACTGGCTGGAATGGGGTCCCCTCGCGCCGGATCTGACCGCCGTGGGCGCGGGGGGCCAGGTCGTGGCCCCGCCTCTCCCGGGCTCCGCGGGGGGTTCGCCGGGGGCCGCCGTGTGGCTGCGGCCCCCAGAGCCGAGGCGTGCGCCCGAGTCGGCGCTGCCGGCCCTCGCAGGCTTCGGGAGCAGCGGTGGGGGTGCCCCCGATCTCGTACGCCTGGTGGACGCGGCGGCTACGGAATGCCATCGGGTCCGGTTGTCACACGCCCGTTCCGGCGTGCCGACAGGGGTGCTGACAAGGGGTTCGGCGGATCAGCCGTTGGCCTTCTCGTAAGCCTCACGGATCTCGGCGGGAACGCGGCCGCGGTCATTCACATTGTGGCCGTTCTCCCGGGCCCACCGGCGGATTTCCGCGGTGTCCTTGTTACCGCCGGCGGCGGCGCGGCCCTTGCCACGGCCCGTGGCGGCACGGCCACCGGTGCGACGTCCACCCTTGGTGTAGGGCTCGAGAAGGCCGCGAAGCTTGTCCGCGTTGGCCGTGGTGAGGTCGATCTCGTACGTCTTGCCGTCGAGGGCGAACGTGACGGTCTCGTCAGCCTCGACACCGTCGAGGTCATCGACAAGAAGGACCTGAACCTTCTGTGCCACGGGATTTCCTTTCATCGAAAATGGAGTACGCGGAAAGGAAACCGCTTTTCCCGGGAAAACACAAACCCTCGGGAGAGGTTCAGCAGCCCGGGAAGACGGGAAACATGCGCGATTCGGACATAGGGAGGCAGGTCCTTCTGCAGTCACAGGTGCAGAAGCATCCGGCTGTTGCCCAAGGTGTTCGGCTTCACTCGTTCGAGACCGAGGAACTCAGCGACACCCTCGTCGTAGGAACGCAGCAGCTCACTGTAGACATCGGTGTCGACGGGCGTCTCTCCGATCTCGACGAAGCCGTGCTTGGCGAAGAAGTCCACTTCGAAGGTGAGACAGAAAACCCTGCGGACACCGAGCCATCGCGCGGTCTGCAAGAGCTTCTCCAGCACGTGATGCCCGACTCCTGTGCCCTTCATGCGGGGGTCGACGGCAAGGGTCCGCACTTCCGCCAGGTCTTCCCACATGACATGAAGGGCGCCGCAGCCGATGACGGTCGCGTCCTCGTCGCGTTCCGCGACCCAGAACTCCTGGATGTCCTCGTAAAGGGTGACGGTCGCTTTGTCGAGCAGGATGCCCCCGGACACGTACCCGTCGAGGAGTCGTCGTACCGCCCCGACATCACTCGTCCTGGCTCGCCGGACGGTGATGGCGGGCTTATTTACCGACGGGTCGGTATGGAGTTCGGTATCGGGATCGCTTTGCGGCTGCTCTGAGGACATGCCCCGACGCTATCGCCCGCTCTCCGGCGTCGCTTCATCGGTCGGGGCGTCATCTCCGGCGGCGTCGGCGGTCGGTTCCGCGGGGTTGCCCGGGGTGGTTTCGGCGGTCGGGCCGGAGGTGGTTTCCGTGAGATTGGGGGAAACCATACGAACGGCGTCCTGCAGTGCTTCGCGCTGCTCGGCGGACATCATGCCGAAGAACGCGACAAGCGCTGCGGCGGGGTTGTCGCTCTGTGACCAGGCTTCGTTCATCAGTGCGGCCGAGTAGGCGGCCCTGGTGGAGACGGCCGTATATCGATAGGCGCGGCCGTCGACTTCCCTGCGGACCCAGCCCTTCTGATGGAGATTGTCCATTACCGTCATCACGGTCGTGTAGGCGATGGACCGTTCCTGCTGAAGGTCCTCAAGGACTTCCCGCACCGTGACCGGTCGGTTCCATTGCCAGACGCGCGTCATCACGGCGTCTTCGAGGTCTCCCAATTGACGGGGCACGCGATCACTTTAGTGGCAGATGTCCCAAATGGTCTGCTCTTTGCGCAGCAAAAAGCGCACGGCTCTGGACGAGTCGTGCGCTCGGGGTCGCGCGCCGGGAAGACGCGGGGCGGGCGGGGCCGCTCGCGCGGTCAGACATTCTCCGGACGAGCGGTCTGCTTTGCGGATTCCGCGCGGGCGATCGCCGCGTCCACCGCGTCGTCCTCCTTGGCCTTGTTCGGACCACCCTGGCTCTTGACGATGATCACGATCAGGGAGACGAAGAAGACGGCCATCACCACGGGGGGCACGAGCGCGGATACGTAGTCCATGCCGTCCAGAGTAGCGAGCCCAGAACGGCCCGACGCGGCGACCTCCCGGTGGAGGTCGCCGCGTCGGGGAGCGCCGGAGGTCAGCCGGCCGCTCGCTCCTCGGACGGCGGCGGTGCGGGCCGTCGGCGCGGCGGGAAGACCTCGGAGGGCTTGGGCATGGGGCGGTCGCCGGGCTTGCCCGGCTTGCCGGGCGCGGCCGGGGTCCTGGGCCGTTCCGGTTCCCGGGCGGCGGCGCGGCCGCCCGGGAGGGCGAGCAGCCGGCTGCGGGGACCGGGGGCCGCGGCACCGGCGGAGCGGCCGGCGAGCCGGGCCCGTACGGAGCGCTCGGCGAGCACCTGGCAGCGTTCCAGGAGGGCCGCCGCGAGTGGTCCGCCGCGCAGGGCCCGCAGGGCGGCCAGATCGTCCGGGCGGGGGTCGTAGCCGGCCGCCAGGGCGTCCTGGAGCAGCTCCAGATAGCCGGTGGCGGAGCCGGGGAGGGCGTTGCGGTAGCGGGCGAGGTCGGCGAGGAGGAACGCTCGCAGCCGACCCGCCTCGCCGGCCGCCTCGTCCACGGAGCCCGCGAGCCGCAGGCAGTCCTGGACGTCCTCGTCGGACAGGGGCATGGGGTGGAGGGCGATGGCGAGGGCACGTCGGAGCACCCGCAGCTCGTCCGCGCTGAACGCCATGCCGCCTCGTGAACCGTAGGGCGTGGGCATGACGCGACAATACGTGCTAAATGGACAAAATCCGTTTAACTGGTCGTCGGTGGCGCGGCGTGGCAGAACGGGCCGACGGCCGCGGCCCCGGCCGTTCCCGCAGGTACGCCGGGGTCCTGTGCGGTCGTCCCTAGGAGCGGGACACGTTCCGCTCGTAGACCAGGCGCAGCCCGATGAGCGTCAGCCACGGCTCGTGCTCGTCGATGACGGAGGACTCCCCCAACACCATCGGAGCAAGGCCGCCCGTCGCGATGACCGTGACGTCGTCCGGGTCGGCGGCCAGTTCCTTCTTCATCCGGGCCACCACCCCGTCGACCTGGCCCGCGAAGCCGTAGATGATGCCGGACTGCATGGCCTCGACGGTGTTCTTGCCGATCACACTGCGCGGCCGGGCCAGCTCGATCTTGCGGAGCTGGGCGCCCCGGACGCCGAGCGCCTCGACCGAGATCTCGATGCCGGGGGCGATCACCCCGCCCGCGTACTCGCCGCGCGGGGAGACCGCGTCGAAGGTGGTGGCGGTGCCGAAGTCGACGACGATCGCCGGACCCCCGTACAGCTCGACGGCGGCGACCGCGTTGATGATGCGGTCCGCGCCGACCTCCTTGGGGTTGTCCATCAGGATCGGCACGCCCGTCTTGACCCCGGGCTCGACCAGCACGGCGGGGACGTCGCCGTAGTAGCGGCGGGTGACCTCGCGCAGCTCGTGCAGGACCGAGGGGACGGTCGCGCAGATCGCGATGCCCTCGATGCCGTCGCCCAGCTCCATGCCGAGCAGCGGGTGCATGCCCATCAGGCCCTGGAGCAGGACGGCCAGCTCGTCCGCGGTGCGGCGGGCGTCGGTGGAGATGCGCCAGTGCTCGACGATCTCCTCGCCGTCGAAGAGGCCGAGGACCGTGTGCGTGTTGCCGACGTCGATGGTGAGCAGCATCAGACGTCGGCCCCGTCCCCGGCGGAGGGGGACGCGTCCGCGTCGCGGAAGTCCAGGCCGATGTCGAGGATCGGCGAGGAGTGGGTGAGTGCGCCGACCGCGAGATAGTCGACGCCCGCGTCGGCGTAGGCGCGGGCCGAGTCGAGGGTGAGGCGGCCCGAGGACTCCAGGATCGCCCGGCCGTCGACCAGCGCGACCGCCTCGGCGGTCTCGGCCGGGGTGAAGTTGTCCAGCAGGATCAGGTCGACGCCCGCGTCCAGCACCTCGCGGACCTGCTCCATCGTGTCGACCTCGACCTCGACGGGCAGCTCGGGGAACTCGGCGCGCACGCGCTTGAACGCCTCCGCGACCCCGCCCGCGGCGATCACGTGGTTGTCCTTGACCAGGGCCGCGTCGGAGAGCGACATCCGGTGGTTGACGCCGCCGCCGCAGCGCACCGCGTACTTCTCCAGCGCGCGCAGGCCCGCCGTCGTCTTGCGGGTGTCGCGGACCTTGGCCCGGGAGCCCTCCAGCACGTCCGCCCAGGCGCGGGTGGCGGTCGCGATGCCGGAGAGGCGGCAGAGCAGGTTCAGCGCGCTGCGCTCGCCGGTCAGCAGGTCGCGGGTGCGGGTGGTGACGGTCAGCAGCTTCTGGCCGGGGACGATCCGGTCGCCGTCCTCGACGTGCCGCTCGACCTCGAACTCCTCGGTGCAGACGATCGACAGGACCGCCTCGGCGACCCGGAGCCCGGCGACCACGCCGGCCTCGCGGGCCGTGAAGTCACCGGTGATCACGGCGTCCTCGGGGACGGTCGCCACGGTCGTGACGTCCACCCCGCCGTCGAGGTCCTCCTCGATCGCCACATGCGCGACGTCCTCGACCTGGACCGGGTCCAGGCCGGCCTCCGCCAGCAGCAGGGCGAGCGCGGGGTCGAGGCCGCACTCCAGGGCTTCGGGGTCGAATCCATCGTCGCCGCCACAGCCGCAGCCGTCGCCGCAGCCGCCTTCCGCCGGTGCGGACGATGCGGGCGCGCCGACGCTGATCAGCGGTACGTCCACGGGAGTGGGGCGCGGATTCTCTTCGGGCGTGCTCACGGTGTCGGCTCCTCGGGGACGTGGCGGGTGGTGCGGGTGCGGCTGGTGCTGCGTGTGGTGTCGCGGGTGGTGCCGGTGCTGCTCCGTGGGTGCGGCGGAGCGGCTGCCTCCAGCAGTCTGCTCAATCCGACGGGCGTACGGGCGGGAATGCGGCGGTCTCCGTGCGGTGGACGACCGGGGTGCGGTCCGGTCCGATGCGGACGACCAGGTGGCGACGGCCGTGGGCGTCGTCGCGGTCGGGCCGGTCCTCGCGCCAGTGGCAGCCGCGGGTCTCCTCGCGGTCCCGGGCGGCGGCGACCAGGACCCGGGCGACCAGGAGCAGATTGGTGACCTCCCAGGCGTCGACCCCGGGGACGACCGCCTTGGCCCCGTCCGCCTCCGCGTCGGCGGCGGCCTCGCGGTGCAGGGCCTCCAGCTCCTCGGCCGCGGTGGCCAGGGAGTCGGTGGAGCGCAGGACTCCGGCGCCCCGGGTCGTCGTGCGCTGGATCGCCGTACGGGCCTCGGGGGACAGCAGCGGGACGAGGTCGTCCGCGTCGCGGGAGGCCTCGGCCGGTTCGGTGCGGGGCGGGCGGACCTCGGCGATGTCGGCGGCGATGCGCTCGGCGAAGACCAGGCCCTCCAGCAGGGAGTTGGACGCGAGCCGGTTGGCCCCGTGCACTCCGGTGCAGGCGACCTCGCCGCAGGCGTACAGGCCGGGGACGGTGGTGCGGCCCCGCAGGTCGGTGCGGACGCCGCCGGAGGCGTAGTGCGCGGCCGGGGCGACCGGGATCGGCTCGGTCA
The DNA here is from genome assembly GCF_003501885.1 of Streptomyces globisporus. Lineage (GTDB taxonomy): Bacteria > Actinomycetota > Actinomycetes > Streptomycetales > Streptomycetaceae > Streptomyces > Streptomyces globisporus_D. The sequence continues at coordinate 11,433 of NZ_QWFA01000149.1, forward strand.
CCGGGTCGATGCCGTGGGACCGGCAGGCGGCCAGGATGGTGGGGAAGCGCTGCTCCCACATGGCCGCCCCGAAGTGCCGGGCGTCCAGATACATGTGCTCGACGCCCTTCTCGTGCATCCGGCGCGTGATGCCCTTGGCGACGATGTCGCGCGGGGCCAGCTCGGCCAGCTCGTGCTGTCCGAGCATGAAGCGGACGCCGTCGGCGTCGACGAGATGCGCGCCCTCGCCCCGTACGGCTTCGGAGACCAGCGGCTGCTGGCCCTCGGAGTCCGCGCCGAGGAAGAGGACCGTGGGGTGGAACTGGACGAACTCCAGGTCGGAGACCTCCGCCCCGGCCCGCAGCGCGAGCGCCACGCCGTCGCCGGTGGAGACGGGGGGGTTGGTGGTGGCGGAGAAGACCTGGCCCATGCCGCCGGTGGCGAGGACCACCGAGGGGGCCCGGACCGCGCCGACGCCGTCGTGCTGCCCCTCGCCCATGACGTGCAGCGAGACGCCCGCCGTACGGCCTTCGGCGTCCGTGAGCAGATCCAGGACGAGCGCGTTCTCGATGGTGTGCAGGGCGGCCTCGCGGACCGCCTCGACCAGTGCGCGGGAGATCTCCGCGCCGGTCGCGTCGCCGCCCGCGTGGGCGATGCGGCGGCGGTGGTGGCCCCCCTCACGGGTGAGCGCGATGTCGCCGCTGTCGGTGGTGTCGAAGTGGGCGCCGGTGGTGATCAGCCGGCGTACGGCGCCGGGGCCCTCGGTGACCAGAGTGCGCACGGCCTCCTCGTCGCAGAGGCCCGCGCCCGCGACGAGGGTGTCGTCGAGGTGCTGCTCGGGGGTGTCGCCCTCGCCGAGCGCCGCGGCGATGCCGCCCTGGGCCCAGCGGGTCGAGCCGTCGTCCAGGCGGGCCTTGGTGACGACGACGGTGTCCAGGCCGGCGGCGGCGCAGCGCAGGGCGGCGGTGAGCCCGGCGACGCCGGAGCCGACCACCACGACGTCCGCGTCGATGGCCCAGCCGGGAGCGGGGGCGGTCAGCCGTATACCGGTCACGTCAGGGCTCCGAAGGTGAGGGGGATGTTGTCGATGAGGCGGGTGTTCCCGACCCGGGCCGCGACGGCGAGGATCGCCTCCCCGCTCTCGCGGTCGTCCGGGATCTCGGTGAAGTCCGCCGGATCCACCAGGGCCAGGTAGTCCAGGACGAGCGGGACCCGGTTCCGGGCGGCGGCCTCGTCCAGGATCGTCCGGGCGGCGGCGCGGACGGCGGCGGGCGCCCCGCCCGGCCGGACCAGCGCCACGGCCTGGGCGTCGGCGGCGGCCCGGGCCTCGCCGAGCCTGTTGAGCCCGGCGGCCCGGTCGCCGCCGGGCGCGGTGGCCTTGGCCCGCTCGTGCAGGGCCTGCTGGGCGGCGAGTCGGTCCCGGGCCGCGAACAGGGCGCGGGGCAGGGCGAGGGCGGTGTGCCGCTCCGGCGGGGAGAGGAAACGGTTACGGCTGGAGAGCGCGAGGCCGTCCGCGTCCCGGACGGTGGGGACGCCGGTGATCCGGACGCCGAAATTCAGGTCCCGGACCATACGGCGGATCAGGGCGAGCTGCTGGGCGTCCTTCTGCCCGTAGAACGCCTCGTCGGGGCGGGTGAGGTGGAGGAGCTTGGCGACGACGGTGAGCATCCCGTCGAAGTGGCCGGGGCGGGACGCGCCTTCGAGGCGCTCGCCCATGGGGCCCGCGGTGATCCGGACCTGGGGCTCGCCGCCCGGGTAGACCTCGTCGACGCCGGGGGCGAAGACCGCGTCGGCGCCCGCGGCGGCGGCGGTCTCCAGATCGGCGTCCAGGGTGCGCGGGTAGCGGTCCAGGTCCGCGGCCTCGCCGAACTGGAGCGGGTTCACGAAGACCGTGACCACGACCTGCCCGTCCGGTCCCGCCGCTTCGCGGGCCGCGCGGATCAGGGTGGCGTGGCCGTCGTGCAGCGCGCCCATCGTCATGACGACGGCCCGCTCGGCACCGGCGGGGCGGGGCAGGGCGTCCAGCTCGGCGGCGGTGCGCAGGAGGGCCGGCCGCATCGTGCGCGTCATCGGGTCTCCCCCGGTCCGGGGCTGCCGGGGCGGCGCTCCTGGTCGGCCAGGACGACGAGGAGGTCCTCGGCCAGCTCCGCCTTGAGCAGGCCGTGGGCGAGCGCCCGGTCGGCCGTGGCACGGGCCATCGCGACGTACCCGGCCACCGCCTGCGGGGCGTGGGTGCGCAGCTCATCGATGTGGGCGGCGACCGTGCCCGCGTCCCCGCGGGCGACCGGGCCGGTCAGCGCGGCGTCGCCGGAGCGCAGGGCGTTGTCCAGGGCGGCGCCGAGCAGCGGGCCGAGCATCCGGTCGGGGGCGGCGACCCCGGCCTTGGTCAGCAGCTCCATCGACTGGGCGACCAGGGTGACCAGGTGGTTCGCGCCCAGGGCGAGGGCCGCGTGGTAGAGCGGGCGCGCCTCCTCGGCGATCCACTCGGGCTCGCCGCCCATCTCGATGACCAGGGCCTCGGCCGCGAGCCGCAGTTCGTCGGGGGCGGTGACGCCGAAGGAGCAGCCCGCGAGCCGCTGGACGTCCACGGCGGTGCCGGTGAACGTCATCGCGGGGTGCAGCGCGAGCGGCAGGGCCCCGGCCCGCAGCGCGGGGTCCAGCACGCGGGTCCCGTACCGCCCGGAGGTGTGGACAAGGAGCTGGCCCGGCCGTACGGCGCCGGTCTCGACGAGGCCCTCGACCAGCGTGGGCAGCACGTCGTCGGGAACGGTCAGGAGCACCAGCTCGGCGCGGGCCAGCACCTCGGCGGGCTCCACCAGGGGCACGTCGGGGAGCAGCGCCGCGGCGCGGCGGCGGGAGGCGTCGGAGACACCGGACACGGCGACCGGGCGATGCCCGGCGAGCTGGAGCGACGCGGCGAGGGCCGGTCCGACCCGGCCCGCGCCGACGACGCCGACCGTGAGACGGGCGGGGCGGTCCCTCGCGTCGAGGGATTCCTTCGAAACTGATGCGTTCACGCGGCGATGGCCTTCCGTTCCAGTCCGCGGGGGGTACCGGACGATTTCTCTGCATGCTACGCCAGCGTTTCGGGGAAGCCCCGCCCCTGCCCACAGCCTGTGGATAACTTTCCGGGCGGGACGGAACTCCGCGGGCGCGCCGCCGGAGGTCCGGGTGATGATCGTCCCATGGCGACCATGGATGAGCAGGAGCAGCGGCGGCGCAGGCTGACCGCGTGGCGGGGTGCGCGGCGGGTGCTGGCCCGGGTGGGCGCGGACGGCACGCTGGGTGAACGGCTGGCGGCGCTGGCTGCCGACGCCCCGTCCGTGCACGATCCGGCCGACTGGACCGATGTGTACGGGGGCGGGGTCGTCGCCGATCTGGAGCGGCGGACGGCCCCGCTGCTGGGGATGGAGGCGGCGGCGTTCTTCCCGACCGGGACGATGGCCCAGCAGGTCGCGCTGCGGTGCTGGGCGGGGCGTACGGGCAACGCGACGGTGGCGCTGCATCCCCTGTCCCACCCGGAGGTGCACGAGGGCGGGGCGCTGGAGGTGGTGAGCGGGCTGCGGACGGTGCATCCGACGTCGGAGCCGAGGCTGCCGGACGCGGAGGAGGTCCGGGAGTTCCCCGAGCCGTTCGGCACGCTGATGCTGGAGCTGCCGTTGCGGGACGCCGGGTTCGTCCTGCCGTCCTGGGAGGAGCTGACGGCGGTGGTGGACGCGGCCCGGGAGCGGGACGCGGTCGTCCACTTCGACGGGGCGCGGCTGTGGGAGTGCGGTCCGCACTTCGGGCGGGAGCTGTCGGAGATCGCGGGTCTCGCGGACAGCGTGTACGTGTCCTTCTACAAGTCGCTGGACGGGCTGTCCGGGGCGGTGCTGGCGGGGCCTTCGACGCTGGTGGAGGAGGCGCGGGTGTGGCGTCACCGGTACGGGGGCCAGCTCTTCCAGCAGTTCCCCGCGGCGCTGTCCGCGCTGATCGGTCTGGAGCGGGAGCTGCCGCGCCTTCCGTCGTACGTGGCCCACGCGAGGGTGGTGGCCGGGGCGCTGGCGGAGGGGTTCGCGGCGGCGGGGATGCCGTGGTTCCGGGTGCATCCGGAACCGCCGCACACGCATCAGTTCCAGGTCTGGCTGCCGTACGGCACGGAGGTGCTGGACGAGGCGTCGGTGCGGCAGGCGGAGGAGACGGGCGTGGCCCTCTTCCGGCGCTGGTTCGCGGGGGCGGGCGGGGCG
>NZ_QWFA01000015.1 GCF_003501885.1 Streptomyces globisporus
CTCGGTGAGATCGAGAACACCCTCACCCAGCACGAAGCGGTGCGCCAGGGAGTAGTCCTCGCGCGTGAATCCGGGGACACCCGTGCGCTGGTCGCCTATGTGCATCCGACGCCGGAATGGTTCGACTCCGCCGCCAGGGAACAGAACGCCCACCTGCTTGACCAGTGGCAGCGCGTCTTCGAGGACCAGTACACCGGCTCCCAGGACGAGCACACCCCGGACGACCTCAACCTGGCCGGCTGGGACAGCTCCTACACCGGCGAGCCCATTCCCCGGGCAGAGATGCGCGAGTGGATCGACGGTACGGTCCAGCGCATCGAGGAACTGCGGCCGACGCGCCTGCTCGAGATCGGCTGCGGCACCGGACTGCTGCTCTTCCGGTACGCGGAACTCTGCGAGTCCGTACACGCCCTGGACCTTTCGCCCTCGGCGCTCAGCGATGTCCGACGCGGTGTGTCACAGCGTGGCTGGACGCACGTGACCCTGGAACACGGCGACGCCCTTTCGGTGGCGGATCTGGCCGAAGGCACCTTCGACACGATCGTGCTCAACTCGGTCGCGCAGTACTTCCCGAACCGGCTCTACCTGGAGGACGCCATCTCCCGGATGCTGCCGCTTCTGGAGGACGGCGGTCGCATCCTCATCGGCGACGTCCGCAACCTGGATCTGCTGCCTGCCCACCTCGGTGCGGTCGAACGCAGCCGCAGCGACGTCGGTACCACGGCCGGAGAGCTTTCCCGGCAGGTGCGCTACCGGCGTCGGCAGGAGAGCGAACTACTCCTCAGCCCCACCTACTTCGCCCAGCTGCCCGAACGGTTCTCCGTGCTCGGCGCCGTCGACATCGTGGCCAAGCGCGGGGTGGGCGACAACGAGATGACGGCCTACCGCTACGACGTGATCCTCACCAAGGGGACCGCCACGCCCACCGAGCCCCTTCCGTGGCTGGAGGCCGGGACACCGCAGCGCCTACGGGACCTCCTGGACGAGGGCGGCACCGCTGACCGGTTCGGCGTCAGCGGCCTGCGCAACCCCCGCATCGCCGACGACGTGCGTATCAGCGACGGACTGGCGCGCTGGTCGCCCGCTCATGAGGTGGAGCCACTGCCGAAGGGCAGCCGCCTGACGGCCCGGGCCGCGGAGGAGGTACGGGAGCTGGAAGCCGTACTGCTCCACGCCGAAACGCTCGGCTACCAGGTGGCGGCAACCTGGTCGCAGGACCGGCCCGACGCCCTGGACCTCGTGTTCGGAAAGGGCGGACTGCCCCGGGTGCGGGCCCGCGCCCCCTACCGCGCACAACACCTGGCCAACTTCCCGCGCATCGGTGACCTGGGGCCGTCGATGGCCCGGACGCTGAAGGAGCACCTGTCCGCGCGGCTGCCGAGCTACATGGTTCCCGGTGTGTTCGTGCTCCTCGAAGACCTTCCCGTCACCCCCAACGGCAAGGTCGACAAGCGGGCGTTGCCCGCTCCCGACGAGGACGCCGTGGCCAAGGAGGCGTACATCGCGCCGCGCACCGGTGCGGAACGGATTCTCTGCCGGATCCTCGGAGAGATGCTCGGGCTCAGCCGGGTCGGGATCGCTGACACCTTCTTCGCCCTCGGCGGACACTCCCTGCTCGCCGTCCGGCTCAACCTGCGGGTGAAGCAGGAGACGGGTACGGAGCTGCCGCTCCAGCTGATTCTCACCGGTGCCACCGTGGCGGACATGGCCGCGGCGATCGAGACGGAGCCGGCCGCCGCGGAAGTCGTGCCGCTCGTGCCCGCCGTACCCTCCCGAGACGGTGAGGAGGCACCGCTCTCCCTGCAACAGCGGGATCTGTGGTTCCTCAACCACCCCCAGCACCTGGAGGCTTCCTGGGACAACGCCCAGCTGGCGTACCGGCTCGAAGGCCGGCTGGATCGCGAGGCCTTCGGGCGAGCCGTCCGAGCCCTCGCCGAGCGGCATCCGGTGCTGCGCACCGGCTACGTCCACCGCGACGGCACCCTCACCCAGCGGGTGAACGACGCCTCGGGCTTCGAGATGAAGGTTTCCGCGCCGATCTCCGGGGACGCGGCGCTCAGGGAGTGGCTCGCGCAGGAGCGGACGCGCCCGTTCGCGCCGGACGGCCGGCACATGGTCCGGATCCATCTGGTGCCGGTGGCGGACGACGAGCACGTCTTCGTCCTCACCAGGCCGTGGGGCGTCTTCGACGGGTGGTCGCTGACCATCGTCCTGCCCGAGCTCATGGCCCTGTACCGGGCGCTGGTCCGCGGAACGGAAGCGGTCCTGCCGCCGCTGCCGCTGCGGTACGCCGACTTCGCCCGCTGGCAGCGGCGCGTCGTCGGCGCCGGGGAACTCGACCGTCAGCTCGCCTACTGGCGAGGGCAACTGGACGGTCTGCCCGCCCTCCTGTCGCTGCACACCGACCGCCCTCGGGGGCCGGTGCAGTCCTACCGGGGGGCCAAGGTGGGCATCGACGCTCCGATGGAGGTGCTCACCCGGCTCCAGCAGCTCAGCCAGGAGAGCGGCGGCACGCTGTACATGACCCTGCTGGCGGCGTTCGCCGTGCTGGTGGGCCGATACTCGGACGACCAGGAGCTGGCGATCGGCACTCCTGTCACCAATCGGCCCAAGGCCGAGCTGGAACCGCTCGTCGGCTACTTCGTCAACACGCTGGTGATCCGGCTGGACGTGACCCCGGACCGCGGGTTCTCCGACTTGCTGAAGCAGACCAGGCACGTCACGGCCGAGGCGCACGAGTGCAAGGACCTGCCCTTCGTCGACCTGGCCAGGGAGCTTGTCCCGAACCCCGATCCGGCGTACTCCCCCTTGTTCCAGGTGATGTTCAATCTCGTCCCGATGCCACGGCTGACGGCGGACGAGGACGGCCTGGACGACGGCCTTGCGACAGAGCCGGTGGAGGCGGACCCGGGCCCGGCGAAGTACGACCTCAACCTGACGGTGCGGGAGACGGACGCCGGCCTGGTGGGCCACCTGGAGTACAGCACCGACCTGTTCACCGAGGAGACGGCGGCGCGCATGGCGCGTTCCTACGAGCGGCTGCTCCGGGAGATAGCGGCCGATCCCGATGCGGACCTGACCCGGTTGCGGGCGCGGTCGAACGGCGCCGCATGACGAACCACGCGCCGGACCACTCACAGCGCCCGCGGCAGCGACAGGGCCAGCACAAGAAGGAGCCAGCCATGCCCACCAGCCATTCCGACGAGCGCGCTGTCGCCGTCGTAGGCATGTCCTGCCGGGTCCCGGGAGCTGAGGACGCCGATGCCTTCTGGCGGCTGCTGAACGACGGCGTGGACGCGATCACCGAAGTACCAGCAGGCAGGTGGGACCTCGACGCGGTTCCGGAGGGACTCGAACCGGCGGGTCTGCGGCGAGGCGGCTTCCTCGGTGAGGTGGCGGACTTCGACGGCGACTTCTTCGGCATCTCGCCGCGCGAGGCCGAGGCGATGGACCCGCGGCAGCGGCTGGCTCTCGAACTGAGCTGGACGGCGTTGGAGGACGCCAGGATCCTGCCGCAGAGCCTGCGCGACGGCGGCGCGGCGGTCTTCCTCGGAGCCACCGGCGACGACTACGCCGCGCTCGTCCACCGCCACGGCGGCGATGCCGTGTCCCACCACTCGATGGCAGGGCTGAGCAGAGGCGTCATCGCCAACCGCGTCTCCTACCAACTGGGCCTCCGCGGGCCCAGCCTGACCGTGGACGCGGCACAGTCGTCCTCCCTGGTCGCTGTCCACATGGCCTGCGAGGCCCTGCTGTCGGGCGCCACCGAACTGGCCCTGGCCGGTGGTGTCCACCTGAACCTGGCCCCGGACAGCACGTTCGCCTTCGCGCGGGCGGGCGCCCTGTCACCGGACGGACGCTGCTACACCTTCGACTCGCGCGCCAACGGAACCGTGCGGGGCGAGGGCGGCGGCATGGTGGTCCTCAAACGCCTGGCGGACGCCGTCGCGGACGGTGACCCGGTCCATTGCGTCCTGCTCGGCAGCGCCGTGAACAATGACGGCGGCGGCCAGGGGCTCACCGTCCCCGACGCGGAGGCGCAGCGGGAGTTGCTGCACGATGCCTACGGCCGCGCGGGAGTGGAGCCGGCGCAGGTCCAGTACGTCGAACTGCACGGCACCGGGACCAGGGCGGGCGACCCGGTCGAGGCGGAGGCTCTCGGCGCGGTCCTGGGCCCGGACCGTCCGGCCGGGAAGCCGTTGCTGGTGGGATCGGTGAAGACCAACATCGGCCACCTCGACGGCGCCGCGGGTGTCGTCGGACTGATCAAGGTCGCCCTCTCCCTCAAGCGTGGGAAGATCCCGGCGAGCCTCAACTTCGCCGAGCCGCATCCGGCCATCCCCATGGAGCGGTTGAGGCTCCGGGTGAACGGCAGCACCGGGCCGTGGCCGCCGGGCTCCCGGCTCGCGGGCGTCAGCTCGTTCGGCGTCGGCGGCACCAACTGCCACGTGGTCGTCGCCGACGCCCCCGCCGTGGCGGCGGACGACCGTGCAGAGACGCTTCCTGTCGCACCGTCACCGGTTCCGGTGGTGGTATCGGGCAGGACCGAGGCCGCTCTGCGCGCCCAGGCCGAGCGCCTTCTGGAGCGGGTGGAATCCGATCCCGACCTGCGCCTGGTCGACGTGGGCTACTCCATGTTGACGACCCGCACCGCGATGGAGCACCGAGGGGTGGTCGTCGCCTCGGACCGCGCCGAACTGCTGGCCGGACTGGCGGCCCTGTCGGTGGGCGAGCCGTCGCCCCACGTCGTCGAGGCGGTGGCAGGTTCCGCGTCGGGAGTGGTGTGGGTCTTTCCCGGGCAGGGGCCGCAATGGGCCGGGATGGCCCTCGACCTGTGGGAGTCCTCGGCGGTCTTCGCCCGGCGCATGGACGAGTGCGCCGGCCTCCTCGACGGCATGGTCGACTGGTCGCTGCGGGAAGTGCTCGCCGACGACGCCGCGCTGAAGCGCATGGACGTGATGCAGCCCGCGCTGTTCGCGGTCCAGGTGTCGCTGGCCGAGGTCTGGCGGGCCGTCGGGCTGGCGCCGGCCGCCGTGGTCGGTCATTCCCAGGGCGAGATCACCGCGGCCTGCGCGGCGGGGAGCGTGCCGCTGGCCGACGCCCTGCGACTGATGGTCGAACGCAGCCGGGTCATCACCGAGCGGCTGTCCGGCCGCGGGGGGATGGCTCTGTTAGCCATGCCGGCCGATGAGGTCGACCTCGGCAGGGTGTCGATCGGCGCGGTCAACGGACCCGACTCGGTCGTCGTGTCCGGCCCCGTCGATGCCATCAGGGAGACGGTGGCCGCCTGCAAGGCCAAGGGGATACGCGCCTGGACGGTCCCGATCGACTACGCCTCGCACTCGGCGCAGGTGGAGGAGATCCGCGAAGAGGTCCTGCGGGCCGCCGCGGGGGTTCCCGCGCGCGACAGCGGCGTGGCGTTCTACTCCACGGTCACCGGTGGCCGCCTGGACGCCGACCGCCTCGATGCCGGGTACTGGTACCGGAACCTGCGGGAACAGGTGCGCCTGGAGGAGGGCGTCCGGGCAGCGGTCGCCGACGGACATCGGGTGTTCATCGAGGCGAGCCCCCACCCCGTGCTGACCACGGCGATCCAGGACACCGTGGACAGCGCGGCCGTCGAGGCCGTCGTGCAGGGCACGCTGCGCCGGGACGAGGGCGGGTTGCGCCGGCTCCTGCTGTCGATGGCCGCACTGCACGCCCAGGGCGTCACGGTGGACTTGCGGCCGATGTTCGATGGCCTCGGCGCCCGCACGGTGGAACTGCCCGGCTATGCCTTCCAGCGGCGCCCCCACTGGATCACCGGGGCGGCCGGCGCGCCGTCCGCGCCCAGGCCGGAGACGGCACCGAGGACAGAGACCGCCACCGAGCTCTCCACGGCCGGCTCGAAAGCCGCCCGGGAACTCGACCTGTCGGCACTGATCCGGTCCCAGGCAGCGGCCGTGCTCGGCCACAGTGGAGCGGACGCCGTCGACGTCGACCGCTCGTTCAAGGAGCTCGGGTTCGACTCGGTCACGGCGGTGGAGCTCAGCAGGCTGTTGAGCCGTGCGACCGGACTCCGGCTGCCTGCCACACTGCTCTTCGACCATCCCAGCCCCACCGCGCTCGAACGGCGCCTCCGCGAGCTGCTGGCCGGGCCCGTCCCGAACTCCACTCCGTCCGTGGCGGGCCGCCCCGACGACGACCTGATCGCGATCGTGGGCATGGGTTGTCGATTGCCGGGCGATGTGTCCTCCCCCGAGGAACTGTGGCGCCTGGTCTCCGAGGGAGTGGACGCGATCTCCGCCTTCCCCGAGGACCGCGGCTGGAACCTCGCGGCAGCGGACACGGGACACGTCCGGTCAGGCGGCTTCCTCAAGGACGCCTTCGGCTTCGACGCCGACTTCTTCCGGATCAGCCCCCGGGAGGCGCGGGCCATGGACCCGCAGCAGCGACTGCTGCTGGAAGTGTCCTGGGAGGCGCTGGAGCGCGCCGGAATCGATCCCGCGTCCCTGCGGGGCAGCCGGACGGCCGCCTTCATGGGTGTCATGGACCAGGATTACGTCCCACGGCTGCACGAGACGTCGGAGAGCTTCGGCGGATACGCCCTGACGGGCGGCGCGACGAGTGTGGCCTCGGGCCGCATCGCCTTCGCCCTCGGCCTTGAGGGCCCCGCGGTGACCGTGGACACGGCATGCTCCTCGTCGCTGGTCTCGCTGCACCTGGCGGCACAGTCCTTGCGGGCCGGGGAGTGTTCGCTGGCCCTTGCCGGAGGGGCGACGGTGATGTCGACGCCCGGGATGTTCGCGGAGTTCTCACGGCAGGGCGGCTTGTCGCCCGACGGCCGGTGCAAGGCGTTCTCCGATTCCGCCGACGGCACGGGCTGGGCCGAGGGCGTCGGCGTCGTGGTGCTGGAGCGGCTGTCGGACGCGCGGCGGAACGGGCATCAGGTGCTGGCAGTGGTGCGTGGCTCCGCGATCAACCAGGACGGAGCCTCCAACGGGCTGAGCGCCCCCAACGGTCCGTCCCAGGAGCGCGTCATCCGTGACGCCTTGGCACGCGCCGGCCTGTCCGCGGCGGACGTCGACGCCGTGGAGGCGCACGGCACCGGCACGGCGCTGGGGGATCCGATCGAGGCGCAGGCGCTGCTGGCGACGTACGGTCAGGAGCGCGCGGAGCCGCTCCGGCTGGGATCCCTGAAGTCGAACATCGGGCACACCCAGGCGGCGGCCGGTGTCGGCGGTGTGATCAAGATGGTGCTGGCCATGCGGCACGGGGTGCTGCCGCGCACGCTCCACTCGTCCGAGCCGTCACGGCACGTGGAGTGGGCATCGGGCGCGGTCGAGCTACTGACCGAGCGGCGCTCCTGGCCGCAGACCGGCCGGCCCCGGCGGGCCGGGGTGTCGTCGTTCGGTATCAGCGGCACCAACGCGCACGTGATCCTGGAGTACCCCGATCAGCCGCCCGCGGAGACCGGGACCACGGGAGAGGAGCCGGTCGACGGCCGGGCGGCGTCTTCCCTCCCGGTGCCCCTCGTACTCTCCGGCAGGACCGAGGCCGCTCTGCGCGCCCAGGCCGAGCGGCTGCGACGGCGGGTGGAGTCCGAGCCCGACCTGTCCCTGGCCGAAGTCGGACGGTCGCTGGCGACCTCGCGTACCCGGTTCGAGCGGCGCGCTGTCGTCGTGGCCGCGGACCGGGAGACGCTGATCGGCGAACTGGCGGCGCTGTCGCAGGGGGAGCGGGCACCCGCATCGGTCCAAGGGGTGGCGGAGCGCACCCGCCGCGGCGTGGTCTTCGTCTTCCCGGGACAGGGCACCCAGTGGGCCGGCATGGCGCAGGAGTTGCTCGACTCCTCACCGGTGTTCGCCGAGAGCGTCCGTGAATGTGCCGCCGCGCTCGCCGGGTTCGTGGACTGGGACCTGGACGGAGTGCTGCGGCAGGTGCCGGGTGAACCGACGCTGGAGCGGGTGGACGTGGTACAGCCGGTGTCGTGGGCGGTGATGGTGTCGCTGGCGGCTCTGTGGCGCTCCTACGGTGTCGAGCCGTCCGCCGTCGTCGGCCATTCGCAGGGCGAGATAGCAGCGGCCTGCGTGGCCGGTGCGCTGCCGCTGCGGGACGGGGCACGGGTGGTCGCGCTGCGCTCGCAGGCCATCGCCAAGGGGCTGGCCGGCCTCGGCGGGATGATGACGCTGGCCCTCCCGCCGGCGGAGGCGGAGTCCCGGATCGCGAGATGGCAGGGCGCTCTGGAGGTGGCGGCGCTCAACGGTCCGTCCGTCACGGTGGTCGCCGGTGACGCGCAGGCGCTCGAAGAGCTGCGCGTCGAATGCGCCGCGCAGGGTGTCCGGGCGCGCAGGATCGCGGTGGACTACGCCTCGCACACCTCCCATGTGGAAGGCATCGAGGACGAACTGGCACAGCTGCTCGTGGACGTACGGCCGGCTGTCGCCCAGGTGCCGTTCTTCTCGACCGTCGAGCGGGACTGGCTCAAGGAACGGCCTGTGGACGCCGGGTACTGGTACCGCAACCTGCGGCAGACGGTGCACTTCCAGTCCGCCGTGGAAGCACTGGCCGAGCAGGGCCATGACACATTCATCGAGGTCAGTGCCCATCCGGTGCTCACCGTCGGTATCCAGGAGATACTGGAGCGCCGTACGGAGCAGGCGGCTGAGGCCGTCTCGGGTTCGCTGCGGCGGGACGAAGGGGGACTGGAGCGGTTCCTCACCTCGGTCGCGGGGGTGTGGACGCACGGTGTCGAGGTCGAATGGGAGCGAGCCTTCTCCCATGCCGACGCACCCCCTGTCGAGCTGCCGACGTACGCCTTCCAGCACCAGAGCTACCGCGTGGACGTCACGGCTGACCGGCCGCTGCTGGGGCAGGCGCTGCAACTCGCGGACGGCGACGGCACGGTCCTCACGGAGCGGCTCTCGCTGCGGACCAGGCCGTGGCTGGCCGGCCACCGGGTGCTGGGCCAACCCGTCGTACCGGGTACCGCACTGCTGGAGATGGCCCTGAGGGTCGGTGATGTGGTGGACGAACTCACCATGCATACGCCCGTGGTGGTGCCGGAGCACGGCGACGTCGAGGTGCAGTTGACGGCAGCGGCGCCGGACGACAGCGGCCGACGCCTCATCCGCATCCACGGCCGCACCGACGCTGCCTGGCAGTTGCACGCCACGGGCCTGGTGAGCTCCGCCGGGCACACCGGTGAGGCGGCACCCCTGGCGGAATGGCCACCGACCGGCGCGACACCGATGGATCTCACGGAGACCTATGACGAACTTGCCCGGCGCGGACTGGAGTACGGTCCGCAGTTCCGCAACCTGCGCGGCGTGTGGCGGCACGGCGACGACCTCCTGGTCGAAGCGGCCCTGCCGGACGGGGCCGGCCCTTTCACCGTGCATCCGGCGCTGCTGGACGCGGTGCTTCATCCCGTGGTGCTGGAGCACGGCCCCGGTCTCGTGGTGCCGTTCTCGTGGGCCGGTGTGCGGCTCTCGCGAGCGGGAGCGTCCGGGGTGCGGGTCCGCGTCGCCCCGGCCGGGGAGCACCGGGCCTCGCTGACCGTCGCGGACGGCAGCGGGATTGAGGTTCTGACGGTCGAGTCCCTCACCCTGAGGCCGCTGGACGCACGGCGGTTCGACCCCAAGCTCTTCCAGATCGAATGGCGCGAGGTCACCGACGCCGGGAAGGCCGAGCCGGACGACCCGACCGACGTACTGACGGTGTCACCGACAAAGGCGCGGGCGCCCGAGGCCGCCCATGCGACCGCGGAGTCGGTGCTTCGTGACGTTCAGCGAAGGCTGGCGGAGCCCGCAGAGATGCCGTCCCCGCTGGTGGTCACCACCCGCCGAGGCGTGGCCGTGGCGCCGGACAGCCCCAGTGACCTCGCAGCGGCCACCGTGTGGGGGCTGCTGCGGTCCGCTCAGACGGAACACCCCGGCCGGGTCGTGCTCGTGGACTCGGACGGTGACGAAGAGCTGACGGCCGACGAGCTGGGCCGCGCTCTGGCAACCGGCGAGCCACAGATCGCGCTCCGATCGGGCCGCATGCTCGCACCCAGGCTCGCACGCGGATCCGTCCCCGTCCCCGACCCGGAGGGGCGGAGCGTCCCTCCGGGAAGCACCACGCTGATCACCGGCGGGACCGGTGGGCTCGGTGGCGTCGTGGCGCGCCACCTGGTGAACCGTCACGGAGTACGCGACCTGCTGCTGGTCAGCCGCAGCGGGGCCGCCGCCGATGGCGTGGACGCCCTGGTGGCAGAGCTGACCGCGGCCGGCGCGCACGTATCCGTGGCCGCCTGCGACGTGGCCGACCGGGCCGCGCTGGCCGACGTCCTCGCGGCTGTCCCCGCGTCGGCACCGCTGCGCACCGTGGTGCATGCGGCGGGAGTCCTGGACGACGCAGCCGCCATGTCGCTGACGCCGGGGCAACTGCACGCGGTCCTGTCGGCGAAGGCGGACGCGGCGTGGAACCTGCACGAACTGACCCGCGAGCTCGACCTCACGGGCTTCGTGCTCTTCTCCTCCGTCTCGGCCACCCTCGGCTTTGCCGGACAGGCGAACTATGCGGCGGGCAACGCGTTTCTCGACGCGCTGGCCCACCACCGTCACACGCTCGGACTGCCCGCGGTCTCCCTCGGGTGGGGGCTGTGGGAACAGGACACCGGCCTCACCCGCCGTCTCGGTGGCACGGACAGGCAGCGCATGCTCCGTCTGGGGCTCCGGCCTCTGCCCACCGATGTCGGCCTGGCCCTGTTCGACCTGGCACTCGACGCCGACCGGCCGCATCTGGTCCCCGCCTGGCTCGACCTGTCAGGACGGGGCGATACCGAGGTGCCCCCGATGCTGCGCGGCCTGGCCCGCACTCCGGCCGCGCCGAGCAGCCGGACGCGAAAGGACTCCCGGCCACTGCGCGACCGGTTGCTGACCCTGCCCGACACCGACCGGGCACCGGCGGTGCGGCGGTTGGTGCAGGCCGAGGTGGCGTCCGTGCTGGGCCGCTCCGGGCCGGGCGACGTGCCGTCCGACCGGGGCTTCGGAGACCTGGGGTTCGACTCGCTCACCGCCCTGGAACTGCGCAACCGGCTCGGCACCCTTGCCGGGATCACCCTGAACGCCACCGTGATCTTCGATCACCCGACCCCGTCGAAGCTGGCACGCCACCTGCTGGAGCGGCTGGCCCCGGACCGGCCGACGGCCGCACCACCGGTACTCGCCGAGCTGGAGCGGCTGGAGGCGAGTGTGACCGCTGTCGACGGTGAGCTGCGCTCGGCCGTCACCGCCCGGCTGTGGCAGCTGATGGAGGCGGTGACCGCCGGGGACCGCACGACGGAGAAAGAGCCGGACCACGAGGTCGCCGCGGCGAGTGCGGACGAACTCTTTGCCTTGATCGACGATGAGCTGGGAAGGCCCTGACGATGAGTGACCAGAAGCTGCTCGACTACCTGAAGCGGGTCACCACCGAACTGCGTCAGACCCGCCGCAAGCTGGCCGAGGTGGAGTCGGCCGGCCAAGGACCGGATGACGATCCCGTCGCGATCGTGGGCATGGCCTGTCGCTACCCCGGCGGCGTCTCCTCGCCCGAGGAGCTGTTCCAGCTCACCGTCGACGGCGTGGACGCGGTTTCCGGGTTCCCCGCGAACCGCGGTTGGGACCTCGACGGTCTGTACGACCCCGACCCCGGTCGGACCGGCAGGAGCTATACGCGGCACGGGGGATTCCTCCACGACGCGGCGGAGTTCGACGCGGGCCCCTTCGGGATGTCGCCGAAGGAGGCGCTGACGACCGATCCGCAGCAGCGCCTGCTGCTCCAATCGTGCTGGGAGGCGATGGAGAACGCCCGTATCGCCCCCTCCTCGCTGCACGGGAGCCGGACCGGGGTCTTCGCCGGCGTGATGTACAGCGACTACGCCTCCTTGACGGGGCAGGACACCGGCGGCTTGGAGGGCCACCTGTTCACCGGCAGCCTGCCGAGCGTGGCGTCCGGCCGAATCGCGTACACCTTCGGGCTGGAGGGCCCGGCGGTGACCGTGGACACGGCGTGTTCGTCGTCGCTGGTCTCGCTTCACCTGGCGGCGCAGTCACTCCGGGCGGGGGAGTGTTCGCTGGCGCTGGCGGGCGGCGTGACGGTGATGTCCACACCGCGCACCTTCGTGGAGTTCTCCCGCCAGCGCGCCTTGTCGGCCGACGGCCGGTGCAAGCCGTTCTCCGATTCGGCCGACGGCACGGGCTGGGCCGAGGGCGTGGGCGTACTGGTGCTGGAGCGGCTGTCGGACGCGCGGCGCAACGGGCACCCCGTACTGGCCCTGGTACGCGGCTCCGCGGTCAACCAGGACGGTGCCTCCAGCGGGCTGACCGCCCCGAACGGCCCCTCGCAGGAGCGCGTGATCCGGCAGGCCCTCGCCTCGGCCGGGCTGTCCACCGCTGACGTGGACGCCGTCGAAGCGCACGGGACCGGCACGACTCTCGGCGATCCGATCGAGGCGCAGGCGCTGCTGGCGACGTACGGCCAGGACCGGGCGGAACCGCTCCGGCTGGGATCCCTGAAGTCGAACATCGGGCACACCCAGGCGGCCGCGGGCGTCGCGGGGGTGATCAAGATGGTGCTGGCCATGCGCGAAGGCGTACTGCCGCGCACGCTCCACGCCGACATCCCTTCGCGTCATGTGGAGTGGTCGTCGGGCGCGGTCGAACTCCTGGCCGAGCAGCGTGCCTGGCCGGAAGTGGGCCGGCCACGCCGGGCGGGCGTGTCGGCGTTCGGCGTCAGCGGCACCAACGCGCACGTGATCATCGAGCAGGCGCCGACGGCCGAGGCGGACGACACCGGGCCCACGGCTCGGACGCCGGCACCGGTGGTGGTGTCCGGCGTGACCGCAACAGCCCTGCGCACCCAGGCGGCGCGGCTGCGGCGTTGGGTGGAGTCCCACGAGGAACTGAACCCCGTGGACGTCGGGTTCTCCACCGTGACCACCCGGTCCGCGCTCGACCACCGCGGCGTGGTCGTCGCGGGGGACCGCGACGAACTGCTGGCCGGGCTCGCCGCCCTGTCGACGGGGGAACCGGCGGACGGTGTGGTGGAAGGCTCCGTCGCCCCGGAGTCCGGTGTGGTGTGGGTCTTCCCGGGCCAGGGGTCGCAGTGGGCCGGGATGGCCGGCGGGCTGGGCGAGTCGTTCCCGGCGTTCGCCACGCGGATGGAGGAGTGCGAGCGGGCGCTGAGCGGACTGGTCGACTGGTCGCTGAGCGAGGTTCTCGACGACGAGGAGGCGCTGAAGCGCGTTGACGTGGTACAGCCCGCGCTGTGGGCCGTCATGGTGTCGCTGGCCGCACTGTGGCGGTCGCTCGGGCTGGAGCCGTCCGCTGTGGTGGGCCACTCCCAGGGAGAGATCGCCGCGGCCTGTGCGGCGGGCGGGCTGTCCCTGGAGGACGGCGCACGCGTGGTCGTCCTGCGCTCGCGCGCGCTGCTGGAGATCGCCGGGGCCGGCGGAATGGTGTCCTTGGCCCTCTCACCGGACGACACCGCGGCCCTGCTGGAACCCTGGGACGGCCAGGTCTCGGTCGCCGCACTCAACGGGCCGCAATCGACCGTGGTTTCAGGCACGGCGGACGCGCTGGAAGAACTGCTGGAGCACTGCGAGCGCGAAGGGATCCGTGCTCGCCGGATCCCCGTGGACTACGCCTCGCACTCCGCGCAGGTCGAACGGATCCGCGACAGGATCCTCGACGACCTGGCGGGCGTCAGCCCGCGCTCCGGCTCCATTCCCTTCCACTCGACCCTGACCGGCGGTCTCCTCGACACGGACCGGCTCGATGCCGCGTACTGGTACGAGAACCTCCGTAACACCGTCCGCTTCGAGTCCGTGGTCGACGGTCTGCTGAACGAAGGACACCGGACGTTCGTCGAGTGCAGTCCGCACCCCGTGCTGGCGGTCGGCATCGAGGAGACCGCGCAGAACGCGGACCACTCCGCACTGGTGGTCGGTTCGCTGCGTCGGGACGAGGACACGACCCGTCAGCTGCTGCGGTCCGTCGCCGAGCTGCACACCCGGGGTGTCGTCGTGGACTGGCAGCAGGTCTTCACGGGCACCGGTGCGCGCACCGTGCGACTGCCCACGTACGCCTTCCGGTCCAAGCCCTACTGGCTGCGGGCCCCGAAGCCGCTGCTGAACACGGCCACCGAGCTCGCGGAGGGCGAGCAGACACTGATGACCGGCCGGCTGTCGCTGGGCTCGTACCCCTGGCTCACCGACCACCGGGTGCACGGCCGTGCCGTGGTACCGGGTACCGCGCTGCTGGAGATGGCTCTGCAAACCGGCTACGCCATCGAAGAACTCACCCTGCAGGCACCCGTGGTGGTGCCCGAACAGGGCGAGGTCGAGATACAGGCACTCGTGGGAACCGCTGACGACGACGGCTACCGGCCCCTGCGGATGTATGCCAGAGGCCCGGGGAGCGACTGGCGGCTCCACGCCTCCGGCACGCTCACCGAGAGCGGTGGGCCGCGTGAAGAGGCACCGAACCCTGCGCAGTGGCCTCCCGCCGGCGCGCGGAGGGTGGACCTCAGCTCCTGGTACGACGATCTGGCCGCACAGGGGCTGGAGTACGGGCCCGGCTTCCGCGGCCTTCGGGCGCTGTGGCGTCACGGCGACGAGCTCTTCGCCGAGGCGTCGCTGGATTCGGCCGTCCGTCCCGCGCTGCTCGACGCCGCCCTGCACGCCCTTGACCTGAAGACCACGCCCGCACTGCCGTTCTCCTGGAACGACGTGCGTCGGCTCGACCAGGACCCCGCTGCGGAGATCTCCCGCGTGAGAGTGCGGCTGACCCCGCAGCAAGACGGTTCGGTGGCGCTGCACGTCGCTGACGGAACCGGCCACGGCGTACTGTCGGTCGGCGGCCTGTCGCTGCGTCCGCTCGAAAGCATGAGTTTCGACACGGCGGGGCGCGGCGCACTGTTCGAGGTGGCCTGGCATCCGCTGCCGACGGACGCTGACCGCAGCGGCACCGGCGCGGCAGCCGACGCCGCGGGTGTCACACTGCTCCGTTGCCCGGACGTGCAGGGAGAACTGCCCACCCGCGTCCGCACGATGACCTCGGCGGTGCTGGACGAGCTGCACGACCGGCTCGCGGAGACGGAGACCGGCAACGCCCCTCTGGTGGTGGCGACTCGACACGCCGTGGCGGACGACGCCGGAACCGCCGCACAGGTGGATCCGGCCGCCGCCGCCGTGTGGGGCCTGGTCCGGTCCGCGCAGACGGAGCATCCGGACCGCATCGTGCTCGTCGACACAGACGATCCGGAAGCCCTGCCACAGCTGCTGCCCGCGGTACTGGCCGCCGGTGAACCGCAGTTGCTGCTACGTGACGGCCGGATGCGCGTGCCCGCGCTGGAGCGCCTCACGCCACCCGTAACGCCTGCGGCATCCCCCTTCACCACGGACGGCACGGTGCTGATCACCGGGGCATCGGGAACGCTCGGCGGACTGGTGGCCCGGCATCTGGTGGCCGAGCACGGCGTACGCCACCTGCTGCTGGTGAGCCGCCGGGGATCGTCCGCGCTCGCCGATGAGCTGACCGCGTTGGGAGCCTCGGCCACGTCGGCCGTCTGCGACGTCAGTGATCGCGAGGCGCTCGCCGAACTGCTGACCGCCATTCCGCAGGACCGTCCGCTGCGCGGCGTGGTGCACGCGGCAGGCGTGCTGGACGACGGAGTGATCGGCTCGCTGACACCGCAGCGACTGAGCGCGGTCCTGGCAGCGAAGGCCGATGCCGCCTGGCACCTGCACGAGCTGACCCTGGGCCTGGACCTGTCGGCCTTCGTGATGTTCTCCTCGATAGCCGCCACGCTGGGCACCGCGGGCCAGGGCAACTACGCCGCGGCCAACGCCTTCCTCGACGCACTCGCGCACCACCGGCGTGGCAGCGGTCTCCCGGCTCACTCGCTCGGCTGGGGCCTGTGGGCGGAGCGCAGCGGCCTGACCGGTCAACTGGACGATGCCGACCTGGCCCGTTTGTCCGGGGCCGGGGTACGCCCGTTGGGTACCGAGGAGGGGCTGGGGCTCCTCGACGCGGCGCTGGGCGCGGACAGGGCGCACCTGCTGCCGGTCCGGCTGGACCTCACGGCGCTCGACTCCACGGCGGGCACGCTGCCGCCGCTGCTGCGTGCCCTGGCTCCGTCGCCCCCGCCGCGACGGCGCGCCGTCCTCGCGAGTCCGCCCGTCGCCTCCTCCGGCGATCCCGCCGCCGACAGCGACGGCCCCGACTTCCGGGGTATGCCCGAGGCCGATCGTGAGCGCCTGGTCGGCGAGCTCGTCCGGCGAGAGGTCGCCGCGGTGCTCACGTACGACTCGGCCGCCGACATCGCTCCCGACGCCGAGTTCCAGCGCCTGGGGTTCACTTCGCTGGCGGCCCTGGAGCTGCGGAACAAGCTCAGCGTGCGCACCGGGCTGCGGCTGCCCGCGACCATGGTCTTCGAGTACCGCACGCCGCGCGCGCTGGCCGGGTTCCTGGCCGGGAAGCTGTCGGGCGGGGAGGAGAAGGCACGCGTTGCCGCTCCTGGGGGGACCGGGGCCGAGGAGCGCGGTGACGATCGCATCGCCGTCATCGGCGTTGCCGGACGTTATCCGCTGGCCGGGACGGTCTCCGAGCTGTGGGACAACCTGGCCGAGGGCCGGCACTGCATCAGTGAGGTGCCTGCCGATCGCTGGGACGCCGAGGCGCACCATGACCGGACAGGCGCTCGCGGCTCCTACAGCAGATGGGCCGGATTCATCGACGGGGTCGACATGTTCGACCCGTTGTTCTTCCACATCTCCCCCGCCGACGCGGAGGCCATGGACCCGCAGGAACGGCTGTTCCTCGAAACAGCCGCCGCCACCCTGGACGACGCCGGCTATCCGGCGGCCACGCTCGCGGCCCAAGGGCCGGTCGGCGTGTTCGTCGGTGTGATGAACAGCGACTACGAATGGATGGCCGGTGAGGCGAACGCCCTGGGCGTGCCTACCGAAGCCCATTCACGTCACTGGTCGGTGGCCAACCGGGTGTCGCATGCCTTTGATTTCGCCGGGCCGAGTCTGGCGGTGGACACCGCGTGCTCCGCTTCGCTGACCGCCATCCACCTGGCCTGCCAGAGCATCAGGTCCGGTGAGTGCACCGCCGCCATCGCCGGCGGAGT
The DNA here is from genome assembly GCF_003501885.1 of Streptomyces globisporus. Taxonomy (GTDB): domain Bacteria; phylum Actinomycetota; class Actinomycetes; order Streptomycetales; family Streptomycetaceae; genus Streptomyces; species Streptomyces globisporus_D. The sequence continues at coordinate 17,143 of NZ_QWFA01000015.1, forward strand.
CAACCTGATCCTCCACCCGAAGCACCTGCGCGGTCTGGCGCAGGCGGGGATGCTCTCGCACGATGACCGGCTCAAGGCCTTCGGCGCGGACGCGGACGGTTTCGTCGATGGCGAGGGTGTGGGCGCCGTCCTGCTCAAGCCGCTCTCGGCCGCACTCGTGGACGGCGACCGTGTCCTGGGCGTGATCCGCGGTTCGGCCATCAACTCCGGTGGGAACGCCGGAGGTTACACAGTGCCGAACCCTGTCGCCCAGAGCGGGGTCATGCGCACGGCGCTGGACCGCGCCCGAGTGGGTGCGGACAGCATCGGCTATGTGGAGGCGCATGGCACCGGCACCTTGCTCGGCGACCCGATCGAGATCGTCGGGCTGGTCGACGCCTTCGGAGGAAGGATCGATCCGGCCCGTCGTGCGCAGCGGCCGACCGTCGCGATCGGCTCGGTCAAGACGAACATCGGCCACCTCGAGTCGGCAGCAGGCATCGCGGGCCTGACCAAGGTGCTGCTGCAGTTCCGGCACCGGATGCTGGCACCGTCGCTGAACTCGGTGCGCCTCAACCCGGAAATCGACTTCACCACCACGCCCTTCGAGGTGCAGCAGACCTTGCGTCCCTGGCAGAGGCTCGAACAGTCCGACTCCGATCCGGAGCGCGCATCCGGCGTGCTGCCGCTGCGTGCCGTCGTCAGCTCTTTCGGCGCGGGCGGCGCCAACGCCTGCGTGGTCATGGAGGAGTACCTGCCCGCCGATTCGCCGCAGCCGGTCGACGACGGAACGGACCAGCTGCTGGTGCTCTCCGCCAAGAGCGAAGACCGGCTGCGGGCCTCGGCAGGGGACCTGGCGGCGTTTCTGCGCCGGGGCACGTCAGGGCGGGCAGCGACCGAGGACCCACTGACGGACGCACGGCGCCGCTGCCTGCGGCTGGCCGCCGAGCTGGCCGGAGTGGAGCCCGAGTCCGTCGATCTCGCCACCGACCTGGTCGACCTGGGCTTCGGTGTGGCCGAACGCGCCCACTACTACTCGCTGCTGGCCTCGGAGCTGGGCACGGCACTGCCTCCGGCCGCCACCATGGCCGAGACCCTCGGCGACGTGGCCCGGGCGGTCGCCGGCATCGGTACCGGCACGCGGGGCGGTGAGAGCCCGCAGGGCAGCGAGAGCGTCCGGGACGCCGAGCAGACCCCGCTGAGGCTCCCCGACGTCGCCCACACGCTGCAAGCGGGCCGTACCGCTCATGAGTTCCGCCTGGCCCTGCCCGCCCTCACGGTTGCCGAGGCGGCCCGCCTGCTGCAGAGCTACGCGGAGGGCGAGACCGACGACCGGATCAGCACCGGTGTCGTCGACCGCAACCCCGTGGCGCTCTCCGCCGAGGAGGCCGTCGCCCTGGAGCAGGCCCTCTCCCGGCGTGACCTCGCGGCCGTCGGTGAACGCTGGGTGTCGGGGGCCGGGATCGACTGGTCCCGGATCACCTCTCCGGCCGCCCGCAGGGTTGAACTGCCCGGCTATCCGTTCGCACGCAAGCGCCTGTGGATCGGCCGGCCGGCCGCCGTAGGACATGCGCCCGGAACAGGACGTGCGTCCGAAGCCGACGCCCCGGTGGTCGACGGCCGGATGTCTCGGCCCGAGGACCCCGCCGCGGCTACCGGCGCCGGTACGGAGGTCAGCCAGGCCGTCACCCAGGTGCTCGCGGGGTTCGCTCGGCTGGACGAGGCATCGGTGCACGGAGTGTTCACCGTCTACCAGCGCATGGGGGTCTTCCAGCGGTCGGGCGAGAGGTACCACAGTGGTGAACTGCGCAGTGCCCTGCGCATCCGGAACAAGTTCCAGCGGCTCCACGAAGCCCTGCTGGGCCTCCTCGTCACGGCCGGCTACCTGACCCGCGAGGGCGACCATGTCATCACCACCGCCGCGGTCGGGGACGCGGACGGCACCGCAGCCGCGGACCGATGGGAGGCCGAACTCGACCGGGTGTCCGCCCAGTACCCGGACATCGAGCCCACAGTGACCCTCAATCGCGAATTCCTGCGGGTCTATCCGCCACTGCTGCGCGGGGAGCTGGTGGGTACCGAGGTCATGTTCCCCGGCACCTCGATGCAGTTGGTGGAGAACCTCTACAAGGGCAATCCGCTCACCGACTTCTTCAACGGCCTGCTCGCGGAGGCCGTCCGCCAGTACCTCGCCACCCGGCTGCCGAGGCTCGCGGACCATGAGACGGTCGAGGTGCTGGAGCTGGGCGCGGGTACCGGCGCCACCAGCGAGCGGGTACTGCCTGTGCTGGCCGGCCATCCGGGCCGCGTCAACTACACCTTCACCGACATCTCGCCCCGGTTCCTGGAACACGGCCGTGAGCGTTTCGCCGCGCACCACCCGTTCATGCGGTTCCAGCTGCTCAACCTGGAGCGCGGACTGTCCGAGCAGAATTTCGCTCCGGGCTCGGTCGACGTGGTTCTGGCCACCAACGTGGTGCACGCGACCCGGAATCTGCGAGCCACGCTGCGCAAGGCCAAGGCGCTGCTCAAGCCCGGCGGCCTGCTGGTGCTCAACGAGCTGACCGCCATCCGCCCGTACCTCACGGTCGGCGGCGGCGTGATGGAGGGGTGGTGGGCCTTCCAGGACGAAGAGACGCGCATCCCCGACTCACCGTTGGCCTCGCCGGACAGCTGGCTGCGGCTACTGGCCGAGGAGGGGTACGCGCAGGCGCGGGCCATCAGTGCCGACGGCACCGATCTGGGCCAGCACGTGCTGATCGCGGAGAGCCTCGGCGCGGAGCGAGACGCGAAGCCCGGGGTACCGGCCGCACCCGGGACAGCGACGACCGAGGCACAGCCGGCTGTGGCCGACGGGCTGGGCGACCGCCTGCGGGAACTGCTCGAGCGGGTGCTGAAGCTCGACGTGCGGATCGACCCCGACCGGGCGCTGGCCGACTACGGCTTCGACTCGCTCAGCGGGATGAAGATCGTGGCGGCTGTGGACGACTCCTTCGGTGTCAGCATCCCTCTGGAAGAGTTCTTCGAGAGCGCGACGCTGCGGGAACTCGCCGCTCATCTGGCCTCCGGCTGGCTGGCAGAGGCCGTGGCCGGAACCACGGAGCCGACCACGGTCAGCTCCACCGCACCCCCTGCGGAGGAGCCCGACCGGGCCACCGTCGCGGCACCCGCCAAGGACGGGTCCGCCCTCGTCGCGTCCGCCCCGCCGGGCGTTCTGTCGGCAGCGCAAGGGGTCCTGCGGCCCCGCCGTGACGCAGAGCTGAGCACCCATCGGCTGTCGGAGGGCCAGCGAGCACTGTGGGTGATCGAACAGATTGCCCCCGGCAACCACGCCTACAACCTCCCGCTCGCCTTCTGGCTCGACCGTGACACCGACATGCTCGCCCTGCGTGTGGTTCTCCAGGATGTGCTGGACCGGCACGAGGAGCTGCGTGCCACCGTCCGGACCGGTGAGGACGGGCCGTTCATCCGGATCGCCGCCGAACCGGAACTGGCCTTCCAACAGGTGTTCCTCAACTCCGCCACGGACAGCGACCTTCGTGACCGGATACGGACCGACGCGCGGCGCCCGTTCGACCTGGCCGGCGGTCCGCTGGCGCGGGCGACGCTGTACACCCTCGGCGATGGCCGACAGGCACTGGTACTGAGCGTGCACCACCTGGTGATCGACGGGGTGTCCATCCCGTTGCTGGTGGCCGAGGTGGAACGCGGCTACCGTGCGCTCCAGGAAGGGCGGCCCCTCCCCACCGGGCGGCCTGCCCGCACCTTCGCCGACTACGTGGCCTGGCAGCGCGACCTGCTCGCCGGACCCGATGCGGAGAGACTGCGCGCCTACTGGGTCGAGCGACTGCGCGGCAGGCAGACCAGCACGCCGCTGACGTTCGACAGGCCACGCCCGTCCGTGCCCAGCTTCCGGGGCGCGAGCCTGGAGGGGCGCGTACCGTCGGCCGTGGCGGACCGGGCACGTGCCCTGGCCGCGGCGGAGCGCACCTCGCTGTCCAGCGTCATGCTGGCGGCGTTCTTCTCCCTGCTCGCCCGCTACAGCGGCCAGACCGACATCGCGGTCGGCACACCGACGGCGGGCCGCCCGGCCGAGGGCTACGACGACGTGCTCGGCTACTTCATGAACATGGTCGTACTGGCGGAAACGGTGGACGACGACGAACCCTTCCGCGCCCTGACCCGTCGTGTCCACCGGATGGTGCTGGGCGCGCTGGAGCACAGCGACTACCCGCTGATCACCCTTGCCGAGGAACTGAAGAAGGAGGGACCCGGCACTTCGGGCCCGCTGTTCAACGTCGCCTACTACTTCCACAACTGGGCACGCGACCTCTCCCACGACGGTGTCATCCGAGGCCAGGTCGAAGGAGTCCACCAGGAGGGCGAGTTCGACCTGACCCTCGATCTGGTCGAGGAGGCCGAAGGCTGCCGGTACACGCTCAAGTACAACCCCGACCTGTTCGACGCCGTCACGGTGGAACGCCTCGGGGACCATTTCGTCACCTTGCTGGCATCCGCGGTCGGCGCACCCGCCACTTTGGTCGGGGAGCTGGACCTGCTGACGGGCGGCGAGCGCGCGCGGCTCACTCAGCCCATGGACGCCGACTATCCGGCCGACAGCCTCGTATGGGACCTGGTGCTGCGCCAGGCCGAGGCACGCCCTGAGGCAGTGGCGGTCCGCTACGAGGACACCGTACTGAGCTACCGCCGGCTCACCGAGCGGGTGCGAGCCCTCGCGGCCCGTCTCACCTCCGCCGGCGTCGGCCGTGGCCGTACCGTGGGCGTTCTGCTGCCGCGCGACGCCGACCTGCCGGTAGCCCTGCTCGCCGTGCAGGCCGCCGGCGGCACGTACGTCCCTCTCGACCCGGCCTACCCGCAACAGCGGCTCGCCTACATGGCCGAGGACGCCGGACTGCACGTGCTGCTCACACACTCCACCGTCGAGTCCGCGAGCGGAAGCGCTGTGCCCCGGCTGCTCATCGACGAGGACCGGCAGCCGCCCGCGGCCCCCTCGCCCGGAGCCGCCGGACCGCTGGACACCGCGTACATCATCTACACCTCCGGCTCCACCGGCCGGCCCAAGGGTGTCCGCGTCCCGCACCGCGCGCTGACCAACTTCTGCTGGTCGATGGCGCGGGAGCCCGGATTCGGGCCTCGGGACACGCTGCTCGCCCTGACCACGGTCTGTTTCGACATCTCCGGTCTGGAGCTCTACCTGCCGCTGATCAGCGGTGGCACCGTGGAGATCGTGCCGACCGAGGTCGCCCAGGACGGACTGCGGCTGCGCGAGGCGATCGAGCGCAGCCCGGCCACCGTCATCCAAGCGACCCCGGCGACCTGGAACATGCTGCTCGCAGCGGGCTGGCAGGGGAACCCCGAGCTCACCGTGGTCTGCGGCGGGGAGGCGCTGCCGGCCGCCACGGCGCAGGCGCTGCTCGCGGCCAACCGTGAGGTGTGGAACCTCTACGGCCCCACCGAGACGACCATCTGGTCCGCGGCGAGCCGCCTGGAGCGTGGCGACCGCGTCACCATCGGCACCCCGATCGCCAACACCTCGCTGTACGTTCTCGACAAGGCGAGCAGGCCCGTCCCGACCGGTGTGGCCGGTGAGCTGTACATCGGTGGTCACGGCGTCGCCGACGGGTACCTGGGCCGCCCCGAACTCACCGCCGAGCGCTTCCTCCCCGACCCGTTCGCCGCCGCCCCCGAAGCGCGGATGTACCGTACCGGCGACCTCGTCCGCGAACTGGCCGACGGGCGGATCGCCTACCTGGGCCGCATCGACTCCCAGGTGAAGGTGCGCGGGTTCCGGATCGAACTGGAGGAGATCGAGTCGACGCTGCGGCGGCTGGCCGGTGTCCGCGACGCGGTGGTGGTGGCCCGGGGCGAGCAGGACGGCGACCGCCTGCTGCTGGCCTGTTACGTGCTCGACGACGGGGCCGCCGAGCCGTCGCGGGAGCAGCTGGCGGCCTGGCTGCCGGCCCATATGATCCCGGACGCGCTGGTCCGCGTGAACGGCTTCCCGTACACCCTCAACGAGAAGGTCGACCGGGCCACACTGGCCACACTGCCGCTGGCCGAACTGCGGGCCCGCTTCGGTGCCGCCGGAAGCGAGCACCCGCCGGCTCCCGCGGAGCCGGGAAGCCGTCCGGAGGCGCTGGTGACGGAGCTGGCCCAGATGGTCGGCCGCCTGACAGGGCTTCCTCCCCAGGACATCGGTGCGCACACCCCGCTCGGAGAGGCGGGCATGAACTCGGTCCGCTTCACCGCCCTCAGCACCGAACTGCGCAGGGCCTACGGCATCGAGGTCTACCCGACCGTGTTCTACCGCCGGGGCACGCTCTCCGCGTTGGCGCGGTACCTGTGGGAGGAGCACCCCGCCGAGCTGTCCGCACGCTTCGTGACCACCGTCCCGGCGCCCGCCGTCGCGGCTTCCACCGCGGCACACCCCGCCGAGGCCGCGGGGGAGCGCGGTCGCGGTGACGACGTCGCGATCATCGGCATGGCCGGCCGGCTGCCCGGCTCGAACAACCTCGAGGAGTTCTGGGACCACCTCGCAGCGGGGCACGATCTGGTGGGGGAGGTGCCACCGGACCGCTGGGACCGGGACGACCGCCCGCGCCCGCATGCCCATCGGGGCGGATTCCTCCCCGATGTGGGGCGCTTCGATGCGGCCTTCTTCGGCATCTCCCCACGTGAAGCGGAACTGATGGACCCACAGCAGCGGCTGATGCTGGAGGTGGCTTGGGAGGCCATCGAGGACGCCGGCTACCGGCCTTCCGATCTCGCCGGACGGCGCGTCGGGGTGTTCATCGGCGTGGCCAACGCCGACTACCTGGAGGCCCAGCGGGCGGCGGGCATGGAGCCCCGGGGCCACACGGCCACCGGTGCGGCGCTCTCGGTCATCCCCAACCGGGTCTCCTATCTGCTGGATCTGCGTGGACCCAGCATCGCCGTCGACACCGCCTGCTCCGGGTCGCTCACAGCCGTCCACCAGGCGTGCGCCGCGCTCCGCGACGGAACCTGCGATCTGGCCATCGCGGGCGGGGTCAACCTCATTCTCACGCCGAGCGTGTACGAGGTCCTGAGCCAGGGCGAGATGCTCAGCCCCGACGGCCGCTGCAAGGCCTTCGACAGCCGCGCCGACGGTTACGTGCGCGGCGAGGGCGTCGGCGCGGTGCTGCTCAAGCCGGGCGACCTGGCCCGGCGTGACGGTGACGCCGTACACGCGGTGGTCAAGGCGGTCGCCGCCAACCACGGCGGTCGCTCGACGTCGCTCACCGCCCCCAACCCGGAGGCCCAGGCAGATGTGCTGGCCGAGGCGTACCGTGCTGCGGACGTACCCGTGGAGACCATCGGCTACATCGAGGCGCACGGCACGGGCACGGCGCTCGGCGACCCCATCGAGACGGCCGGGCTCAGCATCGCCTTCCGACGGCTGCGTGCCGAGCGCGGGACGACCGCGATGCCGGGTTGTGCCATCGGGTCGGTGAAGACCAACATCGGCCACCTGGAAGCCGCCGCCGGTATCGCCGGGGTGTTCAAGACCGTGCTCGCGCTGCGGCACGGCACCATTCCGGCCTCTCTGCACTTCAAGGAAGCGAACCCCTATCTGGAGCTCGACGGCGGACCGTTCGAGGTAGCCGCCACCGCCCGGCCCTGGCCACACCGACGCGATGCCGCCGGACGCGAACTGCCGCGCCGCGCCGGCGTCAGCTCCTTCGGCTTCGGCGGAGCGAACGCGCACATCGTGCTGGAGGAATCACCCATGCCGGACACTCGCGAAGAACGGACGACGCAGCAGTTGTTCGTGCTCTCCGCCCGTACCGCCGAAGCGCTGGACCGATCCGCCCGGAGGCTGACCGACCACCTGACGGATCACGAGGTGCCGTCCGGAGATCTCGCCTACACCCTGCAGCTGGGGCGCGAGCCGATGACCCACCGGCTGGCCGTGGTCGCCGACGACAGCGCAGGGCTGCGGGCCGCACTGGCCGAGCACCTCGCCGGCCGTGCGTCGGCGGTGCGTACCGGGCAGGCCGAGCGAGGCCGGGCTGCGCAGGGGACCACCGCCGGCCGGGACCTGGACGCCATCGCCCGCGACTGGCTGGCGGGCGCCGACATCGACTGGGCGGACCTGCACCACGGGGAGGACCGGCGCCGGGTCCATCTGCCCGCCTACCCGTTCGCCGGAAATCGGCACTGGTTCGCCTCCGGCACGGCACCGACCGCGGCACCCGAGCCGTCCACGGCGCGGCTGCACCCGACCCTGCTGGACATCGACGCGTCCGCCCCCGGGGGCCGGGCTTTCGCCAAGACGCTCACCGGCGAGGAGTTCTTTCTGCGGGACCACATCGTCGGTGGCGAGCCGATGCTCCCCGGCGTGGCCTACCTGGAGATGGGCAGGCTGGCCGGTGAACTCGCCACCGACAGCCGGGTGTGCGGCGTGGACGAGCTGGTGTGGGCCGCTCCGGTCCGGCTCGCCCCCGGAGCCGGCGGGCACCGGATCGCGGTACGTGTCACCGGCGACAGCACCGGCGCGTCCTTCGAGGTGCGGACCGCTGAGGACGGATCCCCGGTGCACGCGCACGGCAGGCTGCGCTTCGGCGAGGCGGAAACCCGCCCGGCCCGCACCGATCTCACCGACGTGCGCTCGCGCTGTCGGCGCGTCCACACAGGCACCAGCTGCTACGACACGTTCTCCCGCTTCGGCTTCGACTACGGCCCGAGCTTCCAGGTGATCGAGGAACTCGCCGTGGGCGAGGACGAAGTGCTGGCGACCCTGCGGCTGCCCGCGGGGCGCACCGCCGACGCGGACGCGTACGTCTTCCACCCCTCGCTGCTCGACGCTGCCTTGCAGACGGCGAGCAGGCTCGCGCCCGGCGCCGACGACGGGGTGACCCCGTTGCCGTACCTGCCCTTCTCCCTGGGCTCGGTCCGCCGCTACGCCGAACTTCCCGACGAGCTGTATGCCCACGCCACCCCGGCGAGGCGCCCGGCCCCGGCCGGATCGCTCGCCTTCGACGTCGCGCTGCTCGACCGGAACGGCGACGCGGTCGTCGTGATCGACACGTTCACCCTCCGCGCGGTGCCCGCGCGGGATGCGCTGACCGCGTTCGAGCCGGTGTGGGAACCCGCTCCGCGCACTTCACCGGAGCCGAGCGGGACGGTGCTGGTGCTGGACGCCGGTTCGCACGGGCGCTCCGTGAGCGCGGCCCTGACGGCGGCGGGCGCGGACGCCCGGCTGATCTCGCTGGGCGCCGGATTCGACGCCGACGCGGCCGTCCGCGCGGCACTGCCCGGGCCCGTTGCCATCGTGCATCTGGCCGGCGAACTCCCCGGCCCCGGCGATGCGGTGGAGCACGGTTTCCACACGGCCATGAAGTTCCTCCAGGCGTGGCAGCGGGAGCGGCGAGGTGCGCTGCGCTACCTCTACGCCTACCGTGAACCGGCAGCCTCGCCCGCCCATCCGGCGATGGCCGCGTTCGCCCGATCCGTTCGCCGGGAACACCCCGCGGTCGACTTCGGCCTGCTGGCTGTCGCGGACGACTCGCCGGCCGACGCGGTGGTCGCCGAACTCGCCGTCGAAGGCGAGCCTGAGGTACGCGTCGAGGCAGGGTCCCGGGCCCGCCGCGGCTGGCGCCGGGTGAGCCTGCCCGCCGCCACCGCATCGGCCTTCACCGGTTCCGGAGCCCATCTGATCACCGGTGGAACCGGTGCGCTGGGGCTGCTGCTCGCCGAGCATGTCGCTGCCGAGCGGCGCGCCGCCGGAACTCCGGGCGGCGGGATCGTGCTCGTGGCGCGCACGGCGCCCGGTGCTGCGGCCAGGGCCCGGATCGAGGCCATCGGGGCGCGCGTGGTACTGGCTGATGTCGCCGACGAAGCAGCGGTGCGTGCCCTGGTCGACGAGGCCCGCCGTCTCCACGGATCGGTGAGCGGCGTTCTGCACGCCGCCGGAGTGCTCAGGGACGGTCTGCTGGAGCACAAGGAGCGGACCGACGCGGACGCGGTTCTGGCCGCCAAGGTGCACGGGACGGTACTCCTCGACGAGGCGACGCGGGACGAACCGCTCGACTACTTCGTCGCCTTCTCCTCGGCGGCGGCGGTGTTCGGGAACGTCGGCCAGACCGACTACGCGTACGCCAACGGTTTCCTCGACCACTTCGCCGAGGAGCGGGAGCGACGCCGCCGCCGGGGAGTACGGCGGGGCCGCACCCTGGCCGCGGCCTGGCCGGTCTGGGCCGACGGTGGAATGCGGATCGATGCCGCCGGCGAGGAGTACATGACACGGGAGACCGGTCTGCGCCCCTTGCGCACCGGACCGGCACTGGCCGCGCTGGACCGTGCCCTGGCCGCCACCGCCCCGCGACTACTGCTCGCCGCGGGCGACGAGGCGAAGATCCTCGCGGCCCTCAACGCGACGGCGCCTCGCCCGCGGACGGCCTCCGCCGCACCACGGAACCAGGCCGACGGGCCCGCCCGGGCCGACGTCTGGGCCCAGGCGGAGCGGTTCGTACTCCGGCTCATGGCGGAGGAACTGAAACTCCCCGCGGAGGAGATAGCCGCCACGGAGCCCTTCGACCACTACGGTGTCGACTCGCTGATCACGCTGAGCCTGACCCGCCGGCTCGAGGATCGCTTCGGCCCGCTGTCGAAGACCCTCCTCTTCGAGTACGTGACGGTCCGAGAGCTGGCCGGCCACCTGGCCACCGCGCACCCCGAAGCGTTCACCGAGCCCGCCCCGGCTCCGGCCGGGCCCGAACAGACCACGCCCGCCGCCACGGAGGCCGGCCACGTACGGGCGGACACCGGTTCCAGCCGGCCCCGGGGCCGCTCCGACGACATCGCGATCATCGGTGTGGCGGGCCGCTATCCGGAAGCCGACGACGTGGACGAGTTCTGGCGCAATCTGCGCGCAGGCCGGGACTCCATCGAGGAGATTCCGGCCGACCGGTGGAACCACGACCGGTTCTACACCACGGACAAGTCGGTGCCCGGAAAGACGTACGGCAAATGGGGCGGCTTCATCCGCGACGCCGACAGATTCGACCCGCTGTTCTTCCGCATGTCACAGATCGAGGCCGAACTCACCGATCCCCAGGAACGGGTGTTCCTGGAGTCCGTCTGGCACCTGCTGGAGGATGCCGGATACACCCGCGAGCAGCTGCGTGGCTCCCGCACCGGTGTGTTCGTGGGCATGATGTACGGCCAGTACCAGCTCTACGGTGTCCAGGACGCCCTGCGGGGCGAAGGCCTCCCGCCCCACTCGTCCTTCGCCTCGGTCGCCAACCGGGTGTCGTACTTCTTCGACTTCACCGGCCCCAGCGTCGCCCTGGACACGATGTGCTCCTCCGCGCTCGTCACCATCCACCAGGCATGCCAGGCCATCCGCGGCGGCGACTGCGACGTCGCAGTCGCCGGTGGTGTCAACATCACCAGCCATCCGGCGAAGTACCTGCAACTGGCGTGGCGTGGATTCCTCGCCGAGGACGGCCGCTGCCGCAGCTTCGGCGCCGACGGCACGGGATACGTCCCGGCCGAGGGGTCCGGCGCGGTCCTGCTCAAGCGCCTCGACGCGGCGCTCACCGACGGTGACCGGATCCTGGGCATCGTCAAGTCCTCCTCGGTGAACCATGGTGGTACGGGGCGGGGATTCAACGTGCCCAACCCCAAGGTGCAGGGCGAACTCATCAGGACCGCGCTCGACCGCGCCGAACTGCGTCCGTCGGACCTGGACTACGTCGAGGCACACGGCACCGGCACCGCGCTCGGAGATCCGGTGGAGATCACCGGTCTGACGCGGGCCTTCCAGGGCGATGCGCCGGAGCGGCTTCCGATCGGCTCGGTCAAGTCCAACATCGGTCACGCCGAGTCGGCCGCCGGCGTCGCGGCGGTGACGAAGGTACTGCTTCAGATGCGCCACGGTGAACTGGTCCCCTCGCTCCACTCCGACCAGCTCAACCCCCACATCGATTTCGCGGAGACCCCGTTCCGGGTCCAGCGCGAACTGGCCCCGTGGCCGCGCCGAGTCCTCGCCGACGGCACGGAGCGACCCAGAACCGCAGGAGTGAGCTCCTTCGGCGCGGGCGGCACCAACGCCCACGTGATCATCCAGGAGTTCGTCGGCCGACCCGGGCAGCCGGCCGGCCCGGCCGGGCCGCAGCTGGCCGTGCTCTCCGCACGCGAGGCCGACCGCTTGGTCGAGCAGGCGCGCCGCCTCGCGGCGCATCTGCGCGCCGAGGGCGCGGAGCTGGCGCCGCGCGAGGTGGCCTGGACCCTCCAGACAGGGCGCGAGGCCATGGCGCACCGGCTGGCGGTGAGGTTCGACGACCTGTCCCAGCTGGCCGCGAGCCTGGACGAGTTCGTCGCCGGGGGCCAACCCGTCGACAGCTGGACCGGGGTGGTGGACCCGCGCCGAAGCGAGGAGAGCGAGCTGCTTGCCGCCGATCCCGCGCGGTACGCCGTGGCCTGGACCGCCGGGCGGCAGGTCGACTGGGCAGCTCTGCACCACGGAGCACGACCTGCCCGGGTGGCGCTTCCCGGATATCCCTTCGGCGGCGGACGCGTGTGGCTGGCGGCGGCGGACGCCGAACTGGCGGCGCTCGATGCCGCCGGCCCCGCAGACGGGGGAGTTCTGCTGACCCGTCACTGGGTGCCCGCCGAGCCCACGGCCCGTACCTCCCTGCCCGGCCGGACCGCGATCCTGACCGCACCGGGTGCCGGTCAGCTGGCCGACCGGCTCGCCGCCGCACTACCGGCCGCCGAGGTGCTCACCACCGAACAGCTCACCACCGACCTCGTCACCGGCGCCCGATGGGACCGCTTCGACGCGGTGGTCGACCTCGCAGGCTGCGCCGAGCCGGGCCGGCCCACCGACCATGCGTCGCTGTCCCCCTGGATGAGCTGGCTGCAACGCCTGGTCGACGAGGGAAAACGCGAGCTGACCGTCCTGCTGGTCTCCAGGGGCACGCCGGACGCGACTGGCGGTGCGGCACGGGCAGGGCTCTACCGGATGCTCCAGAGCGAGTACCGCCATCTGCGCTCCCGCCATGTGCACATGGGCCAGACGATGGAGGAGCAGCTGTGCCAGTGGGTGGCCGATGAACTCCGCATCGCCGACTCACCCGCCGACATCGCCTATCGCGACGGCGTCCGGCACCGGGCACAACTGCGCGAGCTGCCCGCGGAAGACGGGCAGGAGCTCAGGTTCCCCGAAGGGCATGTGTTGTGGGTGACCGGTGGTACGCGCGGCATCGGACTGCTGACAGCGCAGCACTTCGTCGCCCGGCACGGCGTCCGCAAGCTCGTCCTCACCGGGCGGGAAGAGCTGCCGCCCAGGGCCGAGTGGGCTGCGCACATCAGCACCGACAGCGCCCTGGCGCGCAAGCTGCGCCCGCTCGCGGAACTGGCGGACCAGGGAGTGGAGCTGGAAGTGCTCGCCGTACCGCTCGACGCATACGAGCCGACCGCCAAGGCGCTCGCGGACGTGAGGCTCAAGCTCGGGCCCATCGGCGGAGTCGTGCACAGCGCCGGGTTCACCGACGCCGAGAACCCCGCGTTCGTACGGAAGCCGCAGAGCGCCGTCGAGAGGGTGATCAGTCCAAAGATCTTCGGGCTCGACACGCTCGTCGAGTGCTTCCGTGACGAGCCGCTGAGCCTGTTCGTGCTGTACTCCTCGGTCGCCGCCGCCGTTCCGGCGCTGGCCGTCGGGCAGAGTGACTACGCCATGGCCAACGGATACCTGGACGCGGTCGCCGAGGCCCGCCCGTACGGCCTTCCCCTGGTCAGCGTGGAGTGGCCGAGCTGGAAGGACACCGGCATGGGGGAGGCACGCAGCGCCGCCTACCAGGCGTCGGGGCTGGCCTCCCTCTCGGACCGGCAGGGACTGGCCCTGCTGGACCGAGCGATCACGAGCGGCGCCCGTGTGGTCCTGCCCGCGGTGGTGAGGCCGGACGCCGACTGGCGCCCCGACCGGCTGACGAACCGCCGCCTGGACGAGCCGCCCACGCGGCCGCAGCCTCCGGCAGGACCCGCGGAACCGTCCACATCGGCCGCGGCGGCCATCGCGGCATCGGCCGAGTCCCCGGCGCCGGCCGCACACCCGGTGTCCACCGCCGCGGATCACGGGGCGGTCGACGCGGTGACCTTGTGGCTTCTCGACCGGTTCGCCGCCGAACTGCGCTTCGACCGCGACCGGCTGAGCGGTGACGTCCCGATGCACGACTACGGCATCGATTCGATCCTCGTCACCCAACTCGTACAGGAGCTCGGCAAGCGGCTCGACGTCTCCATCGACCCCTCGGCGTTCTTGGAGCACCCGACTGCCGACGGGTTCGCGGAGTACCTCGCCAAGGAGCACGGCGATGCGCTCGTCGCAGCCTTCGGCCGGTCCGGATCCACCGTTCCCGCGCACGCGGCGGCAGCGGTGGCGGGCGTCGGCGCGGCCCCCCGTTCCGAGGCGCTCGCCGGCAGCCCGGTGAGCGGCGGGGACGACATCGCGGTGATCGGTCTGTCGTGCAGATTCCCGGGCGCCGGGTCCGCAAGCGAGTACTGGGAGCTGCTGCGGCAGGGCCGGTCCGAGCTGCGGCCCGTTCCCGAGCAGCGCTTCGGCCGGCCGGTCGAGTACCACGCAGGGCTGTTGGACCACGTACTGCGCTTCGATCCCGAGTCGTTCCTGCTGTCCGAGGAGGACGTCGCGGCCATGGACCCGCAGGCGCTGCTGCTGCTGGAGGAGGTGAACAGCGCTGTGTACCACGCCGGATACGAACCCGCCGAGCTCAAGGGCCGCCGGATCGGCGTGTACGTCGGTGGCCGGGCGGCTCACATGCCGGATGGCGCGCGGCTGGGTCGGGCGAAGAATCCGGTGGTGGTCACGGGGCAGAACTACCTCTCCGCCAACATCTCGCAGTTCTTCGACTTCCGTGGCCCCAGCGTGGTGGTCGACACAGCCTGCTCGTCCGCTTTGGTGGCGATGGACACGGCCGTGCGGGCCCTGAGCGCATCGGACATCGAGTCGGCCGTGGTCGCCGGGGTGAGTCTGCTCGCCGACGACCGGCCGTACCAGGTGTTCGGGCAGCGCCGCCTCCTCAACGCGGGCGCCGAGTTCCACATGTTCGATCGCAGGGCGGCCGGGCTGATCCTCGGTGAGGGCGTCGGCGCAGTCATCCTCAAGCGGCTGGACCAGGCGGAGGCCGACGGGGACCGGGTGCTCGCGGTCCTCAACGGCATCGCCGTCAACAACGACGGTCGAACCGCGGGTCCGGCCACCCCGAACCTGGACGCGCAGAAAGAAGTGATGGCCGAGGCGCTGGCTCGCAGCGGTCACGGTCCGCAGGACGTCGGCTGGATCGAGGTCAACGGCTCCGGAACGACCGTCACCGATCTGCTGGAACTCAAGGCGATCGAGGCGGTCTACGGAGCGGGAGCCACCCGGCCGGTCGCCCTCGGGTCCGTCAAGCCGAACATCGGCCACCCACTGGCCGCGGAAGGCATGGCCGCCTTCATCAAGGTCGTCCTGATGCTCCACCACGGGGAGCAGGTGCCTTTCGGTTCCGGGCAGGAGCCGTTGGACCACTTCGACCTGACCGCCTCGCCGCTGTACTTCCCCAGGGGGACGCGGCGGCCGTGGCCACAGTCCGCCGAGCTCGCTGCCATCAACTGCTTCGCGGACGGCGGCACCAACGCCCACGTGGTGCTCGCCCCCTCGCCCGCGGGCCGGCACGGCACCAGGCAACCACTGCCGGAACCCGTACTCAACCGGAGGATCGTCATCAGGGGAGCCGAAACGCCCACGGAGTCCGCGGCACGTGCCGGCGGCCTTTTCTGGGACACCTTCCGGTGAGCCCGACGGTGAGTCACGACACCGACCGGGCCGAAGCCCTGCCTGTCGTCTTCATGTTCTCCGGACAGGGCTCGCAGTACTACCACATGGGCCAGGAACTGTTCGCCCACAACGAGGTGTTCCGCACGACGCTGCAACGCTACGACGCCGTGGTCGCGGAGGAGCTGGGCGAGTCGGTGATCGCGCGGATCTACGACCCGGCGAAGAGCAAGGCCGACCAGCTCATCGACACCCGCATCACCCACCCGGGAATCGTCATGCTCGAACTCGCGCTGGCTCGGACGCTGCGCGAGGCGGGTGTGGAACCCGACTACCTGCTCGGCTCCAGCTTGGGCGAGTACGCGGCCGCCGTCGTCGCGGGCAGCCTTGACGAGTTCGACTGCCTGCGGTTGCTGGTACGCCAGGCCGACATCATGCGAGCATGCCCGCGCGGCGGCATGCTCGCCGTTCTCGCCGGACCCGAGGTGCTGGACCAGGTGCCGGCACTGCGCGAGTGCGATGTGGCCGCCCGCAACGCCCCGGGCCATTTCGTGGTCGCGGGCGCGGAAGACGTCCTGGCACGGGCCGAGTCGGAGTTGCGCGCCGCCGATGTGCTGCACCAGCGGGTGCCGGTCGAATACGGCTTCCACTCCCGCCTCATGGCCGGCGTGATCGACCGGAGCCAGGGAGCCTTCGCCGAGGTGCCCCTCGCACCCCCGCGTATCCCGTGGGTCTCCTGCGTGGACGGCGAGCTGGTGGAGAGGGTGACGGCCGAGCACTTCTGGAGGGTCGCCCGGGAGCCCATCGAGTTCGAGCGCACCATGACACGCATGCGGGACCGGGGCGACTTCCGCTATCTCGACCTCGGCCCCTCCGGCACCCTGCATGCCTTCGTGCGCAGCAACCTGCCGACCGGTGCACGAGCCGAGTCGATGCCCTTGCTCAGCCCCTTCGGCAGCGACATCGACCTTCTGGACAGGGCCAGGAGCCGCGCCGCCGCGACCCCATCGAGGAAGGCACAGAGCATGAAGGTCTATGGGTTCCCAGGACAAGGCGCACAGCGGCGGAGGATGGGCGAGGGGCTGTTCGAGCGGTTCCCCGAACAGACCGCGATCGCCGACCGCGTGCTGGGTTACTCGATCGAGGAACTCTGCCTCACCGATTCTCGACGCCGACTCGGCAGGACCGAGTACACGCAGGCCGCTCTCTACGTGGTGGGCGCGCTCTCCTATCTCGACCGCGTCGAGAAGGATCCGGTGCCGCCCGACTTTCTTGTCGGGCACAGCCTCGGCGAGTACGTGGCGCTCTTCGCCGCCGAGGTCTTCGACTTCGAGGCCGGGCTGCGCCTGGTGCAGCGGCGGGGCCAGTTGATGGCCGCCGCGTCCGGTGGTGCCATGGCCGCCGTGGTCGGGGTCGATGAGGCCGCCGTCACCCGCATGCTCGCCGACCCCACCTTCCAGGGGCTGGACCTGGCCAACCACAATGCCGTGGACCAGTTCGTCATCTCCGGACCGGACGAACAACTCGCCGCGGCCTGCACCGCATTCGAGGCGGCCGGCGCGCGGACGGTCCGGCTGCGCGTCAGCGCCCCGCTGCACTCCCGGTACATGCGTGGAGCGGCCGATGAGTTCGCGCGCTTCCTCGACGGCTTCACCCTGCGTTCGCCGGTGATCCCGGTGCTCGCCAACGTCGACGCACTGCCGTACACGCCCGACACCCTGAAGGAGCGGCTGGCGGCGCAGATCGCCTCGCCGGTCCGCTGGACCGAGACCGTACGCAGACTGATGGGGCAGGGCGACTTCACGTTCGTCGAACTCGGGCCCGGCAAGGTTCTCACCAAGCTGGTCACCCGCATCAGGGAAGCTGCCGAGCCGACCCCACCGGCCTTGTCCGCCTCGGCTCCGCCGGCAGGAGAGGCCGCGAGGGGGCCCCTCGTCTCCGCGATCGACGCGGAGTCGCTCGGTGCCCGTACGTTCCGCGAACGATACGGACTGCGTCGCGCCTATGTGATGGGTTCGATGTACGGCGGAGTGTCCGGGCCGGAGATGCTGAGGTCGGCAGCCAAGGCGGGCATGCTCGGGTTCCTGGGCATCGGAGGGCTGACTCCGGACGAGACGGAGCGGCAACTGCGCGTCCTGACCGATGATCTGGGCCTCGGCGGCGCCTTCGGAGTCAATCTGCTCTATCGGCACGGAGCACCGGAACAGGAGGTGGCGTCCGTCGATCGGCTGCTGCGGCACGGTGTCGATCTGATCGAGGCCTCCGGCTTCCCCATGGTGACCGAAGGACTGGTCCGCTTCCGGCTCAAGGGCGGCAAGATCCTGGCCAAGGTCTCCAGGACCGACGTCGCCGCAGAGTTTCTCGCGCCGCCGCCGCAGGGCCTCGTCGAGCGGCTGCTCGCGGCAGGGGCGGTGACCGAGTCCGAGGCGCATGCCGCGGCAGGCCGGCCGATGGCCGATGACCTCTGCGCCGAGGCGGACGGTGGCTGGCTGAGCAGCACGGCCGACCTGGTGACGCTTCTTCCGGCGGTACTCCGGTTGCGGGACGAGGCGGCCCTTCCCGGCCATCGGGTCCACATCGGATGCGCCGGCGGGATCGGAACGCCCGCCGCGGCCGCCGCCGCGTTCCTGCTCGGGGCCGACTTCGTCATGACCGGCTCGGTCAACCAGTGCTCGGTGGAGGCCGCGACCAGCGACGCGGTCAAGGACCTCCTGCAAGAGGCCCGCGAGTATGATGTGGACACCGCACCGTGGGGCGAGATGTTCGAGCTCGGGGCGCGGGCACGCTATCTCAAGCGCGGACTGTTCTTCCCCGCCCGCGCGACAAGGCTCTACGAGCTGTGGCGTCAGCACGCTTCCGTCGGCCAACTCGACGACGACACCAGGACACAGGTGCTCGACCGGTACCTGGGGGGCGAGGCGTCCCTGCCCGAGGCATCGGATGCGGCTCCCCGGACACAGCTAGCGGCTCTGATCCACCGGTACTTCGAGCGAGGCCTCCGCCTGGCGGTGGCGGGTGACCGGCAGTCCAGGGTCGACTACCTCGTGCACTGCGGACCGTCGATGGGCGCGTTCAACCAGGAGGTCGCCGCATCCGGGCTGCGTGACTGGCGGGCCCGTACGGTCGAGGCCATCGCCGACACCATCATGGAAGGCGCGGCGGCCCACATCGCCGACCGGCTGAGGAGCCTGCACGAGATATCGGACAAGTGACCTCCTGGAGCGAGGCGATCGAGCCCCGTCACCGCTGTTCGGCGGTAGCACCGTGGCACAGGGGGCGCACCGCGAACACCGACCGCGGGCCTCGAAGCCGAGTCCGCCCCCGGATTCGGGGTCCCCCGTCGTCGCGCCCCACCGTTCGACGCTTTCGTCGTGGCGCCCGCCCCACGGACGTCACCTCCCAACCCTGCCCACCAACCCATGACTTGTACGCGGCAGCCGCCGCGTACACGCAAACGCTCTGTGACAGGAGTTCACCATGCCGACCGAAACGCCCAGCGAGCCCTTGATCTTCAACCCGTTCACGCCGGATTTCATGGACGACCCGTATCCGCACTACGCGGAACTCCGCAGGCACGTCCCGGTGCACGAGCATCCGGGTGGTTTCTGGATGCTGTCCCGCTACGAGGACGTGGCCGCACTGATGCGCTCCAAGCTCTCCGTCGAGCAGCGTCACGTCGCCCCCGGACCGTTCCGTGACGCGTACACGCAGGCCGGCGTCACGGACGAGCCGCGGCTGAAGGGACTTGCCCTGCTGGACCGGGACGCGCCGGACCACACGCGGCTGCGCAAACTGGTCACCATGGCGTTCACCGGGCGCGCGGTCAACGCCATGGAAGGAGAGATACGTTCCCTCGTCGACGAGGCGCTCGACGGCATCGCCGCCGACGGAGGGGGTGACCTGGTCGAGGCGCTCGCCTTCCCCCTGCCGTTCACCGTGATCTCGCGGATGCTCGGGATGCCGCCGACCGACACCGTGCGGATGCGCACGCTGACTCATACGCTGATGCGCTCGGTGGAACCGACGACCGACCCCGAGGTGATGAGGGCCGTCGAGGCGGCAGACGCCGAGCTGTTCGACATCGTCGGCGAAGCGGTCGCCTGGAAGCGGCACAACCTCGCCGACGACCTGCTCACGGCGCTCATCACGGCTGAGGACAACGGGGACGTACTCAGCCACGACGAACTGGTGGCCCAGGTCACCATGTTGTACGTCGCCGGCCACGAGACGACCGTGAACCTGATATCGGGCGGCGCCCTCGCGCTGCTGCGGAACCCCGAACAGCTGGAACTGCTGCGAGCCAAACCGGAACTCGAGCAGAACGCGGTCGAGGAGCTGCTGCGCTACGACGCCCCCGTGCACAACAGCAGGCGCGTCACTCTGGAACCGTACAAGGTCGGCGGTTACGAGATCCCGCCCGGTTCGTTCATCCTCGCCAACCTGGCCGGCGCCAACCGCGACGAGTCGTTCTTCGGTCCCGACGCGGAGGAGTTGCGGCTGGACCGGGAGAACGCACGCCGCCATGTGTCCTTCGGCGGGGGCATGCACCTGTGCCTGGGCGCGGCGCTGGCCCGCATCGAAGGCAGAGTGGCGATCGGTGAGCTGGTGCGGCGCTTCCCCGCACTGCGGCTGGCCGGCGACGTCGAGTGGAACGGCCTGCTCAGCCTGCGGGGGGCGGCACGGCTGCCGATCGAGGTGTGAGCCTCGGGAGCACGGGTGAACGGGTGCGAAGGGGCGTCATGGAGCCCTCGGATTCCTCTCCCGAACAGCGAAAGTGCGGACAGCGAGAGTGACGAAGAACGGACAGGGCAATGACGAGTGTTGATCACGGCACCGTGAGCAGGATCGCGGATCTCCCGGTCGCCGAGCGGCGGGACGAGGCCTGGCGGAGGCTGAGCGCCCAGGGGGAGGTCGTGCCGATGGCGGACGGCCTCGCTCTGACCAGCCTTGCCGTAGTCAAAGCGGTGCTGAGGGAACCGAACCGCTTCTCCATCAAGAAGGTGTTCGATGCCGTGGAGACCGGGTATCCCCTCATTCCGTTGGCCTTCGACCCACCCGAGCAGACCAACTACCGCCGGATTCTGCTGCCGTTCTTCAGCCCGCGCCGGATCCGGCCGCTGGAGGAGTCGTTGCGCGCCCAGGCCATCGACCTCATCGAGGCGGTCAAGGGCCGCGGCAGCTGCGACTTCGTCGCCGACATCGCCGGCCCGTTCCCCGCACAGTCGCTGCTGACACTGCTGGGACTGCCCCTCGATGACCGGGACCGGTTCATCGGCTGGAAGGACGCCGCACTCGAACTTACCGCCGACGCCGCCGGTGAACTGCCCCTCACCACGGAGGAACGGGCCGCCAAGGTGGAGCAGACCATGGCCATGGGGGGCTACTTGACGGAGCTGATACGTACCCGGCGCAGCAGCCCGGACGATGACATTCTCAGCGAGATCCTGGCCATCGAGGGTGACGACCGGCTGTCCGACGACGAAGCGCTGGGTGTGTGCCTGATGCTCGTGCTGGCCGGCTTGGAGACCGTCACCGACGCCCTGAGCCTCGGTATGGAGCGGCTGGCCGCCTCCCCGGAGCGGTCCCAGGAGCTGGTGGACGATCCCTCCCTCGTTCCGGCCGCCGTCGAGGAACTGCTGCGGCTCGACGCACCAGCCCCCTTCCTGCCTCGGATCACCACCGAGGACGTGGAGATCGGCGGCTGCCCCGTACCCGCCGGCACCCTGGTCAACGCCCACTTGAATACGGCGAACCGGGACGAAGCTTGTTGGCCGCACGCCTACGAGATCGACTTCCACCGTCAGGAGAACCCGCACACGAGCTTCGGTCTCGGTGCGCACCGCTGCCTGGGCACGCACCTGGCGCGCCTGGAAATGCGGATCGTCCTGGAGGAATGGCACCGCCGCATCCCGCGGTACGCAATCGCGGAGGGAACCGCGCACCGGGCCAAGCTGGTGCGTGCCAACCTCGGATTGGAGTCGCTGCGGCTCAGTTTCGGATGAAGCGTCGGGTAAACCGCTGAGGAATCCCCGCTCACGCACCCATGGCACGCTTTCGGAACGGCGATGCCATGGGTGCGTGAGTCCTCAGCCGGACTTGACCGGGGTGCTCAGCCTGCTGGACAGATCGGCGATGAGTTCCCGGGGGCGTTCGGCCAGATAGAAATGCCCGCCCTCAAAGGCCCGGAGGTCGAACTGGGTACGGGTCATGGAAGCCCAGGAACTCATGGCCGGGCCGTCGACCCGCGGATCCTCGGTCCCGTAGTAGCCGACAAGAGGAGTGTCCAGTGCGGGGGTGTCGAGGGGAAGCGTGTACCGGCCGAGAAGTCGGTAATCGGCGCGAATCGGTGGGAGGAGCAGATCGCGCAGCTCGGGGTGCTCGAAGAGCTCAGGGGCGGATCCCCCCATGTGTACCAGGTGAGCGATGAGTTCGTCATCACCGGCTTCGCGGGAAAGGATCTGCTCTTCTCGCCCTGGGCCCGGGCGGGATGACACGAACAGTGCCGCGAGTGTCTGGCCGAACTCGGCCTCCAGGCGCAAGGCGACTTCGGTCGCCACGGAAGCGCCCATACTGTGACCGAAGAACGCCAGGGGAGCGTCGGCGAATGCGGAGCACGCCCGCGCGAGCGGATCGGCCAGCTCCTCCATCGTGTCCACCAGAGGGTCGTGATGCCGGTCCTCACGGCCTGGGTAGCGGACGGCCAGGAGCTCCACGTCGGCGGGCACATACTGCGGCCAGGTGCGGAAGAAGCTGGCCACACCGCCTGCATGGGGAAAGCACACGAGGCGAACACGTGGACTCGGGCACTCCCGCAGAGTGCGGAACCACCGGTTACCCAGCCCGTCAGCCCTGCTGTACATGTCTGTTTCCTCCGAATTAACCGTCACCGCGCGAGGGATAGGGGGACCCTCGGTCCGCGCTTTCGGGCAACAGTAACTCGTCCAAGAGGTAGGGGCAGGCCGTGCGGAGAATTATCAGATTCATGCCGAATTTATCGACGAACGGAGAACGTGATCCGGTCATCAAACCCGGCCATGAAGGCGGGAGTCAGTGATCGACCGTGTATTGCCCGCTGCCGTGAGAACCCGCGTCGTTTATGGCGACGCACTCGACAATGCGCCCCTCCACCGGGAAGAAGCCGATGCCGTGAGCAGCGCGCTTCCCAAGCGGCGTGCTGAGTTCACGGCGGGGCGGGCCTGCTCCCGGGCGGCGCTCGCCGCGCTGAGCGGCGTGGAACCCCCTCCTGTTCCGCGTGCCGAAGACGACCACGGGGCACCCGTCTGGCCTGAGGGAGTCGTGGGGAGCATCACGCACTGCGACGGTTATCGGGCCGCCGCCGTTGCGCGCCGCGCCGACATACTGGCGCTCGGCATCGACGCGGAACCTCATGGCGCGCTCCCCGAGGGTGTCCTCGACCTGGTTCACTCCACCGTGGCGGAACGCGCCGGACTGGAGACGCTCACCCGGAAGGAACCCGCCATCCATTGGGACCGCCTCCTCTTCAGCGCCAAGGAGAGCATCTACAAGGCGTGGTTTCCCTACCATCATCGCGTGCTGGAATTCAAGGATGCCGAAGTCCGCTTCGTCCGCGACCAGCGGAGCTCCGATCGAGGCTTCTTCTCCGCCAGGCTCTTCGTGCCCGGGCCCCTGCTGGCTCGGGGCATCGGCCCGGACATGTTCACCGGCCGGTGGATGGTCCGGAACGGTCTCGTCGTCACCGCCGTCGCGACCCCGGCCGAACCGGGGACGCTGCTGCCGGGCGGGCAGTGCCCGCCCGGCAGCAGGCGGTGATCACTTCTCGCGCAGCGGGACCGAGAGATGACTCGGGTCCGTGCCGGGCGAGGAGAAGGCCAGCTGCGCGCCGGTCGGGTTGTGCTCGATGTACAGCGGATCGACGGTGTCGATCACC
Organism: Streptomyces globisporus; assembly: GCF_003501885.1. Classification (GTDB taxonomy): domain Bacteria; phylum Actinomycetota; class Actinomycetes; order Streptomycetales; family Streptomycetaceae; genus Streptomyces; species Streptomyces globisporus_D. Next base: position 40,848 of record NZ_QWFA01000015.1, read on the forward strand.
AGGGCGAGCCGGTGACCGGCCGGGACGTCGTAGGCCGTGGAGAACAGCTCCAGGTCGACGGGGAACGGCCGGCCCGGCGTCTGCCCGTGGAAGGTGTACGGAGCGTTGCTGACCAGTCTGCCGATGCCGAGCGGCCCCACGTCGTAGAGATACGCGACGAGGGTGCCGCTCGGCTTCGTGCTGGTGACCGTGGTGTGCAGCTCGGCCGCGCCCCGGATCCGCTGCTCGGTGGCGTACCGCTCCGACTGCCAGACGCTCGCGAACGTACGCGGCAGCAGCGGTACGGAGACCGTCGGCGGCAGCTTCAGGAACTGGTCCAGCGCGTTGGACAGGATCGAGATACCGCCGTTCGCACCGGAGTCGACGTTGGCCCACACCTTCTTGGTGCCGTCCAGCGGGATCCGGTTCTTCGGCGCACCGACCGACTTCCAGTCCGGATAGCCCTCGTACCCCTTGTCCGTACGGGACTTGAGCCGGACGGGCTGCTCGGTGTCGATGCCGTTGCGCTCGCCCTTGAGGTAGCGGTCGAACCAGCGGCGGGTGCTCGTCCAGGTGTCGTTGGGAAGCCCGAGCAGTCCGGTGGCCTCGGCGGTGGCGTGGTCGCCGGGGCGGAACTCCAGGCGCTTGGGGCCGGTGAGCTTGTCGTAGAACGAGGCGTACTGGTTGGGCGGGAAGATGGTGTCGCCCCAGGCGTTGCCCATCATGACGGCCGCACCGTTGGCGTTGATCCGGTCCAGATACGTCAGGGGGGAGCGCTTCTTCCCCCAGGCGATCATCTCCGGCTCCTTGTCCAGCTTGGAGCCGAGGAAGTCCTTGAGCGTCTGCGTCAGTTCGTCGCTGGGTCGGCCGGTGAGGACACCCGCGCCGCCGAGCAGGGCCGCGGCCTGGAGATGCTGGGTGCGCCCGCTGTAGATCGAGTCGATCAGATCGGCCCAGCCGCTCAGCGCGGCGACCGCCTTGATCCGCGGGTCGTGCCCGGCCGCCAGCAGGCTGATGCCCGCCCCGTAGGAGACGCCACCCATGCCGATGCGGTCCGGGTCGGCGGAGGTGTGCTCCAGCGCCCAGTCGATGACGGCGGAGGCGTCCGCGATGTCCGGCGGACCCGCCACCTCGATCTTCCCGCCGGAGCGCCAGAAGCCGCGCGAGGTGTAACTCACCACGACATAACCGGAGTCGGCGAGCTTCTGGGCCTGCGCCAGATACTCGATCTGAGGCATGGCCCAGCTCGTCGGGAAGACGACGAGGGGGTGCTTCGCCCCGGTGGCCGACTCGGCGGAGGCTCCTGCCGGGGAGAACACATTGCCCTTGAGCGTGATGCCCCCGGAGCCGGGGATGTCGTGGAACGTCAGGTCGCCGCCCGTCGTGCTCGCGGGCGCGGCGAGAGGGGCGGGGGCGGCGGCCGCCGAGGGCGTGGCGACGAGCGCGCCCCCGGCGAGCAGGGCGACGGCGGTGGTGATCGAAGCGGTGGTGCGCAGTGCCGGTTTCGGACGTACCACGGGTCACTCCTCACGCGTGTCAGTGCAAAGTGACCCGACGGTAACCCCGGTTGTTTACCCCTGGTAACTACTCGTCGTGTTGCGCGAAGGTAACGATTGTTGGACGTGGTGTCAGTAGCGTGTCCGGTGCCGAACGGGCGCTACCGGGTCACTTCAGGGCGCTCTTGGCCTGCCAGTCCGTCCACGAGACGTTCCACGCGCCGTAGCCGTTGCCCTCGGCGACCGTGCCCTTGGACTCCGCGCCGGTCATCTCGAACGGGTCGCCCACCCGTACCTGTCCGTACAGTGCGGAGGCGTTGGCGTCGCTCATCCCGAGGCAGCCCGAGCTCCGGTTGGCCTGGCCGAAATAGTTCGCGTTCCAGGGTGCCGCGTGGGCGTACATCCCCGACCAGGTCAGCCGCATCGAGTAGTCGACCATCTTGTCGTAGGCGTCCCCGAGGCCCACCGTCTCGGAGCGCATGTTGATGGTGCCCTCCTTCGACATCAGGACCGCCGTGCCCCGCCAGGACGCCTTCTCGCCGCCCGGGGTGCCCGCCGACATCGGCAGGTCCAGCACCTGCTTGCCGTCCCGGTGCAGGGCGAGGCGGTGCCCGTCGAGGTCGACCTTGACCACCTGGGCCGCACCGATCGTGAACGTCGTCGCGTAGTCGCGGACGAACCAGCCGCCGTCCGCCCCCGTGTCGACGCCGTTCAACTGCGCGTCCAGGGTGACCTTCGTGCCGGGCTTCCAGTACTCCTTGGGCCGCCAGTCGACCCGGTCCTTGCCCGAGTAGTCCTGGAGCCAGCCCCAGGAACCCTCGGTGTCGTTGGAGGTGGAGACCTTCAGGGCCTTCTCCACGGCCGCCTTGTCCTTCACCGGGTGGTCGAAGACGACGGACAGCGGCTGCGCGATGCCCACGGTCGTGTTCCTGCCCGGCGCGAGGAGAAGCTTGTTCACCTTCTCCGCCTCGGCGGTGGCGAACGTCGCCCGGTCGCTGCCGCCGTCCGCGTCCGTCGCCTCGACGGTGTACGCGGTGCCCGGCGCGGCGACCCGGTCGGACGTCCAGGTCCGGCCGTCGGCGGATATCCTCCCGGCCAGCGGGCCGCCCTCGCCCGGTTTCACCGACACGGCCTTCAGCTTCCCGTGCGCCAGCGTCACCTTCACCGGCTCGCCGGGAGCCGCCGCCTCGCCCCGCAGGTTCACCGTGATGCTGGTGTCGGAGGCCTTGCCGTCCCCGCCGACCTCGGCGGAGCCCGAAGCGCCGCCCGAGCACGCGGTGAGCGCGGCGGCGAGCAGCGCCGCGGGCCCGGTCAGGGCGAGCCGGGCCCTCCGGCCGGCCGGGGCGGAACGACGGATGCGCGGGCGTGCGGAACTCACGGAAAGACCTCCAGGGCTGGGTGCTCAGCAGGGGAGAGGTGATTTCCCCCATGTCGGGTTCCTTCCGCGCACCGCAGAAATCCGGCCGCTTTCCCCGCGTTACGATCGCCCGTCGGCCGACACGAGGAACGCGGGGGACCACCAGTGAGCGCGACCGTCGACGAAACCACGGACACCGCCGGCCCTTCGGCCCGGACCGCCTCGGTGCTGCGCAGCGGCGCCGTGATGGCGGCCGGCTCCGTCGTCTCGCGCGCCACCGGCTTCGTCCGCTCGGCGGTCGTCGTCGCCGCACTCGGCACCGGCCTCACCGCCGACGGCTACACGGTCGCGAACACCGTCCCCAACATCCTCTACATCCTCCTCATCGGCGGCGCGCTCAACGCCGTGTTCGTCCCCGAACTGGTGCGCGCCGCCAAGGAACACGCCGACGGCGGAGCCGCGTACACCGACCGGCTGCTCACTCTGTGCACCGTCGGCCTTCTCGCGCTCACCGCGCTCGCCGTGGCGGCGGCGCCCCTCATCGTCGGCCTCTACACCGACTACGACGGCCGACAGGCCGAACTGACCATCGCCCTGGCCCGCTACTGCCTGCCGCAGATCCTCTTCTACGGGCTCTTCACCCTGCTCGGCCAAGTCCTCAACTCCCGCGGCCGGTTCGGCGCCATGATGTGGACCCCGGTCCTCAACAACATCGTGATCATCGGGGTGTTCGGCCTCTACATCGCCGTCGCCGCGGACGCCGACGGAACCCTCACCGACACGCACGCCCAACTCCTCGGCTGGGGCACCACCGCCGGGATAGCCGTGCAGACGCTCGCCCTGATCCCCGCGCTGCGCGCCGCGAAGTTCCGCTGGCGGCCCCGGTTCGACTGGCGCGGCAGCGGACTGACCCGGCCGATGCGCGCGGCCGGCTGGCTGGTGCTGCTGGTCCTCACCAACCAGCTCGCGTACTGGGTCGTCACGCGGCTCTCCACCGCCAGCGGGCTCCACGCCGTCGAGCAGGACGTCGCGGGCGGGGCGGGCTACACCGCGTACAGCTACGCCTATCAGCTCTGGGTCGTCCCGCAGGGCATCATCACGGTCTCCCTGGTCACCGCCCTGATGCCCCGGATGAGCCGGGCCGCCGCCGACGGCGACCTCGCCGGGGTACGGCGCGACGTCGCGTACGCCCTGCGCACCAGCGCCGCCGTCGTGGTGCCCGCCGCCACCGCCCTGCTGGTGCTCGCCCCGTGGGTGATCGGCTCCGTCTTCGGATACGGACGCACCACCGCCGCCGACATCACGGTGATGGCCGGAATCATGATGGCCTTCGCGCCCGGACTGATCGCCTTCTCCGGGCAGTACGTCCTCTCGCGCGGCTTCTACGCTATGAGCGACACCCGCACCCCGTTCTTCCTCAACCTGGTGATCGCCGCCGTCCAGGCGAGCCTGACGGCCGCCGCCTACCTGCTGCTCCCGGCACGCTGGGCGGTGACCGGAATGGCCGGGGCGAGCACGGTGGCCTTCTGCGCCGGGTTCGCCGTCACCGCCCGCGTCCTGTCCCGCCGGCTCGCGGGCCCCGGCGCCGGAGCCCTGCTGCGCTCACCGACCCTCGGCGCGCACGCCCGCCTCATCGCCGCCTGCCTGCCCGCCGGAGCCCTGGCGTACGGTGCGGCGCGCGCGGCGGGCAGGGCGGGCGACGTGGCGGCGGCCGGGGCCGGGACGCTCACCCTTCTCCTCGCCGTGGCGCTGCTGGCCCGGCCGCTCGGGATAACGGAGATCACCACGATGCTCACGGCAGGCCGGGCACGGCTGCGCCGCTGAAGCGGGTCCCGTCAGCTGCCCGCCCGGTGGGATGCGGGCGTGCTCGAGGTGGGGGCCTGGGCCTCGCGGGTCACGTCGCCGACCAGTTCGACCACATCGGGGCCGTACGCCTGGGAGTTGACGACCTTCAGCAGCAGGCAGAACGACTTGTTCCCGTGCTTGCGGCGCAGTTTGTCGTAGTTGCGGGCGACGTAACGGGTGGCCGCCTGGTTGGTGATGGCCCGCTGACCGCAGAACAGGAAGACCGGGCGCGACTCCTGACCCCCTGTCAGGCGCGCCAGCAGGACGTACTCCGCGGTGCCCGGATCCATCCGGTAGCGCTCCGAGCCGACCTGGAACGCCACCCGGTCCGGGCCCGGGTCCTGCTCGACGTTGATCCGCACCCCGGGCAGCAGGGTCCGCAGGTGCGCCGCCATCCGCTGGTTGGACGTGGGGCCGCCGACGCAGTACTCCGTACGCTCCCCGAACCCCTGCTGCGCCGTGTCATGGGTGACGATCTGCGCATGGGCCCCGCAGTCCTTGATGAGCGCGGAGAGTTCGAGCAGGGCGAAGGCGTCGTGCCGGTGCACCGCTCCCTCGGCGCCCGCGTAACGGTTGACGACCAGCAGGCACTCGGAGTTCGCCGGCAGCCCGAAGAAGGTCTGTTTGCGGCGGAGCCCCCGCCGCCAGAGATAGTTCCGGGCGAGCCAGCCCAGCGAGGCACGGATCCCGGCGGCTATCACGCCCAGCACGATGTTGCGCACGTCGTCCGTCATGGGCGCGCATGGTATCGGTCATTCGGGTAACCGTTCGAGGCGGTCCTGACGAGCCGGGTTTCCCGGGGCTACCCTGCGGCGGAGATCCGTTGACTGGAGGTACGTATGCGCCGTTCCGTCGGTCGGAACACGTCCCTGTTGGCCGTACTCGCCGTGGTCGCCTCGGTCGGAGCCGCCGCCCCGGCGACCTCGGAGTCGACCGCCACGCCGCGCCCCGCGCCGCCCAGGTCCCCGGTCGCGGTGGGGCACGGGGGAGCGGTGTCGAGCGTCGACCCGGACGCGTCGGCCGCCGGGATCGAGGTGCTGCGCAAGGGCGGCAACGCGGTGGACGCGGCCGTGGCCACCGCGGCGGCGCTCGGCGTGACCGAGCCCTATTCGGCGGGCATCGGCGGCGGTGGCTACTTCGTCCACTACGACGCGAAGACGCGCCAGGTGCGGACCGTCGACGGCCGCGAGACCGCCCCGCGCAGCGCGGACGCCTCCCTGTTCCTGGAGAACGGCAAGCCGATCCCGTTCGAGGAGGGGGTGACCAGCGGGCTCGGCGTCGGCACGCCCGGCACCCCGGCCACCTGGGAGCGGGCACTGGACGCGTGGGGCAGCAAGTCCCTGCGTACGCTGCTGAAACCGGCCGAACGGCTGGCCCGGGACGGCTTCGTCGTCGACGGCACCTTCCGCTCGCAGACGGCCTCCAACCAGGCCCGGTTCGCCGACTTCCCTGCCTCCGCGGAGCTCTTTCTGCCGGGCGGTGCACTTCCCGTCGTCGGCTCGGTGTTCAAGAACCCCGATCTGGCGCGTACCTACCAGAAGCTCGGCCGCGAGGGGGTCGACGCGTTGTACCGGGGCGCGTTGGCCGACGACATCGTCCGTACGGTGCGCAAGCCGCCCGTGGACCCGGACGCCACCCGGGTCGTCCGCCCCGGCGATCTGACCCGCAAGGACCTGGCCTCCTACCGGACCCTGCGCAAGGACCCGACCAAGGTGAACTACCGGGGCCTGGACGTCTACGGCATGGCCCCCTCCTCGTCCGGCGGCACCGGCGTCGGCGAGGCCCTCAACATCCTGGAGTCCACGGACCTCTCGCGGGCCGGCCGGACCCAGTACCTCCACCGGCTCATCGAGGCGAGCCGGATCGCCTTCGCCGACCGGGGCCGCTGGGTCGGCGACCCGGCGTTCGAGGACGTACCGACGAAGGAGCTGCTGAGCCAGCGGTTCGCGGACTCCCGGGAGTGCCTGATCCGCGACGACAAGGCGCTGACCAGCCCGCTGGCGCCGGGCGACCCACGAAACCCGGAGCGGTGCGGCAGCGGTGGCACGGCCGCGCCGACGACGTACGAGGGCGAGAACACCACCCACCTGACGACGGCCGACAAGTGGGGCAACGTCGTCGCCTACACCCTGACGATCGAGTCCACCGGCGGCAGTGCCATCACCGTGCCCGGGCGCGGCTTCCTGCTCAACAACGAGCTGACCGACTTCTCCTTCGCCCCCGCCAACCCGGCGGCCCACGACCCGAACCTGCCGGGACCGGGCAAGCGGCCGCGCTCGTCGATCTCGCCGACCATCGTGCTGAAGCACGGCAAGCCGGTGCTCGCCCTCGGCTCACCGGGCGGTGCCACGATCATCACGACCGTGCTCCAGTCGCTCACCGGTCACCTGGACCGGGGGCTCCCGCTGGTCGACGCGATCGCCGCGCCGCGCGCCAGCCAGCGCAACGCGCCGACGACCGAGATCGAGCCGGAGCTGTGGAACAGCCCGGTCCGCGCGGAGCTGGAGAAGCTCGGCCACGCCTTCAGGCAGAACCCGGAGATCGGCGCCGCCACCGGGGTGCAGCGGCTGCCCGACGGCCGCTGGCTGGCGGCGGCGGAAAAGGTGCGCCGGGGCGGCGGCTCGGCCATGGTGGTGCATCCGGGCCGCGGGCGCTGAGGCGGGAGGGGCGCGCCGCCGGACGCCGTCGCCAAGGGGCCCGAACGGGCCCTCGCCTACGGAAGGGTCCTTCCGCACCATGCGCACCCGCATGCTCGCCCTGACAACCGCCGCCTGCGGCGCCGCGCTCCTCGGAGCGGCGGCACTGCCCGCGTCCGCTTCCGCCTCCGCTTCCGGATCCGCGCAGGAGCCGGAAGCGGACGCGGGCGTCGTGACCGCCGCCGACCTGCTCGCCGAGGTCCGCGCCTGTTCCCGGATCTCGAAAGGCAGGTACCGCACCGACAGCGGCAGCGCGAAGGCCACGGTCCCGGTCTGCGGCACGCGGGACGCCGTGTTCTGGAAGGCGGACATGGACATCGACTGCGACGGCCGGAAGACCAGGGCCTGCAACCGGAAGACCGATCCCTACTTCCTGCCGGAGACCGCGTTCCAGAGCTCCCGCGGCGAACCCCTCGACTCCGCCGCGCTGCCCCATGTGGTCGTACCCGGCCCGAGCAAGGTGTGGGACTACCGGAAGGCGGGGCTCACCGGCGGCAGCGTCGTGGCGGTCGTGTACCGGGACCGGGTGCGGTACGGCGTGATCGGCGACACCGGCCCCACGGGCATCATCGGGGAGGCGTCGTACGCCATGGCGAAGACGCTGGGCATCGACCCCGACCCGTCGACCGGAGGCGCCGAGTCCGGCGTCACCTACATCGCGTTCAAGAACTCCCGCGTCTCCCCGATCGAGAGCCGCGCGCGAGCGCAGAGCCGTGGAGCGGCCCTGGCGAGGGAGTTCGTCGGGCGCTCGTAGCCCGGGGCCGGGGTCGCCCGGAGGCGTGCTCAGAGTGCGGTCAGCACGCGCGGGCCGTCGTTCGTGATGGCCACCGTGTGCTCGGCGTGCGAGGCCCGGCTGCCGTCCGTCGTCCGCAGCGTCCAGCCGTCCCGGTCGTGGCGGAACTCGTCGAGACCCCCGGCGAGCAGCATCGGCTCGATCGCCAGGACCATGCCGTGCCGCAGCACCATGCCGCGCCCCGGCCGTCCCTCGTTCGGCACGGAGGGGTCCTCGTGCATGGACCGGCCGATGCCGTGGCCGCCGTAGCCCTCCAGGATGCCGTAGCCCGCGTCGCGGCAGACCGTGCCGATGGCGTGGGCGATGTCGCCGATCCGGTTGCCGACCACGGCCGCGGCGATCCCGGCCGCTAGGGCCTCTTCGGCGGTGGCGATGAGCCGGGTGTCCTCCGGGCGGGCCTCGCCCACGGTGAAGCTGATCGCCGAGTCGCCGGCCCAGCCGTCGAGGAGGGCGCCCGCGTCCACGCTGACCAGGTCGCCGTCCCGCAGCGGCTCGGCGGACGGGATGCCGTGTACGACCGCGTCGTTGACCGAGACGCAGATGACGGCCGGGAACGGGGTGGGCGCGAAGTGCGGCTTGTAGTTCAGGAAGGGGGAGGCCGCTCCGGCCTTGCTCAGCACCTCGCGGGCCGCCTCGTCCAGTTGGCGGGGGGTCACGCCGACCGCCGCCACCTCCCGCGCCCGGGTCAGGATCTGCGCGACGACCCGGCCGGCCTCGCGCATCGCGTCGATCTGCGGGTCCGTCTTGATGTGCACCATGCCCATTACTATACCGGTCCAAGCGGTATAGTAATGACGGTATAGAAATGGCATCGCGTAGTAGGGTGGCCCCATGGTCCGCACCCCTCTCACCCCCGAAGAGCGCCTGCGCGGCGAACGGCTCGGCGCGCTGCTCCGTGCGGCGCGCGGGGAGCGCAGCATGGCCGCCGTCGCCGCGAGCGCAGGAATCTCCGCGGAGACCCTCCGGAAGATCGAGACCGGCCGCGCCCCCACGCCCGCCTTCTTCACCGTGGCCGCCCTCGCCGGCGCGCTGGGCCTCTCGCTGGACGAGATCCTCGGCCGCTGCGCGGCGGAACCGGCTGTGGCGTCGACCGGGGCGCCGGCCCCGGTGCCTGCCGGGGTGCCGCTGATCGCCTAGCCGCTCGGCGGCCGGAACGGGCAGGGCGTAGGGTCGCGCCCGTGACTCTCCAGGACTTCGCGCGCAGCGAGTACGTCAGCCTGACCACGTTCCGGAAGAACGGCACACCGGTCGCCACGCCCGTCTGGGCCGCCGCCGAGGGGGAGGTGCTGTACGTCTGGACCCGCTCCGACTCGTGGAAGGTGAAGCGGCTCCGCAACAACGGCAAGGTCGTCGTCACCGTCTGCGACGTACGCGGCAGGATCGCCGAAGGGGCCCCCGGCGCGGAGGGCGAGGCCCGGCTCCTCGACGAGGACGGCACCCGTGCGGCGCGCAAGCTCCTGGCCCGCAAGTACACCTGGAAGTTCTGGCTCGTCGACTGGCCCGCCACGATCGCCCGGCTCGGCAAGCGGCCGCACACCGGGATCGCCATCACCTTCTGAGCGCTGGGGGGCGCGGCCCGGCGGCAGTGCTCCCGCCGCAGCGCGCCCGAAAGCTGCGCGTAGCCGCCCTGTAACACGACTGCGGTCGAATGCCTCCGGACTGGAGGGCTCCAGTCGACGGTCGGCGGTCGGCGAGGGCAACGATGACGGTGCATCAGCAGGCGTACGAAGTAGGGGCGTTCGCGCAGCATCTGCGGGACCTGGTGGCGCGCCTGGACCCCGGGCGGGGCTGGTACGGGGTCTTCGCCCGGCGTGACCCGGCGGGGATGCGGTCCTGCCTCGACGGGGTGGAGATCCCGCCCTGGGACGTGGTGGAGTCGCTGCTCGCGGACCTCGCCGCCCTGCACGGCACCCGGTTCGCCGAGGAGGTCTCGGTCCGCGCCGCCGCGCTCTACTCCGCGTCCGCCGCCGCCCATGACCGGCGGCCCGGCGGGCGCCAGGAACTCGTCCACCGGCTGGAGTTGATGGTCCGCGAGCAGCACCGGGCGGCGGAGCGCCTGCGCGGCCCGGCCCCGGCCGACCCGGTTGCCCTGGCCTGGGCCCGCGACGACCACGAGCGCGCCACCGCCCGCTGCGCGGAGCTGCGCAAGCGGCTGGCGGCGGTGGCGGTTCCCGAGGGCTGGCTGCGGTCGGAGGGCGGGGAGGGGCCG
>NZ_QWFA01000150.1 GCF_003501885.1 Streptomyces globisporus
AACTGCCTCCCTCCCGTGCGGCTCGAGCCGCACGGGAGGGAGGGTTGGGCCGACTCCTCTGCTTGACGGCTGTAGGTTTTCTGCACGTTCGCACGTCGGTGGACAAGGCAGCCCTTTCACCCTCGGCATGCCATCGCTGACCACACACGAGCTCGGTAAGGTTGGGTATGCGACTGCCGCACAAGCCCGAAGAAAGGAGGGTGGCATGGGCGACGAGCCTAAACTCGCTTACACATCCAGTGAGTTGAGCAAGCTAGCGGACGATCTGGATGACATGCAGGAGTACCTTGGCAAGCAGGTCAAACGCATGGACGAGGTCGTCGACAGTATCGAGGCCGGCTGGCGCGGTCCCACAGCCAATGCCTACCGAGCTCTCCATCGCGACGCCGCACTGGATGCCGTTCGCATTCAGCAGACCATGCAACTGCTCGCGCTGGGTGTCCGTCTGAGCGAAGACGGATTCACGAAGCAAGAACTCGAGACCCTCGAACAGTTCCGCAGGGTCCAAGTAGACGTCGATATCGAGGCAGAAGCCGACGCCCTCTCCACACCGGCGGTACCTCCCAGCCGCCTGAACGATTTCTGAGCTCTCTCAGTGAGGCCGTCGACCGGGTGAAGCCGTTGGGGTGTTGCAGCGCACGAGGCTTCTGCGCTGCTGAGAGAGGTGTACGACATCTCGTTCTGCCGACGTAGGAGTCTCGTCGGGTTCCCGCCCTGCAGTCGCCCCCTGACCCATGCCCCGGTGGAATGGTTCGCCATGCTCTTCGTCGCTCGCGAGGATGACCGTCGACGGCTACGGAACGTCACCGCATATGGTGGGCGCTGGCGAGCTGGAGGGGCTATGGAAGCCCCTCGCTGCTCCGACGTGATCTGTTGGCCCTCCCAGCCGGACCCCCCTCTACTTCCGCAGGGCAGAAGTGGTGCTGAGCGGAACGATACAGGTGTGGCGAACGCCTAACCGATCCCCATCCGAGCGGGATCGAGGGGGACGCAGCCGGATGAAAACGGGTGGCTATGTCCGTTGTTTCGGCATCGTCGCAGGTGAGACGCGTCTCCCTTTTGGGTTCGAGTCCCACCCGCCCCACCGTTCGGTCTCGTGGAGAACCGTTTCTACCCGCGGGAACGTGAAACAGGGGCCGCCACTCCACAGTGGCGGCCCCCGTTCATCCGTTCAGATCACGATGCGGCGGCAGGCTCCCGGCAGGCCGCTGATGCCTCGACCGCCTTGGCATAGGCGGCGGTCGCCGTGGTCTGCCCCTGAGTCCACCAGGCCTGGGCGAGGCTGAGGGCCTGCTTGCTGTCCACAGACAGGTTGCAGCGGACTGTTCCGCCGTTCGGCCTCTCGGTGGCCATGGTGAGGGAGTTGCCGCCGGGCAGCGCGGCCTTCACCAGGGCCGGATCCACGGGGATCCCGCACAGCGATGCGGGCACGGTGTACGCCTTCTTGGGCGGTTCGTCGCCGGAGCATGCCGACAGGGTGGCGGCGAGGGCGACGGTGGCCGACAGGGAGACGGCCGTGCCGGTGAACCGGTGGCGCCGGAGAGATCCTCGGACAGGCATGGACAACGCGAGCAGCCTCTCGGGACGCTGGCAAGGACGGCTCCGACCGTATCCCGGTGGGGACCTCTGCTTCCGGCCAAGTCGGCGACTTGTTCGGTTGTCCCTGCTGGTCGCGGTGCTGCCCCGGCCCGGGAGCTGTCGGATCAAGCGTCCTGGCTGCCATCCCCTGTGAGCGAATCAGCCGAACCGTGTGCACGACGCACCCATACACGCCGACGACACGCCCCTGCGGACTCGCCCGACTATCGGCGGCTCTGGTTCGGGAAGGCGAGGCGGGCAAGCGGGCCTCCGTCCTGGACGGGGCTACGGTTCCTCGGAACCCGGCCGAACCTGCGGATGACCTTCCACCGACCTGTGCGCCATGGTCCTCGCCCACCCCCGCGCCCGCGGGGATGGTCCGCGTGCCGGAAGGCTCCGTGAGTACGTCCGGAGTTCGCCTGCCTGGACGGCCGCAAAGCGACGCCGAGCGCGAATGTTGGTGGCATACTGTTCCTATGTACATTGAGGACAATGGGTGAAGGAGGGCCAATTATGTCTGTGACCCAGGTCGATCTCGATGACGAAGCGTTGGCCGAGGCCATGCGGCTCATGGGTACCTCGACGAAGAAGGAGACGGTAAACGGCGCATTGCGGGACTACGTGGCGCGGATCAAGCGACTGGAGGCTGCCGAGAAGCTGGCCGCGCGTGGTGAGAAGGGCGAGTTCGAGGCTGCTGCTGCGGCGCATGCGGCTGCGAAGCGCGCCCGGCGGGCGGCCTTCGAGTGATCACGTACCTCCTCGACACGTCCGCCCTGTGGCATCTCTTCCGGACGCCCGGGGCGTTGCGGCCCTGGGAAGGGCACATCGCTGCCGGTGTGTTCCACATCTGCGAGCCCACGAGGACGGAGTTTCTCTATTCGGCCACGAGCCCGGCTCACCGGGACGAGTTGGCCGAAGAGCTGGATGATCTCTGCTACCTCTCGCCGGCCCCCAAAAGTGCGTGGCGCTGGGTCGAAACCGCACAGTACAAGCTCACCCAGCGAGCACAACACCGCGCCGCCGGCGCCATCGATCTTTTGGTGTGTGCGACAGCGGTCCATCATGGTCACACGGTGCTTCACGTGGACAACGACTTCGCCGCCGTGGCGGCGGTCCTCAAGGAAGTGCAGCAGCGAGACGTGCGGGTCTGACTTCTTCGCCGGAACCTGACGAGAGCTGCTTCCTTTGGCTGGCCCCTAGCTGGGCGAATCTATGCACGGCTCGTACGCATGGGCTGCTCCACGCCCCGTTCGGGCACCCGGAAGGGGCGCGGCTACCATCCCCTGTGACCGAATCAGCCGAACCGCGTGCACGACGCACCCATATACTCGCCGACCTCACGCCCCTGCGGACCTCGCCCGATTACCGGCGGCTCTGGTTCGGGAACACCGTTTCCTGGATCGGCCAGGGCATGACGGCGCTGGCGGTCTCGCTCCAGGTCTACGACATCACCGGCTCCGCGTTCTCCGTCGGGCTCATCGGGTTCTGCTCGCTCGTGCCGCTCGTCGTCTTCGGGCTCTACGGCGGGGCCGTCGCCGACACCGTCGACCGGCGCAAGCTCGGGCTGTTCAGCGCCGCCGGGTCGTTCGGGCTCTCCCTCGTCCTGGTGGCGGCGACCGTCGTCGGCATCGAGCGTGTCGGGCTGCTGTACGCCATCGTCGCCCTCCAGGCCGTCTGCTTCGCCCTCAACGCCCCCGCTCGCTCCTCGATGATCGCCCGGCTGCTGCCGGCCGAACAGCTGCCCGCCGCCAACGCGTTGACGACCATGACCAGCACCACGGGCACCCTCGTCGGCCCGATGCTGGGCGGCCTGATCGTCGGCTGGTGGGGCTACCGGGCCGCGTACGCCGTAGACGCCGTCTGCTTCACCGCCTCCCTGTACGCGATGTGGCGCATGCCTTCGATGCTCCCCGACCGCAAGGACGGCGAGGCGGGCAGGCGGGCCTCCGTCCTGGACGGGCTGCGGTTCCTCGGGACCCGGCCGAACCTGCGGATGACCTTCTTCACCGACCTGTGCGCCATGGTCCTCGCCCACCCCCGCGCCCTTTTCCCGGCCGTCGCCGTCCTGTGGTACGGGGGCGACGCGCGGACCACCGGGCTGCTCGTCGCCGCCCCGGCCCTCGGCGCGCTGCTCGGCGGGGTGTTCTCCGGCTGGCTCGGCCGGATCCGGCGGCACGGACTCGCGATCCTGCTGGCGGTCGGCTCCTGGGGCACCGCCATCGCCGTCTTCGGACTCACCCGCAACCTCTGGCTCGGACTGCTGTTCCTGGCCCTCGCCGGCTGCGCCGACACCGTCTCCATGGTCTTCCGCAACACGATGCTCCAGGCGGCCGTGCCCGACGAGTTGCGCGGCCGCCTCCAGGGCGTCTTCATCGTCGTCGTCGCGGGCGGCCCCCGCCTCGGCGACTTCCTGGCGGGCTCGGTGGCCGACCTCGCCTCACCCGCCGTCGCCGTCACCGGGGGCGGCATCCTGTGCGTCACCGGCGTGACCCTGCTCGCGCTGAAGTGGCGCGCCTTCGCCCGCTACGACGCCCGCGACCCGCAGCCGTAGCGGACGGAAGCGGCGGTAGCGGACGAAGGAGCCGTCAGGCCGTGTAGCCGCCGTCCACCGCCAGCGTGGTTCCGGTGATCCACTGCGCCTCCGGGCCCGCCAGGAACGCCACCGCGTTCGCGATGTCCACATCGGCCCCCATGACCTTCGCCGCCGTCCTCAGGCGCTCCGCCTCCGCCACGTCCGTACCCGCCGGATTCATGTCGGTCACCGTGGGGCCGGGGTCCACGATGTTCGCGGTGATCCCCCGGGACGCCACGTCGTGCGCCAGCCCCTTGGTGAAACCGACCAGCGCCGACTTGCTCATGGCGTACAGCGTCACGTTCGGCACCGGGACGCGGGTGCCCCAGCAGCTTCCGATGCTGATGACCCGCCCACCGTGTCCCATGTGGGGGAGGGCGGCCTGGGTGGCGAGGAAGACGGCCCGCGCATGGACGGCGAGCGTGCGGTCGATCTCGGCCAGGGTCACGTCCTCGATCGGGCCGGAGGGGAAGATCCCGGCGTTGTTCACCAGGATGTCGATCCGGCCGAGCGCGGCCGCGGCCCGCTCCACGGAGTCCACGACGGCCGCCGGGTCCGCGCTGTCGGCCCGGATCGCCACCGCCTTGCGGCCCAGGGCCTCGATCGCCGCCACCACCTCTGCCGCCTTGTCGGCCGCGTTCACGTAGGTCAGCGCCACATCCGCGCCGCCCTCCGCCAGCCGGAGCGCGATCGCGGCGCCTATACCGCGACTTCCCCCGGTCACCAACGCCACTCTGCCCGCGAGCTGAGACATCTCGTTCCTTCCGCCGCCATGGTGAGCTATTTTTAGGTCGAACGATCTAAAAATACACACCGGGCAGACTGGGGTGGCACGAACTCCCTTACGAGAAGGCAGATATGGCTGAAAGAGGACGACCGCGCGCGTTCGACCGGGCGGTGGCGCTGCGGGGCGCGATGGAAGTGTTCTGGGAGCTCGGCTACGAGGGCACGAAGCTCACCGATCTGACCGGCGCCATGAACATCAACTCCGCCAGTCTGTACAACGCCTTCGGTTCGAAGGAGCAGTTGTTCCGCGAGGCCGTGGAGCTCTACGGCAGCACCACGGGCTCGGCGACCGCCCGCGCGCTGCGTGAGGAGCCGACGGCCCGGGCCGCCGTCGAAGCCATGCTGCGCGGGAACATCGACATCTTCGCGGACACGGGTACGCCCAGCGGCTGCATGATCGTCCTCGCGGCCGCCAACTGCGCCCACCAGAACAGAGGCGTCGCCGAGCATCTGGCCGGCCGCCGCCGGAGCACGGTCGCCGAGCTGGAGGAGAGGCTGGAACGAGCCGTCACCGAAGGCGAGTTGGCACCGGAGACGGACGTCCGCGCCGTCGCCGACTTCTACGCGACCATCCTGTACGGGCTCTCGATCGAGGCGCGCGACGGCGTGCCCGTGGAGCGGCTCCGCTCCACCGTGGACCGGGCCGTCGGCCTGTGGGACGCCCTGGTGCGGCAGGCGGCCCCGCAGTCTTGAGCGGGGCCGGAGTCGTGTCTAACCGACGATCGAGCGGGCGAAACCCAGGTCCGCGAGGTCCTGCGGGCGCAGCCGCAGCCGGTCGGCCGTCGCGCCCGTCTCCGACGGCGGTCGCTTGAGGATCGCCGCGGCCAGTTCCGGGGCGATGACGGAGAAGTAACTGTCCACCGTGACATGGGTGTTGTCCGGTGCCGCGAGCGCCAGCGCCCCGCCCGAACCGCCCTCGCCGATCACCAGCGTCGTCACCGGGACCCGGGCCGCCGCGATCGCCGCGAAGGTGTCCGCGATGGCCGCGCCCGCACCCGCCCGCTCCGCCTCGGCGTCGTTGGCCGCGCCCGGGGTGTCGACCAGGGTCAGGACGGGCACGCCGAGCCGGTCCGCCAGCCGGATCGTCCGGGCCGCCGAGCGGTAACCGGCGGGGCGGGTCGGCGTACCGCACTGGGCGACGTACGCCACGGGCCGCCCGTCGGCGCACAGCCCGAAGCCGCAGAGCAGCCCGGGGTCCGTGGCACCGGAGCGGTCCCCGTGGAGGGGGAGCCGTACGGCGAAGTAGTCGGCCAGATACGCCTCCGCGCGCGGCCGTCGCGGATCGCGCGCCCGCGCCACCGCCTCCCGCCCGGTCTCGGGAAGCGGGGCCACCGGGCCCCTGTCGGCCAGGGACTCGGTACCGGCCGTCGACGGCGTGCCGGCTGCCGACAGTGCACCGGCTCCCGCCTCCGTGCCGGCTCCCGCCCCCGTACCGACTCCGCCCGCCGACAGTGCGCGGGGCACCGGTGCGGCGGGCAGGTTTTCGTGCGGCCCCAGCGCGCGCAGCCAGTGCGTCACCGTGCCGGTCAGCTCGTCGGCCGGGACGACCGCGTCCACCTGGCCCGCCGCGAACTGGCCCTCGGCGCTGTACGCGTACGGGTCCGCGTCCGGCGGCCGTACCCGGGAACCGGCGAAGCCCACCTGCGCGCCGGGCAGCGCCAGCACCACATCCGCGCCCGCCCCCACCGTGGCCCAACCGCCGCCGGTCGTCGGGTCGCGGACCACCGCGATCTGCGGGAGCCCGGCCGCGCGCAGCCGCGTGGAGGCGGCGGCCACCCGCTGGAGCTGGGTGAGCGCGACCATGCCCTCCTGCATCCGGCTGCCGCCGGTGGCGACGAGCGCGAGCAGCGGAAGGCGGCGGGTCAGGGCCAGCTCGTACGCCGCCGCCAGCCGGTCTCCGGTCCGGAGGCCCAACGACCCGCCCAGGAAGCCGAATTCGAAGGAGAGCAGCACGCACGCGCGGTCTCCGACGACCCCGGTGCCGTACACCACGGACTCTTCCTCGCCGGTCCGGGCCGAGGCGCGTTCCCGCGCCGCGTCGTACCCGGCCCAGCCGAGCGGTCCGTCCGGCGGCAGGGGATGCGGCGGCGGGCGGTGCTCGGTGAAGCCCGCAGCGCCGATGAGCAGGGCGATCGCCTCGCGAGCCGTCGCGCGGGCGGGGTTCTCGTCAGGCATGGAGCGACCTCTTCATGATCTTGCCCAGGTCGTTGCGCGGCAGCGCGTCCAGGTAGCGCACGGTGCGCGGGCGCTTGTGCGGGGCCAGCTGGGCCGTCACCCGGTCCGCCAACTCCTCGGCGGAGGGCGGAGAGCCGGGGTCCGTCGCGACCACCCAGGCCACGACCCGCTCGCCGAGGTCCGGGTCTTCCTCGCCAGTCACGGCCACTTCTCGGACCCCGGGGTGGGCGAGGAGCACGTTCTCGATCTCGCCCGCGCCGATCTTGTAGCCGCCGCTCTTGATCAGGTCGGTGGCCTTGCGCCCGACGATGGTGACGTACCCGTCCGGGTCCACCGTGCCCACATCTCCCGTGCGGAACCAGCCGTCCGCCGTGTGGGCGTCGGCCGTGGCGTCGGGCCGGTTCAGATAGCCGGTGAACAGGTTCGGGCCGCGCACCTGGATCTCGCCGATCGCCCCGGGCTCGTCGAGCACCGTGCCGTCGTCCTCCGCGAGGCGCAGCTCCACCCCGGCGAGCGGTGGTCCCACCGTGCCCGGGCGCGGTGCGCCGTCCGCCCGGATCCCCGTGTTCATCAGAGTCTCCGTCATGCCGTACCGCTCGATCACCCGCCGCCCGGTCGCCGCCGCGATGCGTTCGTGGTCGTGCACGGGCAGCGCCGCCGAGCCGGAGACCAGCAGCCGTGCCCCGCGCAACGCCTCTGCCAGCGCGTCACGTTCGAGGGCTCCCGCCGGTCCGTCCAGCGCCTCCGCCAGCCGGTGGTACATCGTCGGTACGCCGAACAGCATCGTGCCCCCGGACCCCAGCTCACGGGCCACGCCCTCGGGCGAGAACTTCCCCAGATGGCGTACGGAGCCGCCGCGCCGCAGCGGGCCGAGGACGCCCAGGATCAGCCCGTGGACGTGGAACAGCGGCAGCGCGTGGACCAGGACGTCGTCGCCGGTCCACCCCCAGGCGTCCTCCAGCGCGTCCAGGGACGCGGCGACGGCCCGGCGGGGCAGGACGGCCCCCTTGGGCGGGCCGGTGGTGCCGGAGGTGTAGACGATCAGGGCGGGGCCCTCGGGGCCGGCCTCGCCGATGTCGTATACGGCAGGGCGCGCTTCGCCCGTCCCATCGATCTCGCCCGCCCCGTACGCCTCGGAGCCTGCCGCCCACGCGTCCACCGTCACCCGTCGCAGCTTCTCCAGCCCCGGGGGCAGCTCGTCGTCCGGGCCCGCCAGTACGGCCGTGGGTTCGCTGTCGCCAAGGATGTGCGCCAACTCGTTCTCGCCCGTACGGGGGTTGAGCGGCACCGCCGGAACCCCGGCCCGCAGCGCCGCCACCACCGCGATCACCGTCTCCGGCGTCGGGGTGGCCCAGACGGCGACCCGGCCCGCGTCCGCGATCCGGGCGGCGAGAGCGGTGGAGGCGGCGGCCAGCTCGCCGTAGGTCAGGGAGAGGGCACCGAAACGGACGGCCTCCCTGGAGGCCGTCGAGCCGGTGGGGGACTGGAGCGCGGGAAGGAGGGTCACGCCGGGAAGCCTAGGGCGTCGGCGGCGGCCTCGCCGGGACCCGGAGACCGATGAGGGCAGCGTCACCCCAGGTCGGGCTTTCGGAGGGCCCGCCCCGTCCGCCACATGGCCGCACGGAGCATCGAACCGCAATTTCGACACAGCTTTGATAAATCAATTTTGCGTTGCCAGCATGCAAAAAGCTTGCCCAGTAAGCGAGTTGGAGCGCTCTCTCCAGGGAAAAACCCGCCCGCACCCGAGCGCCTGATCCCCCCTGCACGTCGCAAAGCGCGACAGCGCCTTGCCTGACAGACCCCACGTACCGTCAGGAAGGAACCACCCATGTCACCCGCGGAGGGGCACCTCAACCTCTCCCGCTTCGTCCTCAAGGGCGACGGGGGTCTGCGGAACCGGCGATCCAGGACCGGGCCCGGGCGGCGACAGCGCGGAGGCGGAGGCGTACACCTCCTCCTCCGGCGTCCAGAGCGCCGCCCACGGTTCGGCGAGCGGGGGAGCCACCCTCGG
The DNA here is from genome assembly GCF_003501885.1 of Streptomyces globisporus. Taxonomy (GTDB): domain Bacteria; phylum Actinomycetota; class Actinomycetes; order Streptomycetales; family Streptomycetaceae; genus Streptomyces; species Streptomyces globisporus_D. The sequence goes on from NZ_QWFA01000150.1 coordinate 9,123, forward strand.
CTACATCGACGACGGCGACTGGGCGGTCTACTCCTCCCTCGACACCGCCGGGGCCACCGCCTTCACCGCCACCGTCTCCTCGGCCGGCGCGGGCGGCACGATCGAGATCCGCTCCGGCTCCGCCACCGGGCCCCTTCTCGGCTCCGTGGACGTCGCCCCGACCGGCGGCTGGGAGAACCGGCCTCGTCCACCCCGCCCCCGGGCCAGGGTTACGAGACCTTCGAGGGCGCTTACGGAGAGACCGGGGCAGCCGCCGAGACGGCCTACCTGGACCGGACCGCGTACTGGGCCGACCGGTTCGAACAGCAGCTGAGGCAGCGCCGGTAGTCCCACCGGCCCCACAGGCGAACGGCCGCGTTCCGGCGGGAACGCGGCCGTTCTCATGCATAGGTGGGACTCACTCGTCGCGCTGGACGTTCCGCATCCGCCCGTACGCGTACACACACCCCGCCAGCGCCAGATCGGACAGCAGCATGAAGCCGATCGCGTAGGAGTCCTTGGCCCTGTAGATCGCGCCCATCACCAGCGGCGGCACGAATCCGCCGAGCCCGCCCATCGCCCCGACGATGCCCGTCACACTGCCCACCTTCGGCTGTGGCGTCACCTGCGAGACCAGGGCGAAGACACTGCCGCTCGCGGTGCCGAGCCCGGCCGCCATGGCCAGCAGCGCGATCGTGCCGACCGGGTTCAGCGGCGGCTCGAAGGCCTGCACGATCGCCATCAGCGCGGCCAGCAGCAGCGCCACCGAGGTCACCACCGCCGGGTGGATCCGGTCCGAGAGCCAGCCGCCGATCGGCCGGAAGACCACCGTGACCAGGGCGAACCCGGCCGCCTTGGTGCCCGCCTCGGTCGGCGACATCTCGTACCAGGTCTTCAGATACGTCGGCAGATAGACCCCGAACGCCACAATGCCGCCGAAGCCGATCGCGTACAGCGCCGACAGCTCCCACGTCACCCGCAGTTTCCCCGCCTCGCCGAGCCGGTGCGCCAGGGTGTCCGTGGGGATCTTGCGGTCGGGGTGGTCTGTGATCAGGACGGCGGCGAGGAGGGCGAACACCACCAGCGCCCCCGCGACCACGAGGAACGGCAGATCGTCACCGTGCTTCGCGATCCGCGGGGTGAAGTACCCCGACAGCGCCACCCCGCCCATGCCCATGCCGAACACACCCAGCGCGAAGCCCCGTTTGTGCGGCGGGAACCACGCGTTGACCAGCGGAACGCCGATCGCGAACGTCGTGCCGCCGAGCCCCAGCAGGAAGCCGACCGCGAGCATCGCCCCGTACGAGTTCTTCGCCGGGATCAGCAGCAGCACGGGCACGATCGTCAGCGCGGAGACCAGCGGGAACATCAGCTTCGCGCCGTACTTGTCCGTCAGCGCCCCCACCGGGATCCGGCCGAGCGACCCGACCAGCACCGGCACGGCCACCAGGAACGACTGCTGGAACGAGCTGAGCCCGAGGCGGTCCTTGTAGTCCCCGGACATCGGCGCGATCAGATTCCACGCCCAGAAGGTCAGCGCGAAGCCGACCGTCGCCAGGACGAGATTGCGGTAGGCGGCCGGGGACGGCGCCGCTGCGGCCGGTGCGGGCGGCTCGGGGGACTGCTTGACAGAGGTGTCCACACCGGCAAGTCAAGGGCGCTGGACATCGCACGGCCCGTCGGACTGCGCCGACCGGACGACAGCGGGCCGTTCCCGGGCTTCCTCAGCCGATATCGCCATAAGCTGGGACAATCGCCGTATGGATCGGCTGGACAGGGAAATCCTCGGCATTCTCCAGGAGGACGCGCGGATCTCGTACCGGGATCTGGGCGTACGCGTGGGGCTCAGCGCCAACGCGGCGGGCGACCGGGTCCGCCGGATGCGCCGTGACGGGGTCATCCGGGGCTTCACCGTCATCGTCGACCCGGCCGCCGACACCCGTTCGGGCCTGGTCGTCTTCATCGATGTGACGCTTCGCCTCGACACGACGAACGAGGAGTTCGAGCGCTCGGTGCTGATGCTGCCGGGCATCACGGAGGTGGTGCACGTGACCGGCGGCCACGACTACCTCCTGCGGGCCACCGCCGCCGACCCGGGGGCGCTGGACAGCCTGCTGCGCCGGCTCAAACGGGAGGCGGGCGTCGCCCACTCGAACACCCGGATCGCGCTGCGGGCGGCCCCGAAGCACTGAGACCGGCCCCGAAACACTGAAGGCGGGCCCGGGATCAGATCGGGGCCTGCCAGGTCACCGTCGTCGGCCGCCCGTCGTCCTCGCCGCGCCCGTCGTCCGCGACCACCAGCCGCACCCCGCTCCGCCCGTCCGGCAGCCGGACCGTGGCGTCCACCTCGACCTCGATGGCCGAGACCCCGGGCCTGCGGTGCGCGGCGGCCAGCGCCCCGCGCAGGGCGGCCAGCAGCTCCCGGCCCGTCTCCTCGCCCACCAGCGCGTCCACGGCCCCGGTGAACTGCACGGACGGCGGGAAGCCCAGCAGGGCCGCCGCGCCCCCGGTCTCCCGCAGCACCCGGCCCCGGAAGGTGCTCGGGGCCGCGGCGGGAGGCTGCTGGAGCGCGAAGATGGCGGTGCGGACCTCCTGGATGGTGGAGTCCAGCTCGTCCACGGCCCGCCCCAGCAGCACCCCGGCCTCCGCCTGCCCCTCCGCGTCCCCGCCGTCCCCGGCCTCCGCGGCGCCCGCGCTCTCCTCCGACGCCGCCCGTCGCCGGGTCGACTCCAGCATCATCTCGGTGGCGAAGAGCCGCTGGACCACCAGATCGTGCAGGTCACGGGCGATCCGGTCGCGGTCCTCGTACACCGCGAGCTGCTCCCGGTCGGCCTGCGCGTCCGCCAGCACCAGGGCGAGCGCCGCCTGCGAGGCGAACTGGGTCGCCAGCAGCCGGTCCACATCCGTGTAGGGGCGCTCGCCGCGCCGCCGGGGCAGAGCGAGGGTGCCGATGAGCCGCCCGCCGCTCTGCAGCGGCAGCATCATGCTCGGCCCGAAGCGGGAGCGTACGCCGGTGGTCATCCGGGGATCGGTGGCCGAGTCGTCGATGAAGACCGGTTCGCCGCCGAGCAACTGCACGAGCACCGGGGAACCGGGCTCGATCACCGTGCCGACGATGCCCGCCGGATCGTCCGGTGTGGAGGCGGTGACGATCTCCATTCCGCCCTCCTCCGTCGGCTGGAGGATCACCCCGGCCGACGCGCCCGCCAGCACCCGGGCCTGCTCCGCCACCGTCATCAGCGCGTCCGCCGCGTCCGTACCGGTCAGCAGGGCCGTGGTGACGGCCGCCGCGCCCGCGATCCAGCGCTCGCGCTGCCGGGCCGCCCCGTACAGTCGGGCGTTGCCGATCGCGATGCCCGCCTGGGCGGCCAGGACCCGCAGCAGGCCCGCGTCCGTGTCGGTGAACGGCCCCGGCCGCTTCCCGCCGAGGTAGAGGTGGCCGAACACCTCGGTGTGCACCGCGATCGGCGCCCGGAGGAAGTCCCCCTCCGCCTCTGCCTCCGGTGTTCCCGTGGTGTACAGCGCGTCGATCCGGTCCCGGTCGGGTTCCAGCACGGCGAGCGCACCGTGGCGGGCCCCGGTGAGAGCGGTGGCGGTCTCCACGATCTGCTGGAGGGTGGAGCCCAGATCCAGATCGCTGCCGACGTTGAGGACCGCCTCCAGGAGCATCGGCAGCCGCCCGACGGCGGCATCGGACTCAGCCGCTCCGGGCTGAACCGGCTCCGGCTGAGCCGGCCCGTCCCCGGCCGGTCCGGACTCCACCGTCCCGGGCATCCGCGCCGACGCGCTCACCCCGCCAGCGGGTTGAGGACCATCGGCTGGATCTTGCCGTCCAGCATCGCGCCCAGGCCGAGCACCGAGCAGACGTCGGGGCGCTCGGCGATGTGCACCGGCATCCCGGTCGCGTCCCGCAGCATCTGGTCGAGGCCCGGGAGCAGCGCGCTGCCGCCGACCATCATGATCCCGCGGTCCGCGAGGTCGGCCACCAGGTCCGGCGGGCAGTCGCGGAGCACCTTGCCCACCCCGTCGAGCACCGCGGTGAGGGGGGTGTTGATGGCCTGCCGTACCGCGGCGGTGTCGACCTGCACCGTGCGGGCCAGCCCGGTCGCCACGTCGCGGCCGTGGATCTCGGTGAGCGCGGGACCGGTCAGCTGGAGCCCGTTGCCGTGCAGCGCCAGCTGGAGCGGGCGCACCGACTGGCTCGGCAGCAGCAGCTCGTGGTGCTGGCGCAGGTACTGGATGATCGCCTCGTCGATCGCGTTGCCGCCCACCGGGATCCGTACGGCGGTCACGATCGAGCCGAGCGAGAGCACCGCGATCTGGGTGGTGGCGGCCCCGCACACCATGATCATGGTGGCGGTCGGCTGCTCGACCGGCAGCCCGCAGCCCACGGCCGCCGCGATCAGCGTGTCGACCAGTTCGACCCGGCGGGCGCCGAGCCCGACCAGGGTCTCCACCGTCGCCCGCTGGGCCAGCGGATCGGCCTCGTGCGGGGTGCAGGCGGCGGCGCGCAGCCGGGGCTTGCGGCGCAGTTGGCGGCGGAGCTTGTCGCCCAGCAGATGGCGCAGCATCCGCTGGGCCATCTCGATGTCGACGACGGTCCCGCCGGAGACCGGGCGGGCCACCCGGATGTACTCCGGGGTGCGGCCGGTCATCTGCTCGGCGAGCGCGCCGACGGCGATGAGGGAGCCGGTACGGGTGTTGACGGCGGCGACGCTCGGTTCGTCGACGACGAGCCCGAGCCCCTTCACGTACACCCGGGTCCTCGCGGCCCCGAGGTCGACGGCGACATGGCAACGCTGCAACTGCTCAAGGCTGACGGTCACGGCGATTCTCCCGAGCGCGCGGATGGAGGGGGCACCGGCGGGCGGCCGGTCTCTCCTTGCATGGTCGCGCTGTCCGGCCCGTCGCGCGCGTTGAGATGCGCCGGAAGGGGCGCAGGAGCTGACGGCTCCTCAGCTCACCCGCCCGGCAGCAGCCGCTGGAACAGGCCCCAGGTGAACTCGGCGACCCGCTCCCGGCCGGTCTCGGGGTCCGTGACGGCCAGCGCCCACCGGGTCGGGGCGCTGCCCTCCATCGGCCGGGCCGGAGGGAAGGCACGGGCCGCCTCGTCGACGGTGCACGACCAGGGGAGCAGATCCGTTACGGAGGTGAGTTCCGGGCCCGCCGCGCCCGGGGCCCGGACCAGCCACTCGTTCCAGACGGCGCCGCCGGGCCCGGCCATCACCTCGAACCGCAGATCCGGCCAGAGCGGCACCGGCCACAGCAGCGCCTCGCACTCCAGGTCACCGACCCGGCGCGGCAGGATCAGCTCGGGTTCGCCGAGGACCGAGCGGTAGCGCCGCAGTGATCCGCGTCCCCGGGGCGCCCGCACCATGGCCTGCCAGCGGCGGTTGGCCTCCCGCATGTCGGCGAGGGAGGCGCTCAGTTGGTGCCGGGCGTCCTCGACCAGGTCCGGCTGGAAGTCGGCCATCCGGCGCAGCAGGACCAGCTGGAACTGGAGCGGGCCGAAGGGGGCGGGAGTGCTCATGCCGCCCATGCTCCCGCGTGTCAGGCGTATCGGACCGGCTGTCCCCGGAATTCGAGCTTCCTCACACAATCCTCACCTGGGCGGCTTCCCCGGTTGTTCCGCGCGCGCCTAACCTGCGGGCGCCATGGATTACTGCCACCCGTGCCGACGGCATCTCAACGGAGCCCTGGCCTGCGCCGGGTGCGGTACGCCCGCCGAGGCGCTGGGCCCTTACGCGATGCCTGCGGCCGCCGGTCCCGCCCCGGACGAGCCGTACGGGGCAGCCGCCCAGGCCGACGAGACCGACGGCCCGCGCCGCACCCGGAGGGACGCCCGGCGCGAGTCCGGGCGGAAGTCCCGGCGCGGCACCGCGGGCGAGGCGGGGCGGGAGTCCCGGAGCGAGGCCGGTGCGGTGTCCCGCAGCAGCGCCGCGCGCGAGGCCGGCAGGGCGTCCCGGCGCGAGGCAGCCCGCGAGCCCCGCCCCGGCTCCCGGCGGCGGGCCCGCGGCAGCCATCGGAGACGTGGCCGGACCGTGCTGCTCGGGGCCCTCGGGCTGCTTCTCGCGGCGGGCGCCCTGAGCCTGGCGGAACTGGCCCTGGAGCCCGGGCAGGACGACACCGCGGCCGACTTCGTCAGCGATGCGCCGGGCGACCCGGCCGAGCCCGCGCCCACGGAGATCTCCGCCGACGCGCCCGGCGACCCCGGCCCCGTCGGCTCCCGGGCCGGGGCGACCACGGGCCCCGGCACGGACGCGAAACCGGCGGACGCCCGCAGCGGGAGCCCGGACCCGTCCGGCTCGCCGAGCCCCGACGCCTCAGCCCCGGACGACACCACCGCTTCCCCGGACCCCGACGAGGCGGATCCGTCCGACGCCCCCGACAGCCCGCCCGCCGACCCGCCGGGCCCGGGCGGCCCGCAGCAGCCGACGACCGCGCC
>NZ_QWFA01000151.1 GCF_003501885.1 Streptomyces globisporus
CCCAGGGACCGGGACCGCCGTAGGGCGGGGTGCGGTACTCGTCGGGCTCGTGCAGCGGCTGCCCGGACGGCCGGGGGCTCGGAACCGCCTGGTCCGGGGCGGCCGGAGACGGCTCCCGTACCTCGGCGACCTCAGCAGGGGCCGAAGCGGAGTCAGGCGCGACCGGAGCCGGGACGGGAGCCTGGTCCGGAGCGGCGGGCTCCTCCGGGGTCGGGGCGCCCGCCGGGGCCGGGCCGTTGGTCGGCTCCGGGTGGGCGGCGCGCCTCGCCGTGGGGCGGCTCCACCACTTCGCCTGCGGCCCGGTGGGCTTCCCGTCGTCCATGCTCTCCCCGCAACTGGCCTCTGTCGTACGCCCCCCAGAGGCGTCCCTCACCGGAATTCAACCAGGTTTGCGAAACCCTGCGCAGGGTCCCGTCAGGGCCGGGGGGAAAGCGGGCTCGCCAGATCGTTGGCGGGCGAGCCCGGGGCCGGCCCCGAGGGCAGCGAGGAGGGAACCGTCTTCGGCTCCGCACCGCTGCCGAGCGCCGCCGCCAGCAGCGGGGCGCCGGAGGCCGCCGGGCGTATCAGAGGCGGCACGGACACGTTCAGCACGGGGAGCATGAACGGGCGCCCGCCCGAGGCCGAAGCGCCGAACAGCGGCGGAGCGGTCGGCGGTCCCTGCCGGTTCACCGGAGGGGTGACGGCCGGAACCACCGGGGTCGTCCCGCCGAGCGACGGAGGCACCGCGTTCGTCCGGGTCTCGGCGCTGCCGGAGCCCGGCCGCTCGGGCGCCCGGCCCTCGCCGGTCACCGAGAGGGCTCCGCCGCCCCGGCGGCTGACCGCCTGGGTGCCGTTCTCCGCGCGGGTCTCGGCGTCGAGCGGGGTGACGTTGTTCCCGGCGCCCTCCGCGCGCAGGGAGGACTCGGGACCGGATTCCAGCGGCAGGGCGCCGCCCAGCGCGATGGCAGCGAGGGAGACGGCGCTGGCCGCGGCGAACGCGAAACGCCGCCCGCGCCAGGGCGAGCGGTCCGCGTCCCGGCCCACCTCGTGTATGCGGAAGGCCGAACCGGAAGCGGCCCCGCCGCGCAGCACGGCGGTGGAGCCGTGGGTGGCGGGGAGGTATCCGAAGCCGTCCAGCGGGGAGGGCTTGGTGTCGGCGCGGGTGCCGGCGCCGGAGGGTCGCAGCCCGGGGAAGAACTCGTCGGTGAAGGGCCCCCGGCCGCCGAACGGTCCGCCGGAGCCGGTGTCGTCGCCGCCGGGACCCCCGGGAAGGCCCTGCAGGCGGGCCAGGAACCCCTCGGAGGGCGAGGGTGAGACGGACATGGCGAAGGCGCTCTTCAGGCGGCGCTGGGCGTCGGCCTCGGCCTTGCACTTGGCGCAGGTCGCCAGGTGGGCCAGGACCCGCTCACGGGCGTCGTGTTTCAGCTCGCCGTCGACCAGCGCGGCGAGCCGGTCCCCCAGGTGCGCTTCGGCAGGGGTGGGACCGGTCGGACCTGTGCCACTCACGCCGTTCCGCCCTCCCCCGCCAGGACCGCGTCCGCCAGGGAGCGCTGCTCGGCGCGGGCCTCGGGCGAACGGTGCTTGAGCGCCTTGCGCAGGTGCGAGCGGCCGCGGTGGATGCGGCTGCGCACGGTGCCGAGCTTCACCCCGAGGGTCGCGGCGATCTCCTCGTAGCTGAGGCCCTCGATGTCGCAGAGGACCACGGCCGCACGGAATTCGGGCGCGAGGGTGTCCAGCGCCTGCTGCACGTCGGCGTCGAAGTGGGTGTCGTTGAAGATCTGCTGCGGGGAGGGCTCACGGCTGGGCAGCCGCTCGGCCGCGTCGTCGCCGAGCGAGTCGAAGCGGATGCGCTGCTTGCGCCGGACCATGTCCAGGAAGAGGTTGGTCGTGATGCGGTGCAGCCAGCCCTCGAAGGTGCCCGGCGTATACGTCGACAGCGAGCGGAACACCCGGACGAAGACCTCCTGGGTCAGGTCCTCGGCGTCGTGCTGGTTTCCCGTCAGCCGGTAGGCAAGGCGGTACACGCGACCGCTGTGCGTGCTGACGATCTCTTCCCATGAGGGCGGGGTCCACGCCTGAGAATCCGCATCAGAGGCGAAGGTCGCGGTCGGTGCGGAGTCTTCGGAAGAACGGTCAGCAATGTTGGTCACGGATTTCGGCTCACCGGCCGACCTGAGCAGGCGCCTCAGCACCCCTCCCCGGTCCACAGGCGCAGCCGCACCTCCCCTATCGGCTCTGGTGGTGTCCAGTGGAGCCCCTACCATAGCCACCTCGCCCGTTAGCTCCGGATAAGCCTTTTTCCCTGTTGGGGCCGGGCGTCGCCCGGGTCTTTCAGCCGGCTCACCGGTCCGATCCGCGGACCCGGTCGCTGCGCTTTCCCCACTCCTTGCACAACGCCCGGTCCCATCTGCGGGTTCCCGGGTCCAGCGGATACAGTCACCGTTGCGCCAACTACGGGGACAGGAGAGCGTCATTACCGCCAACCGGCAGACGAGCTGGGCGTTCGCCGACGCCTTTGTCGCCGAGGACGAAGCACTGCACGTGGCCCGGGACCGGGCTCGCGAGCTGGGGCTTCGCCCGGTGTCACCGGGCACCGGCGCCGCGCTGCGCCTGCTGGCCGCCGCCGCGGACGCCAAAGCGGTGGCGGAAATCGGTACGGGCACGGGCGTGTCCGGCATCTATCTCCTGCACGGAATGCGGCCGGACGGGGTCCTGACCACGGTGGACCCCGAGCCCGAGCGTCAGCAGTTCGCCCGGGAGGCGTTCCGCGCGGCGGGTTTCGCCACCAACCGGGCCCGGTTCATCCCCGGCCGCGCCCTGGACGTCCTGCCCCGGCTCGCGGACGGCGGATACGACCTCGTCTTCTGCGACGGGGACCGGCTGGAGAGCCTCGATGTGCTCGCTGAATCGTTGCGCCTGCTGCGTCCGGGCGGTCTGGTCTGCTTCGAGGGCGTCTTCGCGGACGGCCGCACGGTCGACTCCGCCGCCCAGCCGGCCGAGGTGCTGCGGCTGCGGGAGCTGCTGCGCGCGGTGCGCGAGAGCCAGGAGCTGATGTCGACCCTGCTGCCGGTCGGCGACGGACTGCTCTGCGCGGTCCGGCGCGGCTGAGCGGCGCGGAACCCCGGGGGCCACGGGCGAGCGGACGCACGACTGCCCGGCACGGAGACCGTGCCGGGCAGTCGTGAAGGTGATGGGCGTTCCGCGTCAGCCGACGACCTTCTTCAGCGCGTCGCCGAGGGCATCGGCCTCGTCCGGAGTCAGCTCGACAACAAGCCGACCGCCGCCTTCGAGCGGAACGCGCATGACGATGCCCCGCCCCTCCTTTGTCACCTCGAGCGGGCCGTCGCCCGTCCGCGGCTTCATGGCCGCCATGCTCGTTCCCCTTCCTGAAACCAGCTCATCGCAACCGGCGGCCCCATGACAGGCGCTGCCTCACCGGCATCGAACACATTGCTTCTTCGCCATTATCCCGCATCAACGACCCCGATGACCAACATCGGTCTGCATCGCTTGCGCAACGCGCTTTCCCAAAACCACCCAATTCGGCGATCCGGCTGCGATACTGCGCCGCCCCGGACCCCCAGGTGAGGGCCAATCGTTAGACGCAGGTCACATCTCTGCCCCGGCCGGCGTCGGCCATGCTTGCCTGCAAGGAGCAACGATGCCCGAGCAGCGAGGGGAAACCGGAATGGCCGACGAGCAGGCGAACACCGTTCTGTACGACGTGAGCGAGGGGCTCGCGACGATCACGCTCAACCGACCCGACGCGATGAACGCGCTGAGCACGGCGGCGAAGGTCGCGCTGCGGGACGCGCTGCTGGAGGCGTCGGCGGACCCGGAGGTCCGGGCGGTGCTGCTCACGGCCACCGGGCGCGCCTTCTGCGTCGGCCAGGATCTCAAGGAGCACATCGCCACGCTCGCGGCGACCCGCGATGCGGGCGGTGGCAACGCGCTGAGCACGGTGCGGGAGCACTACAACCCGATCGTGCGGGCGATCACGGAGATGGCGAAGCCGGTCGTGGCCGGGGTGAACGGCGTCGCGGCCGGGGCAGGGTTCGGTTTCGCGCTCGCGGCCGACTACCGGGTGGTCGCGGACACCGCCTCCTTCAACACCTCGTTCGCGGGCGTCGCCCTCACCGCCGACTCGGGCGTGTCCTGGACCCTGCCCCGGCTGATCGGGCAGAGCCGCGCAGCCGATCTGCTGTTCTTCCCGCGGTCGATCTCCGCGCAGGATGCGCTGGAGCTGGGGATCGTCAATCGGGTCGTCCCGGCGGCCGAGCTCGCCGAGCAGGCGGCGGCGGTGGCCCGCACCCTGGCCGCCGGGCCCACGGTGGCGTACGCGGCGCTGAAGGAGTCGATGGCGTACGGCGCCGGGCACACGCTCGCCGAGACGCTGGAGAAGGAGGACGAACTCCAGACCCGGGCGGGCGCGTCGCAGGACCACACCATCGCGGTGGAGGCGTTCCTCGCCAAGGAGAAGCCGGTCTACCTCGGGAAGTAGCCGTCAGGAGCAGCCGTTCAGCGGGGCGCACCGCCGCCGCGCGCCACGCAGTCCGCGAGATGGTCGTCGACCAGTCCGCAGGCCTGCATCAGCGCGTAGGCGGTGGTGGGGCCGACGAAGCGGATCGAGCGCTTCTTCAGCGCCTTGGCGAGCGCGGTGGACTCCGGCGTGAGGGCCGGGACGTCCGACAGCGTGCGCGGGGCGGGCCGGCCGGCCGGGTCGGGGGCGTAGGACCAGATCAGCTCGTCCAGCTCCCCGGCCGGCCAGCCGGCGAGCACCTTCGCGTTGGCGAGGGTCGCGTCGACCTTGGCCTTGTTGCGGATGATCCCCGGGTCGGCCAGGAGCCGTTCCCGGTCGGTGTCGGTGAACTTCGCGACCGACTCGATGCGGAATCCCTCGAAGGCGGTACGGAAGGTCTCGCGGCGGCGCAGGATCGTCAGCCAGGAGAGCCCGGACTGGAAGGCCTCCAGGCAGAGCCGTTCGAACAGGGCGTCGTCCCCGTGGACCGGCCGGCCCCACTCGGTGTCGTGGTAGGCGAGGTAGTCCTCGGTGGACAGGCCCCAGGGGCAGCGCGGCCTGCCGTCGGGGGCGGCCACGGCTCCGCCGCTCATCGGCCGTCCTCCTCGGTGCGGTCCGGGCCGTCCGCGCGCTCGGCCGGCTCCGGCGCGGGCCGGTCGCCGGGCTCCTTGAACAGGTCGGTCCCCGTCGTCACCGCGGCCGCCCGGTCCCCGGCCAGGGTGGATTCCAGCTCCGCGATCCGGGCGTCGCGCTCGGCCAGCTCGGCGCCGAGCCGGGACAGCGCCTCGTCGACGTCCACCATCCGGTAGCCGCGCAGGGCCATGGGCAGGCGCAGCGCCTCGATGTCCGCCCGGCCGACGGGGCGGGCGGCGGGCAGCGGGTCGGTGAACCGCTCGGGCGGTACGTCCTGGAGCACCGCGCTCCCACCGCCTCCGACCACCGCGAGGGTGACCGCGGTGACGACCACGACCATCGTGAGCAGCAAGAACCAGAACACGCGCATCTCCCCGGGGGCGGAAACCTCGTCCGGCACCGATCGTGCCATGCGGCACCGACAAAAGCCGGGGCCGGCCACGAAAGGCCGTAGGGTCGGCAGGCGGGTCGTAGGCGGCTATCGGAGGAGGAAACACGGGATGCGCAGCGGGGCACTCAGGCTGGGGCGGCGGGAATTCGGTCCGCACGAGCCGGTGATCATGGCGATCGTGAACCGGACCCCGGACTCCTTCTACGACCAGGGCGCCACGTTCCGGGACGAGCCGGCGCTCGCCCGGGTCGAGCAGGCGGTGGCCGAGGGCGCGGCGATCATCGACATCGGCGGGGTGAAGGCGGGCCCCGGCGAGGAGGTGACCGCCGAGGAGGAAGCGCGCCGCACGGTCGGGTTCGTCGCCGAGGTCCGCCGCCGCCACCCGGACGTGGTGATCAGCGTGGACACCTGGCGGCACGATGTGGGCGAGGCGGTCTGCGAGGCCGGGGCGGATGTACTGAACGACGCATGGGGCGGGGTGGACCCGAAGCTGGCGGAGGTCGCCGCGCGGTACGGGGCGGGGCTGGTGTGCACGCACGCGGGCGGCGCGGAGCCGCGGACACGGCCGCACCGGATCGCGTACGACGACGTCATGGCGGACATCCTGCGGGTGACGGTGGGGCTTGCGGAGCGGGCCGTGGAGCTCGGGGTGCGGGAGGACGGGATCATGATCGATCCGGGGCACGACTTCGGGAAGAACACCCGGCATTCGCTGGAGGCGACGCGGCGTCTCCAGGAGATGGCGGAGACCGGGTGGCCGGTGCTGGTGTCCCTGTCCAACAAGGACTTCGTGGGCGAGACGCTGGACCGACCGGTCAAGGAGCGGGTCATCGGGACGCTGGCGACGACGGCGGTGTCCGCGTGGCTGGGGGCGCGGGTGTACCGGGTGCATGAGGTGGCGGAGACGCGGCAGGTTCTGGACATGGTGGCGTCCATCGCCGGGCATCGGGCGCCGGCGGTCGCGCGGCGGGGGCTGGCGTAGGCCTGCCGCCTGCCTGCCCCGGCGGGCGGGGCCCGGGGCGCTGCCCCTGGGCCCCGCTCCTCAAGCGCCGGAGGGGCTGAAAGACGTCCTCGAACGCCGGACGGGCTTGATTTCGCCCGGCTCGGCTGGAAAAGGTCCGAACCTGCCGTGAAGCTCCCGTACGAGAACGGGCTTACCGCCCGACCTCCTTCGTGACCAGCATCACCGCTTCCTCCACGTCGTCCGTCACGTGGAACAGCAGCAGGTCCTTCTCCGAGGCCTTGCCCTGGGCCACCACCGTGTCGCGGAGCCAGTCGATCAGGCCGCCCCAGTACGCCGTGCCGAACAGGACGATCGGGAAGCGGGTGACCTTGCCGGTCTGGACGAGGGTCAGGGCCTCGAAGAGTTCGTCGAGGGTGCCGAGGCCGCCGGGCAGGACCACGAAGCCCTGGGCGTACTTCACGAACATCGTCTTGCGGACGAAGAAGTAGCGGAAGTTGACGCCGATGTCGACGTGCGGGTTGAGTCCCGACTCGAAGGGCAGCTCGATGCCGAGGCCGACCGAGACCCCCTTGGCCTCCCGGGCGCCCTTGTTGGCCGCCTCCATCGCGCCCGGGCCCCCGCCGGTGATCACCGCGAAGCCCGCGTCGACCAGGGCCTTGCCGATCGCCACCCCGGCCTCGTACTCCGGCGATCCGGCGGGGGTGCGGGCCGAGCCGAAGACGCTGATCGCGCTCGGCAGTTCGGCGAGCGCGCCGAAGCCCTCGACGAACTCCGACTGGATGCGCATCACCCGCCAGGGGTCGGTGTGCACCCACTCGGAGTCGCCCTCGGAGTCCAGCAGCCGCTGATCGGTCGTACCGGGCTGGACCTGCTCCCTGCGGCGCAGGACCGGGCCCAGCCACTGTTCCTCGGGGCTGACCGCGCCCTCGGGAACCTCCGCACCCTCGGGGATCCGCGCGTCTTCGGCGTTGCCCATGTTCCGCTCCCTCCACCGACCTGCTTCGTGCTGGGTCGTACGTGTCGTGCTGCGTGCGGCCAGCGTAGATCGGCGGAGGTTACGGAGGGGGGAATGTCGTGCGTCGACCGGTCAGCGGGTCAGTCGGTCAGCCAGGAGCGGAGGCGCTCCTCGCAGTGGGTGATCTTGTCGACGGCCACGTGCTCGTCGCGCTTGTGGGCGTACATCGGGTCGCCGGGTCCGTAGTTCACCGCGGGGACGCCGAGCGCGCCGAAGCGGGAGACGTCGGTCCAGCCGAACTTGGGCCGGGCCGTGCCGCCGACGGCGGTCATGAAGGCCTGGGCTGCGGGGTGGGAGAGGCCGGGCATGGCGGCGCCGGAGTGGTCGTCGACGACGATCTCGGCCACGCCGCAGTCGGCGAAGACCTCGCGGACATGCGCGACGGCCTCCTCCTCGGTGCGGTCGGGGGCGTAGCGGTAGTTGACGACGACGGTGCAGGCGTCCGGGATCACGTTGGTGGCGACGCCGCCCTCGATGCCGACCGCGTTGAGGCCCTCGTGGTATTCGAGGCCGTCGATGACGGGGCGGCGGGGCTCGTACGCGGCGAGGGCGGCCAGGATCGGGGCGGCGGCGTGGATCGCGTTGGACCCCATCCAGCTGCGCGCCGAGTGGGCCCGCTCCCCCGTCATGCGCAGGTGGACCCGCAGGGTGCCCTGGCAGCCGCCCTCGACCTCGCCGTCGGAGGGCTCCAGCAGCACGGCGAAGTCTCCGGCGAGCCACTCGGGGTGCGCGTCGGCGATGTGGCCCAGGCCGTTGAGGTGGGCGGCGACCTCTTCGTTGTCGTAGAAGATGAAGGTCAGGTCGCGGTTGGGCTCGGGGACCGTCGCGGCGATCCGGAGCTGGACGGCGACGCCGGACTTCATGTCGGAGGTCCCGCAGCCCCAGAGGACGCCGTTCCCGTCGAGGCGGGAGGGGACGTTGTCGGCGATCGGCACGGTGTCGATGTGCCCGGCGAGGACGACGCGCTCGGCGCGGCCCAGGTTCGTGCGGGCGACGACGTTGTTGCCGTACCGGTCGACGGTGAGGTGCGGCAGCGCGCGCAGGGCCGATTCGATCGCGTCGGCGAGGGCCTTCTCCTCCCCGCTGACCGAGGGGAAGTCGACGAGCCGGGCGGTGAGCGCCGGTCCGTCCAGGGTGAGGTCAAGGGCGGGGTCAAGGGTGCTGTCGGCCATGGACCCGACCCTAAGCGACAGGGGTATCCGCCCCGCCCGGGGCCTCCAGTACGGTGGGCCCGTGTCCAGGACAGCCAGCCCTCGCCGACGACGCCTCTTCCGCTACGGGGCCGCCTTCGCCGTGCTCGCGGCGCTCGGCGGCTATCTGGCCGTGCAGTACGACTCCTCCGGTTCGAAGAACCCGCCGCGCTGTGTCGTGGAGGCGAAGGACGGGGACGAGGGCGAGACCCAGCGGTACGAGATGAGCCTGGCCCAGGCCGTCAACGCGGCGACGATCTCCGCGGTGGGCACCACCCGGCGGATGCCCGAGCGGGCGGTGACGATCGCGCTGGCGACCGCGCTCCAGGAGTCCACGCTCCGCAACATCGACTACGGGGACCGGGACTCACTGGGACTGTTCCAGCAGCGGCCCTCGCAGGGCTGGGGCACGCCCGCGCAGATCATGGACCCGGTCTACTCGTCCGGGGAGTTCTACGACCATCTCGCCGAGGTCCCGGGCTACTCGCGGCTGCCGCTGACCGTGGCCGCGCAGCGCGTGCAGCGCAGCGGGTTCCCGCAGGCGTACGCGAAGCACGAGCCGGACGCCGCGCTGCTCGCGGCCGCGCTGACCGGGCGCCGGCCGGCCGCGCTGAACTGCACCCCGTCCACCGCCACGGCCGAGGGCCCGGGGGATGCCGGGCAGGTGCGGGCCGAGCTGGTGCGGGCCTTCGGCAAGGACGTGCTGCCCGCCGCGAAGGCCGCGGGCTCGGCCGCCGCCTCGACCGTCTCGGTGCCCGTCCCGGCGACCTCGGCGCGGGCCGAGGACCAGGGGTCGCCGCGGCGCGGCTGGGAGCTGGCGCACTGGGCCGTGGCGCAGTCCGAGGCGCTGCGGATCGAGCGCGTGAGCTATGCGGACCGGGTCTGGGACGCCGGGACGGGCTGGCGGACGGAAGACGCGAAGGGCAAGGAAACGGACACGGCCGCGGTCAGGATCCAGGTCGCTCAGTAGTACGCCCCGTCACTCGTACGG
This sequence comes from Streptomyces globisporus, assembly GCF_003501885.1. Taxonomy (GTDB): domain Bacteria; phylum Actinomycetota; class Actinomycetes; order Streptomycetales; family Streptomycetaceae; genus Streptomyces; species Streptomyces globisporus_D. The sequence continues at coordinate 9,683 of NZ_QWFA01000151.1, forward strand.
ACCATGGGGGCAGAGCCCCCGGACTCTTTCCGCGCGGCTTCTCGCGCCCTTACCCCTCCGCTCCGATTCCCTTGCGCGCCAAGGGAAGTGACGGTTCATCGGGTCCCGGCGGTATGGATTGTTTGCCCGGGTTCTTCCGCTGCGGATAATCGGACGCATTACTCAGTCTTTACCTTTGCCCGCCGCAACCTTCCCCTCCCCCGAAGCGGTTGTCAGTGCGTCCGATCACCGGACAGACAGATTCGTGCACAACCCGCTGAAGGAGCATCATGTCCCTCCCCCTGACCCGTCGGATCGCTCGTGCCGCGCTGCTGATCGCCGCTGGCGCGACCCCCGTGGTCGGTGCGGCCGGTGCCGCGAGCGCCGCAGATCTCCCGGCGGCCCCGGAGCTGGGCGGCCTGACCGCACTGGACGGCGCGAACGTCGGCAACACCCTGGACAGCGCCGCCCGGCAGGGCACCCAGGCCGCCGGGGAGACCGGCGGCAGGCTCGTCGGCACCGCGCTCCCGGCGGCGGGCGAGACCGTCGGCACGTCCGCCAAGGTCGCCGTCCCGGCCGCGCAGGAGACCGCAGGCCAGGCCGCGGGCAACGCGGGCGAGGCCGTCGGCGGGGTGACCGAAGCCGCCGGTGGCGGTCTGCCGACCGACGGCCTCGGCGGCGGGCTGCCCACCGACGCCGTCACCCAGGGCGGCCTGCCCACCGACGGCCTGCCGCTGAACGGCCTGCCGATCGGCTGATCCCCCACGCACATGCCGGAGGGCCTGAGGAGTGCGCACTCCTCAGGCCCTCCCGCGTTGACCGCGCCCCGCGTATCCAGCCCCTCCGGCGTATCCGGGTCAGGACAGGCGCTTGACCGCCGCCGCCACCCGCTCGTCCGTCGCGGTGAACGCCACCCGCACGAAGCTCGCGCCCGCCGGACCGTAGAAGTCGCCGGGCGCGACCAGGATGCCCCGCTCCGCGAGGTACGCCACGGTGTCCCAGCACGGTTCGTCGCGGGTCGCCCACAGGTAGAGGCTCGCCTCGCTGTGCTCGATGCGGAAGCCGTGCGCCTCCAGGGCCGCACGGAGGGCGAGGCGCCGGTCGGCGTACCGGGCGCGCTGCTCGGAGACGTGCACGTCGTCGCCGAGGGCGGCGACGGTGGCGGCCTGGACGGGGGCGGCCGTCATCATCCCGCCGTGCTTGCGGATCAGCAGCAGCTCACCGAGGACGGCCGCGTCGCCCGCGATGAACGCGGCCCGGTATCCGGCCAGGTTGGAGCGCTTGGAGAGGGAGTGGACCGCCACGATGCCGTCGTAGTGGCCGCCGCAGACGTCCGGGTGGAGCACCGAGACCGGTTCGGCGTCCCAGCCCAGCTCCAGGTAGCACTCGTCGCTGAAGACGAGGACACCGTGCTCGCGCGCCCAGGCGACGATCCGGGTCAACTCGTCCTTGGCCAGCACCTTGCCGGTGGGGTTGGACGGCGAGTTGAGCCAGAGCAGCTTCAGCCCCGTCGGGTCCAGCTCGGTCGGGTCGTCGTAGACGACGGGCTCCGCGCCGCAGAGCCGGGCGCCGACCTCGTACGTCGGGTACGCGAGCCGGGGGTAGGCCACCTTGTCGCCCGTACCGAGCCCGAGCTGCGTGGGCAGCCAGGCCACCAGCTCCTTGGAGCCGACGACCGGCAGCACGTTGGCGTGGGTGACGCCGACCGCGCCGAGGCGGCGCTCCACCCAGCCGGTGAGCGCGTCCCGCAGCGCCTCGGTGCCCCACACCGTCGGATAGCCGGGGCTGTCCGCGGCGGCGACCAGCGCCCGCTGGATCAGCTCGGGGACCGGGTCGACCGGGGTGCCGACCGACAGGTCCACGATGCCGTCCGGGTGGGCCTGGGCCGTCGACTTGTAGGGCGCGAGCTTGTCCCAGGGGAAGACCGGGAGGCGGGAGGAGACTGCGGACACGGGGCTCTGCTTTCTCGGGGTGTTCGGGTACGGCGGCACGGGAAACGGCTCGGTCCCGCACGGGGACGAGCCGTACGGGACCGGGCTGCGCGCGTGGTGCCGCCGCTTACTGGTTCTGCGGCGGCAGTCCGGCGACGAACGCGTGGTCGCGCTCGATGAGACCGAGCTTGGAAGCACCGCCCGGCGAGCCGAGGTCGTCGAAGAACTCGACGTTCGCCTTGTAGTAGTCCTTCCACTCCTCCGGAGTGTCGTCCTCGTAGAAGATGGCCTCGACCGGGCACACCGGCTCACAGGCTCCACAGTCGACGCACTCGTCCGGGTGGATGTACAAGGACCGCTGGCCCTCGTAGATGCAGTCGACGGGGCACTCTTCGATGCAGGCCTTGTCCTTCACGTCGACACAAGGCTGCGCGATGACGTAGGTCACGCTGTCGTTCCTCCTCGGTAGGGCGTTGGCTCTCGCGCGGGAGCGCGGCGTCGTCGATGCCCGCCCCTAGTATCTCCGTTCTCGGGCACGATCCGAACAGGAGGGGCGGACAGAGCTGTGGAATTCACCATCGGCGGACGGCTGGAAGTCCGCATCACACCCGCTGACGTGGGCAAACGTGTGTCCGTACGGCGCCGGACGGACAGCGGCGGCACGGGCGTGGAGTTCACCGACGTGGTCGGCGTGCTCACATCATGGAACGACGGTGTGGTGTCGATCACACGAAAGAGCGGAGAATCCGTCCACATCGTGGAATCCTCCCTGGTCGCGGGCAAGGTCGTGCCCGCCGCCCCGGCCCGGCGCCGGGGCCCCGCCGCCTCCTTCGAGGAGCTGGCGGCCGTCACCGCGCGCGCCTGGCAGCCGGTGGAGAGCGAGGCGCTGGGCGACTGGCGGCTGCGCGCGGCCGGGGGCTTCACCCGGCGCGCCAACTCCGTCCTGCCGCTCGGCGATCCGGGTCTGCCGCTCGGCGAGGCGTTCGGGCGCGTCCGCCGCTGGTACGAGGAGCGGGGCCTGCCCGCGTACGTCCAGACGGCGACCGGGGCCGAGGGCGCGCAGGAGCTCCTGTGCGCGGAGCTGGAGCGGCACGGCTGGCGGCGCGAGGTCTCGGCGGAGGTGCGGATCGCCGCGCTGGCGCCGGTCGGGGACCGGGCGGCGGAGGTGTCCGCGGTCCGGCTGACCCGGGAGCCGGACGCGGCCTGGCTCGCCCGCTACCAGCGCTTCTCCACGCCCGGTCCGCATGTGCTGCGGGTGCTGGACAGCGGCCCTTCGGTCTGGTTCGCCACGGCGCCGGGCAGCGGCGACGCGCCGGACGCGATCGGGCGGTGTGTCGTGGACGGCCGGTGGGCCGGGTTCATGGCCGTCGAGGTCGCACCTGAGCAGCGGCGGCGCGGGCTGGCCACGACGGTGATGACCGCGCTGGCCCGGCGCGCGCTGGACGAGGGCGCTTCGGCGGCCTGGCTCCAGGTCGAGGAGGACAACGAGGGGGCGCGGGCCCTGTACGACGGCATGGGCTTCACGGGCCATCACCGGTACCACCACTACCGCTCGGCGTGAGGGGCCGCGCGGCGGACGTCGAGGGCCGGGACCGGGGCGGGGACAGGACGAGCAGGGGCGTGGGTCGGATATGAGCGGGCTGGATTCCGGGGCGGCCGAGCGGCGGCGGCAGTTCGCCGAGGAGGCCAGGTCCGAGCGGCCGGACCTCGCCCTCCTGTGCCTGCTGCTGGGCGCGGAGGCCGGACCGGTGGGGCCGGCCGAGGTCCGGACGGTGACTCCGGGGGAGACCGTCCCCGACCCGTACGGCATCGACGCCGCGCAGATCGAGCTGGACCGGCTGGCGGGGCTGCTGCCCCACGGCTCCCGCTCCCCCGCCGGCTGGGCCTCCGCACTGGCCGAACTGCTGGGCGAGCGCTGCGGATTCGGCGGCTCGTCGGCCGACTACCAGCGGCTGGACTCCTCGCTCCTCCAGCAGGTGCTGCGCCGCCGCCGGGGCCTGCCGATCCTGCTCTCGGTCGTCTGGATCGAGGTCGCGAGGAGGGCGGGCGCACCGGTGTACGGGGTGGCGCTGCCCGGGCACTTCGTGGTCGGCTTCGGCGACCGGGAACACCCGGTGCTGGCCGACCCCTTCGCCGGGGGCGCGCCGCTGACCGGCCAGGACGCGGAGCTGCTGGTCACGGGGGCGACCGGGGCGGCGCTGGAGCCGTCGATGATGGTGCCCGCCCGCCCGCTGGAGATCGTGCTGCGGATCCTGAACAACATCCGGGCGTGGGCGGCGGCCCGGCCCGAGCGCACGGACGTGGCCCTGTGGGCGGTGGAGCTGTCGCTGCTCCTGCCCTCGCATCCGGCCAGGCTCCGCTACGAGCACGCCCAGCTCCTCGTCCAGCGCGGTGAATTCCTGCGCGGGGCGGCGGAGATGGAGGAATATGCGGAGATCCTCGCCGAGATCGAGCCGACGACGGCCGAGAACATCCGGCGCAAGGCTCAGGCGGCGCGCGCCCTGCTGAACTGAACCCGGCCCTCCGGCAAAGAAATCCACGGATCGGCAAATCCAGGGATGCGCCGATCCACGGAAATCCGCCTGGCGTCACTCGTGCAACCGCCCCGGCGGTGGCGAGACGGATGGGTCTGTGAGCGATGTGCGCTCCCGGTTTACATCCGAACGCCCCCTTCCGCGCCCAACGGTCGCGTTATTCGGCCCGTTCGTCGGCGTACACGAATGTCCATGCGCTCAACTGGAAACCCGTAACGGGGCGCGCACGTTCCATCGCATTCCGCGTTGGGCGGCCGGGAGAGAAGAGCTGAGGGCAGATTGATGACAACCGTGCTGCTGGTCCACACCGTGCCGTTGTGGCGCGCATCGCTGGCATCGCTCCTCGGCACGGGGCAGGGCATAGAGGTCCGCACCGCCGAACGCGGCGCGATACGCGCCGCGCTGAGCGGTGCGGGCCCCGACGTGCTGCTCACCGACCTCGACTGTCCGGGTGCACGGGACGTACTCGACGAGGTGAAGGCGGTCACCGCACCGCATGGAGGAACGTATCCTCTCGCCGTGCTCACCCGCAGCGACCAGCCGCGCGGCCTGCGGCGGGCGTACGAGGCGGGGGCGCTCGGCTACATCGACAAGTACCGCCCGGTGGACGACCTGTCCGAGGTGATGCACAAATTGGCGGACGGTGGACGGCATATCGACGAGTCGCTGGCCTTCAGCCTCCTGCAGGTGGCCGACATGCCGTTATCGCCACGGGAATTGAGTGTGCTCTCGATGGCCGAGGAGGGGGACAACGTGGCCGGGATAGCCGCGCGGCTGCATCTGACCCCGGGGACCGTTCGCAACTATCTGGCCGCCGCCATCCGGAAGTCCGGGGCGCGGAATCGGCTGGACGCGATCAGACGGGCGAAGGAGGCGGGGTGGATCTGATGACGGCGCGCTCCTCGTCACGCGGCCGCTCTTCCGTCGGCGCTTCCGGCTCGCCCTCCGCCTCTTCCTCCGGTTCCCAGAGGCCGGACAGGTCGCGGTAGAGGGCGCTGGTACGCAGGAGTTCGGCGGGGGTGTCGCACTGGGTGCGCGGGCCGTCCATCACCAGGATCCGGTCGGCGCGGCGGGCCGAGCTGAGCCGGTGGGCTACGACGACCAGCGCACCCGGCAGGGCGGCGAACGCCAGCTCGGCGCGGGTCTCGGCGGCCGGGTCGAGCCGGCTGGTGGCCTCGTCGAGGATCAGCAGCGGCGGGGCGGCGAGGTAGGCCCGGCCGAGGGCGACGAGCTGCCGTTCGCCCTGGGAGAGCCGGTCCGGTTCGACGGCCGCCTCGAGGGAGCCGAGCCGGGTGAGCAGCGTGTCCAGGCCGACCGCGTCCGCCATGGCCGCGATCTCCCGGTCGCGGGCGTCGGGCCGGAGGTAGCGGAGGTTGTCCCGCAGCGATCCGCTGAACACGTAGGCGTGCTGGGGCAGCAGGACGCGTACGGAGGTGGCGTCGGCCGGCCGCGCCGGGCGCCCCCGCCACCGCACCGCTCCTCCGGTGGGCCGCTCGGTGCCGGCGAGGACGGCGGCCAGGGTCGACTTGCCGCTGCCGCTCGGGCCGACGACCGCGAGGTGCTCGCCCGCCCCGACCGTCAGGGAGAGCCGGTCCAGGACGGGGTGGGCGCGGGGCCCGTACGCGAAGGTGACCTCGTGGAGTTCGGCGACCGGGGTGGCCTCGCGGGCAGCACTCCGAGAGGCGGGCGGGGCGGCCTCACGGGCCGGTTCGTCGGCGGGCGGG
>NZ_QWFA01000152.1 GCF_003501885.1 Streptomyces globisporus
GATCGGGGCCAGGGGACGGTCAGGGCCGGGGTACGTCGAGGATCTCGACGACGGCTCCGGCCTCCGCGCCGCCGGGCGGCACCACCGCGAGCCCGTCGGCTAGGGCGAGACCGCGCAGCATCGCCGGCCCGTCGAACGGGAGCGGCGCCACCGCCCGCCCGATGCGGCGGACCGGCAGCAGCCGGGTGTCGCGCGGGTGCCCCGGCAGCGCGGCCGCGCAGACCGCGTCGGGCGGACCGGTGGCCACGTGCCCGCCGAGGCGGCGCAGCAGCGGTACGGCGAGGGTCACCGCGCCGGCGACGGCGGCCAGCGGATTGCCGGGCAGCCCCACCAGATGCCTGGCCCGCCCGTCGGCGCCGGGCGGCAGTTCGGCGAGCAGCATGGGGTGGCCGGGCCGTACGGCGACGGAGTCGACGAGGAGCCGGGNCCGCGCCCTGCCCGCTCAGCCAGGACGGCAGGAGCGGGCCGAGGGCGTCGCGTATCCGGCCGTCCCGGGGCAGCCCCGTCTCCAGCAGTTCGTCGCCGAGGACGAGCAGGTCGACGCGGGGGCGGCGGTGCACGGTGAGCCGGTCGTAACCGGCGGCCGCCGCCAGGCCGAGGACGGTGGGGGTCACGCTCGTCCCGGCGGGGAGGAGGGGGTCATCCGCACGGCACTCCTGGCCGCGCGGCCTGATGTCACGGCCCGACGCCGGGGGCCCGGGGCTCGGGGAGCGGTCGAGCAGCAGGCCTCCCCCGGCGTCGGCCTCCCCGTCCTCCCGGCGGAGTACGGCGTCGGCGCCCTCGGGCAGACGGGCGCCGGTGGCGATGGGGACGGCGGCCCCGGGACGCAGCGGATCGGGCTGCCCACCGGCCAGGACACCGCGGCCCTCAAGGCGCCAGGGCCCCGGTCCGGCCACGGCCCAGCCGTCCATGGCGGAGGTGTCGAACGGCGGCAGGTCGGTGAGTGCCGTCAGCGGCTCCGCGAGGGCGTGGCCGAGCGCGTCGGCGAGATCGCGGGCGACGGGCGGCAGGGACGGTACGGCGCGGGCGGCCGCCCGCGCCTTCTCCCAGTCCGTGGTCAGGGGTCCCGCGGTCATGTGTGCTCCCTCGTCTTCCTCGTGTGCGGGTGTCAGCCGCCGATGGCGGACATCGGACGCTCCGGGCGGCGGAACTCCGGGCTGTCGATGGCGTGGCCCGGGCTTTTCCCGGCGATGCAGTGGCGCCAGGCCGCCTCGATCTCCGTGTCCTCGGCGCCGTCCCGCAGCAGGGCCCTCAGGTCCGACTCCCCGGTGGCGAAGAGGCAGTTGCGCAGCTGCCCGTCGGCGGTGAGCCGCACCCGGTCGCAGCCGCCGCAGAACGGGCGGGTGACGCTGGCGATGACGCCCACCACCGTGTCCGTGCCGGCGATCCGCCACTCCTCGGCGGGCGCGTTGTCGCGTCGGCCCACCGGGACGAGGTCGAACCGCTCGCCGAGGCGGTCGAGGATCTCCTCGGCGGTGACCATCCGCTCCCGGTCCCAGGCGCCCTGCGCGTCCAGGGGCATCGACTCGATGAACCGCGCCCGGTAGCCGTGTTCGACGGCGAACGCGGCGAGTTCGGCGATCTCGTCGTCGTTGACCCCGCGCAGCGGAACCGTGTTGACCTTGACGGGCGTGAGGCCGGCCGTGCGGGCTGCGCGCAGTCCGGCCAGGACGTCGGCGAGCCGGTCGCGCCGGGTGATCGCGGTGAACCGCTCGGGACGCAGGGTGTCCAGGCTGACGTTGACCCGGCTCAGCCCGGCGTCGCGGAGCGCCGCGGCACTGCGCGCCAGGCCGATGCCGTTGGTGGTGAGGGACAGTTCGGGGGCTTGGGGCAGGGCGTGCAGCCGGGCGACGAGCCCGGGCAGGCCCCGGCGCAGCAACGGTTCGCCGCCGGTGAGCCGTACCTCGGTGATGCCCAGACGGCGGGTGGCTACGCTGACGAGGCGAACCACCTCGTCGTCGGTGAGCAGTTCGGGGCGGGGCAGCCAGTCGAGGCCCTCGGCGGGCATGCAGTAGGTGCAGCGCAGATTGCAGCGGTCGGTGAGCGAGACCCGCAGGTCGGTGTGGACCCGGCCGAACCGGTCCGTCAGCGGGGACGGGGCGGGCCCGTCGAGGAGCGGTCGGGACACGGGGCGGCCTTCTTCCTCTGCCCGGGGGCAGTCACGCTTTTCTCACCCGCCGACCACTTTCGGGGGCTTGCGGGATGAAGTCAAAGAGGCTTTCTCTCTCAGGTGATCGGCGCCGCCGATCGGATCCGGAAAATACCTCCAACCCTCTCTGAGCAACCACCCTGACCTGTACATACACAGCGATAGGCCAGACCTCTCAGTTCATCGAATTCACCTCTTTGACTTCCCTCGGGGGACAGGCGGATATTCGACGCGCCATCCCCGTGACGAACGGCCTGAAGGCCCCGACGCAGAGAAATAGAGGCGCATTCCGTCATGAGCAGCCGCATCGAGGGCGACCCGAGCGACGATCTGCGGGTCACCCCGCCCAAGACCTGGGCGACGGGTCTGCCCGCGGTGACCCACGCGTTGGAGTACTCCCTGGGCCAGACGTCTCCGCGTCGCACCGCGCTGACGCTGCTCAACATCAACCAGCCCAAGGGCATCGACTGCCCCGGCTGCGCGTGGCCCGAACCGGCGCCCGGCAAGCGGCACATGAACGAGTACTGCGAGAACGGCGCCAAGCACATCAACGACGAGGCGACCTCGCGGCGCGTCACCCGGGAGTTCTTCCGCGAACACGCGATCGCCGAGCTCGACGGGGCGTCCGACTACTGGCTGAACCAGCAGGGCCGGCTGACCGAGCCCATGGTGAAGCGCCCCGGCGGGACCCATTACGAGCCGATCGGCTGGGACGAGGCGCTGGGTCTGCTCGCCGGGGAGCTGCGGGGCCTGGACTCCCCCGACGAGGCCCTCTTCTACGTCTCGGGCCGGCTGAACAACGAGGCCGCGTTCCTCCTCCAGCTCTTCGCCCGCGCGTACGGCACGAACAACCTGCCGGACTGCTCGAACATGTGCCACGAGTCCAGCGGGTCCGCGATGTCGCAGACGCTGGGCATCGGCAAGGGCAGCGTCTCCCTCGACGACATCCACCACGCCGACCTGATCTTCGTCGTGGGGCAGAACCCGGGTACCAACCACCCCCGGATGCTCTCGGCGCTGGAGGAGACCAAGCGCAACGGCGGTCAGGTCGTCGCGGTCAACACCCTGCCCGAGGCGGGGCTGATGCGGTTCAAGCACCCGCAGAAGGCCCGGGGTCTGATCGGCCGGGGCACACCGATCGCCGACCAGTTCCTGCACATCCGCGCGGGCGGTGACCTCGCCCTGTTCCAGGCGCTGAACCTGCTGCTCCTGGAGGCCGAGGACGCCGCGCCCGGCACCGTGCTGGACCACGCGTTCATCCGTGCGCACACCACCGGCTTCGAGGACTTCGCCGCGCACGCCCGGAAGACCGACTGGGCGGACGTCCTGACGGCGACCGGGCTGGCCCGCGAGGAGATCCAGGAGGTGTTCGAGCGGGTCCTGAGCAGCGAGAAGGTCATCGTGTGCTGGGCGATGGGGCTCACCCAGCACAAGCACGGGGTGCCGACGATCCGCGAGGTCGTCAACTTCCTGCTGGCCCGGGGCAACATCGGCAGGCCCGGTGCGGGTGTCTGCCCGGTGCGCGGGCACAGCAACGTCCAGGGCGACCGCACGATGGGCGTGTGGGAGCAGATGCCGCAGGAGTTCCTCGACGCGCTGGAGGCGGAGTTCGGCTTCACGCCTCCCGCCCACCACGGTCTGGACGCGGTGAACAGCATCCGGGCCATGGACGAGGGGCGAGCGAAGGTGTTCCTGGGCGTCGCGGGCAATTTCGTCCGGGCGACGCCCGACAGCGCGGTCACCGAGGCCGCGATGCGCACCTGCCGCCTCACGGCGCACATCTCCACCAAGCTCAACCGCTCCCACACGGTCTGCGGCGACACCGCCCTCATCCTGCCGACCCTCGGCCGCAGCGACCGGGACGTGCAGGCCACCGGCGAGCAGTTCGTGACCGTCGAGGACTCCATGAGCGACGTCCACGCCTCCCGGGGAAAGCTGCCACCCGCCTCCCCGCACCTGCTGAGCGAGGTCGCGATCATCGCCAGGCTCGCCCGGCTGACACTGGGCGATGAGCCGGAGATCCCCTGGGAGCTGTTCGAGACGGACTACGGCACCATCCGCGACCGGATATCCCGGGTGGTCCCCGGCTTCGAGGACTTCAACGCGCGGGTGGCCGAGCCCGGCGGCTTCACCCTGCCCAATCCGGTGAACCAGGGGGTCTTCCCGACGCCGAGCGGCAAGGCCGTCTTCACCTGCAACGACTTCACCATGCCGCAGGTCCCCGAGGGGCACCTGCTGTTGCAGACCCTGCGCTCGCACGACCAGTGGAACACCGTCTGGTACGCGCCGAACGACCGCTACCGGGGCATTCACGACGCCCGCCGGGTCGTCCTCGTGAACCCCGCCGATCTGGCGGAACTCGGGCTCGCCGACCGGGACACCGTGGACCTGGTGAGCGTCTGGCACGACGGACGGGAGCGCCGCGCGGAGAAATTCCGGGTCGTGGCGTACCCGGCGAGCCGTGGTTCGGCGGCGGCGTACTACCCGGAGACCAACGTCCTGGTGCCGCTGGACAGCGTCGCCGACATCAGCAACTGCCCGACATCCAAGGGTGTGGTGGTCCGCCTCGAACGTACCTCCGGCGCGGGCGAGGAGAGGAGCGAGCCATGGGCCGGGTGACCGCACGGCGGCGTGTCCTGCGCGTACGGGAAGGGCACTCCTCGTACCGCCCGGACACCCTGGCCGCCGAGGAGCCGATGGAGATCCGGGTCGGCGGGCGCCCGCTGGCGGTGACCATGCGCACGCCCGGCGACGACTTCGACCTCGCGGCCGGCTTCCTCGTCGGCGAGGGTGTGCTGCACCGCGCCGAGGACGTGGCCGGGATCCGCTACTGCGCCGGCGCCACGGCCGACGGCGGCAACTCGTACAACGTGGCCGACGTCGCCCTGGCCCCCGGCGTGGCGGCCCCCGACCCGTCGCTGGAGCGCAACTTCTACACGACGTCCTCGTGCGGTCTGTGCGGCAAGGCCGGGCTGGACGCGGTGCGTACGACGGCCGCCTGGTCGGTCGCCGAGGACCCGCTGCGTATCGGTACGGATGCGCTGGCGGCCCTTCCGGCCCGGCTGCGGGCGTCCCAGCGGGTGTTCGACGCCACCGGCGGTCTGCACGCCGCGGGGCTCTTCACGGCCGACGGCGAGCTGGTGTGTCTGCGGGAGGACGTCGGGCGGCACAACGCGGTGGACAAGGTCGTCGGCCACGCCCTGCGCTCGGGGCTTCTTCCGTTGCGCGGGTCGGTCCTGATGGTGAGCGGCCGGGCCTCGTTCGAGCTGGTGCAGAAGGCGGTGATGGCGGGGATCCCCCTGCTCGCGGCGGTCTCGGCGCCGTCCTCGCTCGCGGCCGACCTAGCCGCGGACAGCGGTCTGACGCTGGTGGGGTTCCTGCGTGGCGCCTCCATGAACGTGTACGCGGGCGACGAGCGGGTCCACCACCCGGCGCCGGAGGTCTGAGACGGCGTCGGGCCGTGGCTCGGGCCCGGTGGGGCGATTGGCGTTCCGTGAGGCCGTCCGGTAGACCCGTGGGGTGCTGTTCCGTCAACTCGAGTACCTGGTGGCCCTCTCCCGCGAGCGTCACTTCGCCCGCGCCGCCCAGGCCTGTCACGTCTCCCAGCCCGCGCTCTCCGAGGCGGTCCGCAAGCTGGAGGACGAGCTCGACGTCCCCCTGGTGCTGCGCGGCCGCAAGTACGAAGGGCTCACCCCCGAGGGCGAACGGATCGTCGTGTGGGCGCAGCGGATCCTGGCGGACCGGGACGCCCTCACGAGCGAGGCGGGCCACTTGCGTACCGGGCTCAGCGGGCGGATGCGCATCGGGTCGGTCCCGACGGCGTCCGGGACGGTCGCGCTGCTGACCGCCCCCTTCTGTCTGGCGCATCCGCTGGTCACGGTGGAGGTCATAGGGGACCTCCAGTCCACGGACGTGCTCCGGCAGCTGCGGGACTTCGAGATCGACGCCGGAATCACCTATCTGGACGCGGACCTCGGGGAGCAGTACCGGACGGTGCCGCTGTACGAGGAGCGGTACGTGCTGCTCACCGGTGCCGCCGACGCCCCCGCCCGCCGGACGGCGGCGACCTGGGCGGAGGCCGCGCGGCTTCCCCTGTGTCTGCTCACGGAGGCGATGCAGGGGCGCCGGGTGCTGGACGAGGTGTTCACGGAGGCCGGGGTGCGGCCGTCGCCCCGGGTCGAGACGGACTCGGTGGCGACGCTCTTCGCCCATGTCCGCACGGGCCGGTGGGCGAGCGTCGTGCCGCACACCTGGCTGCATGTCTTCGGTGTGCCGCACGGGATGCGGGCGGTGCCGCTGGTCGAGCCGGCCCGGGCGGTGCCGGTCGGTCTGGTGACCGTCGCCCGGGAGCCGGGATCCGTGCTGGCCCGCGCTCTGCGGGAGATCGCGGGCCAGACGGATGTGGCGGCCGCGCTGGAGCGACTGCCGGAGGACTGAGAGCCTTCTCGGCCAGCCCCTGAGGGGCTTCGCCGGGACAGGGCCGGGTCCCTAGTCGGTCTTCTTCTTCCGGTTCTCCCCGTCAGGGGCGAGGCCCATTTCCTCGCGGTCCTCCTCCAGACGCTCGTCGAGTCGCTTCTCGTCCGGGCGACGGGGCATCCCGCGGCTGTGGCCGGTGTCCGGGTCGCCCTCGACCTCTTCGTTCGACTTGTGGTGGTGATGGGACATCGCTCACTCCTCGCCGTCGGGGGTGTCGGCGGCGGGGGCGTCCCCGGCGCCGTCGCCCTTGCGGATGGTGCAGTGCAGGGAGTCGTCGACCACGTCGGCGACGATCGTGTCCCCGGGGTCCGCTTCGCCGCCGAGCAGCAGGGAGGCGACGCGGTTGTCCAGTTCCGTCTGGATCGTGCGGCGCAGCGGGCGGGCGCCGAACTCCGGCTGGTAGCCGTGGGCGACCAGGAGTTTCTTCGCCGCCTCGGTGACCTCCAGGGTCATGCCCTGGGCGTGGACGCGGTGCTTGCTGCGGTCCAGGAGGTGGTCGACGATCTCGGACAGGTCGTCCTCGGTGAGGCTGTGGAAGACGATGATGTCGTCGATGCGGTTGAGGAACTCGGGGAGGAACCGGCCGCGCAGGTCCTCCATCAGCTCGTCCTTGAGCTCGGCGGCGTCGCCCTCGTGGGCGAGGATGCGGTGGGCGCCGATGTTGGACGTCATGATGACGACGCAGTGCCGGAAGTCGACGGTGCGGCCCTGTCCGTCGGTGAGGCGGCCGTCGTCGAGGATCTGGAGCAGCGTGTTGAAGACGTCGGGGTGCGCCTTCTCGACCTCGTCGAACAGGACGACGCTGTAGGGGCTGCGCCGCACCTTCTCGGTGAGCTGGCCGGCCTCGTCGTAACCGACGTATCCGGGAGGGGCTCCGACGAGCCGGGCGACCGTGTGCTTCTCCTGGAACTCGCTCATGTCGAAGCGGATCATGCGGTCGTCCTGGCCGAACAGCAGCTCGGCGAGCGTCTTGGCCAGTTCCGTCTTGCCGACGCCGGTGGGGCCGAGGAAGAGGAACGAGCCGACGGGCCGGTTCGGGTCGCCCATGCCGGCGCGGTTGCGGCGTACGGCTTCGGAGACCGCGGTGACGGCCTCGTCCTGGCCGACGATCCGGGCGTGCATCTCCTCCTCCAGTTTGAGGAGCTTCTCCTTCTCGCCGGCGGTGAGCTGGGAGACCGGGATGCCGGTGCGGCGGGAGACGATGTCGGCGATGTCGGAGGCGGTGACCGAGACGACGCCCTCGCGGCGCTCCTCGATCCCGGCGAGTTCGCCCTCCACCTCGGCGATCTGCCGCTTCAGCCCGGACGCCTTCTCGAACTCCTCGCCGGCGACGGCCTCGTCCTTCTCGCGCCGCAGCTTGGCGAGGCGGTCCTCGCGGCTGACGACCTCGGTGGAGCGGTTCGCGCTGCGCAGCCGTACGCGGGCCCCGGCCTGGTCCATCAGGTCGATGGCCTTGTCGGGCAGGAAGCGGTCGCTGATGTAGCGGTCGGACAGCTCGGCGGCCGCCGTGAGGGCTCCGTCGGCGAAGCGGACCTGGTGGTGGGCCTCGTAGGCGTCCCGCAGCCCTTCGAGGATCTGTACGGTCTCCTCGACGGTGGGCTCCGGGACCAGGACGGGCTGGAAGCGGCGCTCCAGGGCGGCGTCCTTCTCGATGTGCTTGCGGTACTCGTCGATCGTCGTCGCGCCGACGACGTGCAGTTCACCGCGGGCGAGGGCGGGCTTGAGCATGTTGCCCGCGTCCATGGAGCCCTCGCCGGTGGCGCCGGCGCCGACGACCGTGTGGAGTTCGTCGATGAAGAGGATGATCTCCCCCTCGGCCTTCTGCACGTCCTCGATGACCTTCTTCAGCCGCTCCTCGAACTGCCCCCGGTACTGGGCTCCGGCGACCATGCCGGACAGGTCCAGGGAGACGACCCGCTTGTTTTTGAGGGTGTCGGGGACCTCGCCCGCGACGATGCTCTGGGCCAGGCCCTCGACGATGGCGGTCTTGCCCACGCCGGGCTCGCCGATGAGGACGGGGTTGTTCTTGGAGCGCCGCGAGAGGATCTCGATGGTCTGCTCGATCTCCTCGGCCCGCCCGACCACGGGGTCGAGCTTCCCCGCCTTCGCCTCCTCCGTGAGGTCCCGGCCGAACTCGTCCAGGGTCGTCGCGGGCTGCTTGGCCGCGCCGGTGGCCCCGTCCGGGCCCCCGGCCCGGTCGGCCGCGCCGCGCAGCTTGCCCACGTCGAGGTCGTCCGACCCCAGGAACCGCCCGGCCCCGGAGTCCGCGTCGTCGATGAGCGCGCCGAGGATGTGCTCGGGGCCGATGTAGGACACCCCGGCCGCCTGCGAGCGGGCGTAGGCGGCGGTGAGGGTCCGCTTCGCCGCCGGGGTGAGGCCGGGCTCGGCGGACGGCTCGGCGGACTCCCGGGGCAGCACCTCGTCGAGCTGCGCGGCGAGCGCGTCGGGGTCGACCCCCGCGCGGGACAGCAGCCCGCGCGAGGGTTCGACCTGGGTCGCCGCCCACAGCAGGTGCTCGGTGTCGAGGTCCGCGGTGCCGTCCTCGGCCGCCTTGCTCGTCGCGCGGCCCAGCAGCTCGTGGGAGGACTCCGTCAGCAGCCGCCCGATGGGGACGCGCTGCATCGCGGGGGGCGAGGAGGCGGGCGACATACCGAAGAACCGGTTCAGCAGATCGCTGAACGGATCGGACGGACCGAGGGGTGAACCGAACGCCATCGACATGTCTGCTCCAGGGAAGGCGAGGGGGCCCTCCCACTCAAACGCGATGTCCACCACCCCGCAAACGGAGCGGCCCCCCGGTGCCGCCCCGCCCGGGGCGGACTACTGCCCCATCTCGTACGCCCCCGAGAGCGCCTCGACCTGCTCCCAGATCCGCGCCGAACGGGCCGCGTCGACGACCGGCCGGCGGACCGCGCCCAGCGCCCAGTTCTGCTGGTCCTCGGTGGCGGAGTCCTTGCCGTGCAGCTCGACGGCGTGCGCGGAGAAGTCGCGGACGAGGACGGCGAACAGTTCGTCCAGCAGTTCCTCGTCCAGGCCGGTCAGCCGGGCCTGCTCCAGGATCAGCTGGCCGTGGACGACGAGGGCGAAGAGCTGGCCGACGGCGAGGAGGAGGTCGAGGTCACGGCTCTGCTCCTCGTCGGGAGCGGCCGTCTCGACGAACGTGCACAGGGCGTCGGCCTGCTCGCGGAAGCGGGCGACGTTCGGCACCTCGGCGTACGCGTCGAACGCGGTGCGCCAGTCGTGGAAGCGTACGGAGCCGAGGCCGCGCGCCGGTCCCTGCTGGAAGAGGAACGCGTCGTCGGCCGCGTCGAGGCGGGTCGGGACGGCCGGGTGGTCGACCGGGTTCAGCAGGTGGTTGTGCATGAACTTCAGGATCAGCGCGAGGTTCACGTGGACCGTGCCCTCCAGCTTCGGCAGGCCCCGGATCTCGACGGCGGCCTGGGCGAAGTAGTTGTCCTTCTCGAAGCCCTTGGCGGCGATGACGTCCCACATGAGGTCGATGACCTTCTCGCCCTCCGTGGTCACCTTCATCTTCGTCATCGGGTTGAAGAGGAGGTAGCGGCGGTCGTCGGGCCCGGCGGAGCGGAAGTAGTCGACGGCGCGGTCGCTGAACAGCTTCATCCCGACGAGCCGGACGTAGGCGTCGGTCAGCTCGCGGCGCACGTGCGGGAAGGCGGTGACGGGGCGCCCGTAGAGGATGCGGTTGCTCGCGTGGGTGACCGCCTCGTACATCGCGTGCTCGCAGATGCCGATGGAGGCGGTGCAGAGGTTGAACTTGCCGACGTTGACGGTGTTGAGCGCGGCGTCGAAGGCGGCGCGGCCGGTGTGCAGGATGTCGGCGGGCGCGACCGGATAGTTCTCCAGGCGGAACTCGCTGACGTACTTGGAGGAGTCGACGACGTTCTTCACCAGCTGGTACGCCTCGTGCCGGCTGTCGGCGGCGAAGAAGACATAACCGTCGGGGCCCTCGACGTCGGTGCGGCGGCCGAAGACGGAGACGAGACCGGCGGCGTTGCCGTTGCCGATGTAGTACTTGGAGCCGGAGGCCCGGAAGCCGCCCTCGCCGTCCGGCGTCAGCAGCATGTCGGTGGAGTAGATGTCGGCGCCGTGGGTCTTCTCGGAGAGACCGAAGGCGAACACCTCACCCCGGGCGAGGAGTTCGGCCGCCCGGGCGCGGGCCTCGGCGTTGTCGCTCTGCCAGACCGGGCCGAGACCGAGGATGGTCACCTGCCAGGCGTACCAGTAGTCGAGGCCGTAGAAGCCGAAGATCTCGTTGAGGGCGGCGATCCGGGCGGTGTCCCAGCGCTGGTCGTCCTTCCCCGCGGCGGAGGCGGGGGTGAGGAAGGTGGCGAACAGGCCCTCCTTCGCGGCGAAGTCGAGGAAGTCGCCGAGCCAGGCGCGGGAGCGGTAGTCCTCGATCAGCCGGCGCTTGCCGCGCGCCTCGAACCAGTCGACGGTCGCGCGGAGCAACCTGCGGGTCTCCGGGTCGAAGTGCTCGGGGTCGTACGTGCGCGGGTTGAGGAGGAGCGACGCGGACTCGGCCATGGCGGGTGCCTTCCGGGAGGATGAGGGTTTCTTCGGTGGTACGGGGGTGGCGGGCGGCGCGCCGTTCAGGTGCCTGGGCCCGCGGTGTCGAGCCGGTGGAGCGTGGCGAGTACGTCGTCGAGCCAGGCGATCGTCATGCGCTCGTACGCGATACCGCCCCGCAGCACGACGTGCTGGAGTTCCTGACCGGCGTCCTGCGGCGCGGGGGCTTCGGGCCCGGTGAAGTCGCGCAGCTCCCCGGCGAGGTAGTGCGCGAGCCGGTCGCGGTGCGTCTGGCGGTGGCGCTCGACCTCGTCGATCAGGGCAGCCGGGTCGTCGAAGGCCGCACCCCGGATCTTCACGGCGAGATCGTGCCGCAGGCTCTCCGGCTCGATCGGCTTGTGCAGCCACGCGGCGAGGGCGGCCCGGCCGGGCCCGGTGACGGAGTACTCCTTCTTGTCCGGCCGCCCCTGCTGCTCCACCTCGCGGACCAGGAGGAGGCCGTCGGCGACCATGCGGCCCAGGACGCGGTAGATCTGCTGGTGGGTGGCGGTCCAGAAGTAGCCGATGGACCGCTCGAACCGCCGGGCCAGCTCATAGCCGGAGCCGGGCCGCTCCAGCAGGGAGACGAGGATCGCGTGGTCGAGGGCCATAAGGCGATCCTTCTATGCAACTCGTTGCATAGACAAGTCGTGGAGTCCGGGTGAGACACGGCTCACCCGGGGTGCGCCGTCACCGAAGGGGTGTTTCGGTCGGGTGGAGAGGGGCACCCGGAGCCCCGGCCACCGTCGAGCAGAGAAGCCGAGCAGAGAGGCAGCACCATGACGAGGGGCGAACAGCCGCAGGACCCGAACCAGATCCACCCCCGCCCGGACTTCCCCCAGCAGGACCAGGAGCATCCCGGCTGGACCGGCCCCATGGACCCCCCGCCCGACCACGGCGAGGACTCCTACCGGGGCAGTGGCCTGCTCGTCGACCGCAAGGCCCTGATCACCGGCGGGGATTCGGGCATCGGCCGTGCGGTGGCCCTGGCCTTCGCACGGGAGGGCGCGGACGTGGTGCTGACCCACCTTCCCGAGGAGGAGAAGGAGGCCGCGGAGACCGTCCGGCTGGTGGAGGAGGCCGGGCGGAAGGGCGTGGCGGTCGCCTGCGACATCCAGGACGAGAAGCAGTGCCGCTCGCTCGTGGAACGGGCCGTGTCCGAGGGCGGCCGCATCGACATCCTGGTGAACAACGCGGCGTACCAGATGTCCCAGCCCGACGGGATCTCCGCGATCTCGACCGAGCAGTTCGACCGGGTGGTGCGCACGAACCTGTACGGGATGTTCTGGCTCTGCAGGTCTGCCCTCCCGTACATCCCGGCGGGCGGCTCGATCATCAACACCACGTCGGTGCAGGCGTACAAGCCGAGCCCGCATCTGCTGGACTACGCCATGACGAAGGGGGCGATCGTCACCTTCACCCAGGGTCTCGCCCAGATGCTCGCCGCCGACGGCGTCCGCGTGAACGCGGTGGCCCCGGGCCCCGTCTGGACACCGCTCATCCCGGCCACGCTGCCCGACACGGCCGAGTTCGGGAAGCAGAGTCCCCTGGGCCGTCCCGCACAGCCCGCCGAGATGGCACCGGCCTATGTCTTCCTCGCCTCGGCGAACGCCTCGTTCATCACCGGCGAGATCATGAACGCCACCGGCGGCACACCCCTTCCCTGAGCCGACGGCGCGCCCGGTTGGCCCGTACCGCAGCAGGGAAGGCGTGACGAATGAGCAGGAACCACCACGAAGCACCCGTTCTCGACGCCCTCGCCGCCTATCACGAGCGGGGCGAGCTGGGTTTCTCCCCGCCCGGCCACAAGCAGGCCCGGGGCGCCGATCCCGCCGTACGGGCGGTGCTGGGCGACGCCGTGTTCCTCGGGGACGTCCTCGCCACGGGCGGACTCGACAGCCGGCGGGAGAACTCGGGCGTGCTGCGGCGCGCCGAGGAGCTGATGGCCGATGCGGTCCACGCGGAGCACACCTTCTTCTCCACCTGCGGCAGCTCCCTGTCCGTCAAGGCGGCCATGCTCAGCGTCGCCGCCCCTCATCAGAAGCTGCTGGTCGGCCGTGACGCCCACAAGTCCGTCATCGCGGGCCTCATCCTGTCGGGCGTCGAGCCGGTCTGGCTGGAGCCCCAGTGGGACGCGGAGCGGCATCTCGCCCACCCACCGTCGGCGGCGACCGTCGAGAAGGCCTTCGCGGAGCACCCGGACGCGCGCGGCGCCCTGGTCACCAGCCCCACCCCGTACGGGACGGCGGCGGATCTGCGGGCGATCGCGGACGTGTGCCACCGGCGCTCCAGGCCGCTCGTCGTGGACGAGGCCTGGGGCGCGCATCTGCCGTTCCATCCGGACCTGCCGTCCTGGGCGATGGACGCGGGCGCGGACGTCTGCGTGACCAGCATCCACAAGATGGGCAGCGGTCTGGAGCAGGGCTCTGTCTTCCATCTCCAGGGCGACCTGGTGGACCACGACACCCTGGCCTCGCGCGCGGACCTCCTCGGCACGACCAGCCCGTCCGTCCTGCTCTACGCGGGAATCGACGGCTGGCGGCGGCAGATGGCGCTGGGCGGCCGGGCCCTGCTGGCCGACGCCCTCGAACTCGCCGCGACGGTCCGTCGGCGCATCGAGGAGATCGACGGGATGCACGTCAACGGGGAGAAGGACTTCTGCGGGCCCGGCGCGGCAGCGGAGTTCGACCCGCTACCCGTGATCATCGACATCGAAGGGCTCGGCACCACCGGCTACCGTGCCGCCGACTGGCTGCGCAGCCACCACCGCGTCGACATGCACCTGGTCGACCATCGCCGGATCAGCGCGCAGATCACCCACGCCGACGACGCGTCCACCGCCGGGCAGCTGCTGACGGCGCTGGAGGACCTGTCCCGCAACGCCCACACCCTGCGCCCCGCCCCCGAGGTGCTGGTGCCCTCCCCGGCCGAGCTCCGCCCCGATCAGGTCTGCCTCCCGCGCGACGCCTTCTTCGCGGAGACCGAGGACGTACCGGCGGCGAAGGCCGTGGGGCGGGTCGCCGCCGAGATGATGACCCCCTACCCGCCCGGCATCCCGGCCGTGCTCCCCGGCGAACGGATCACCGCGCCTCTGCTGCGCTACCTGCGCTCCGGGGTGGAGGCGGGCATGAACGTGCCCGATACCGCCGATCCCGGCCTGGAGACCGTCCGGGTGTGCGCCGACCGGGAAGGGCCCTGACAGCGGCGCCTCTCTCTCTCCCCCCCCGATCCCCCACCCATAAGCCCGAAGGAGACATTCCGCCATGCGCGCACTCGCCCTCGTCTGCACCCTGAACGCCTCGCCCGCCCCGTCCAGCAGTCAGCGCCTCGCCGAGCAGGTCATGGCGCAGTTCGCCCGGCACGACGTGCCGGGCGAGATCGTCCGGGTCGCCGACCACGACGTCCGCCCGGGGATCGGGGTGGACATGGGCGACGGCGACGCCTGGCCCGCCCTGCGGGAGAAGGTCCTGGCCGCCGACATCCTGCTGATCGCCACGCCCATCTGGCTCGGCCACCCCTCCAGCGTCTGCCAGCGGGTCCTGGAGCGGCTGAACGCCGAGTCCTCCGAGACCGACGACCAGGGCCGCCCGCACACCTACGGGAAGGTCGCGGCCGTGGCCGTCGTCGGCAACGAGGACGGGGCGCACAAGGTGAGCGCCGATGCGTTCCAGGGACTGAACGACGTCGGCTTCTCGCTGGCGCCCGGCGCCGTCACGTACTGGGTCGGCGAAGCCATGCAGGGCACCGACTACCAGGATCTCGACGAGACGCCCGAGGCCGTCGCCTCGACGACGAAGGCGCTCGCCGCGAACGCCGTCCACCTGGCCCGGCTGCTGTCGGACCGTCCGTACCCGGCGTCCTGACGGCCCGACGGCCGGGGCCGGGTGTCAGCCCCGGGGCTGGATGCGGCCCTCCGGCGGGACCTCGCCGGTGATGCTGGCGATCAACTCGGCGCAGAGTTCGCGCAGTTTGATGTTGCGGTGCTGCGATGCCGTGCGCAGGACGTCGAAAGCCTTCTCCGGGGTGCAGCGCTGCTGGCCGACCACGACGCCGATCGCCTGGTCGATCACGGTGCGCGAGCGCAGGGCGGCCTCCAGGTCCGCGGCGAACTCCTCGGTGTCCGCGATGCGCTGGGCCAGGGCGATGGCGCCGGTGGCCTGCGCGGTGAGCAGCCTCAGCGCCGTCAGGTCGGCCGTGTCGAAGGCGTGCGGGACGGGCGCGTACAGGTTCAGCGCTCCTGCCGTGTGGCTGTGCGGTGCGATCGGCAACGACAGCGACGAGCGGGCGCCGCAGACCGCGGCGTAGGCGGGGTAGTCGGCCCAGCGGCTCTCCCGCAGCGTGTCGGGCACGCTGACCTCCCGGCCCGTGCGCATCGCCTGGAGGCACGGGCCGGCGTCCTGGCCGTACTGGGCCTCGTCCAGCTTCGTCGCGGAGGCGCCCACGCTGGAGACGGTGACGGGACGCCCCAGCCTCTCCAGCGTGATGCCGCAGCCGTCCGCCTCCTCCACCAGGGCGAGGGCGCTCCGGGCGAGGGCACGCAGGAAGTCGTCCAGCGACGTGGTCTCCAGGAGCAGCGCGGTCGTGTCCGGCGCCTCGGCCACGGGCCTGTCAGTCATGATCATCTCGTTCTGGGCGGTGACCCGCCGCTGAAACGGGCGGGGCAGAGCTGGGCGGCGCGGTCCGGGCCGCCGGGACGGGGCAGCCGCCACCGACGCACCGGCGCCGAGCGGGCTCCGGGCGTGGGGCGGTGAGGGGGTCAGTCGTCGAGGCCGGGCGGCCGCAGAGGGGCGGGCGCGGGCAGGAGGGCCATCGTCGGGCCGCCTGCGGGGTGGTGGGTTCTCGTCGCGGGGGGCCTGCTACGG
>NZ_QWFA01000153.1 GCF_003501885.1 Streptomyces globisporus
CGGCGTCGGGCCGGGGGAGGGCTCGGCGGGCGCGGCCATCTCGGTCATCATCGTCCGGAACACCTCCGAGGACCGCGGATTGCTCCTGCACTGCCAGACACCGTGCGGGCAGTAGTCCGTGACCGTCTGGTAGAGCGGCTCGTGCCGGTCGATCCACTCCAGCATCCGCCGCATGTACTCCGGGTTGTCGCCGTTGCGGAAGAGCCCCCACTCCGGGAACGAGATGGGCTTGCCGCGCTCCGCGGCGAAGTCCACGTGCTTCTGGAGCCCGTACGGGTCGGTGATCTGGTCGTCGAAGGTCTCACCGGGAGGCTGGTCGTAGGAGTCCATCCCGATGATGTCGACGACGTCGTCGCCCGGGTAGCACTCGGTCCACGGCACCGCGTCCCGCCCCCGGCTCGGGGTGAAGTCGAAGCGGAACTCCTGACCGGGCACCGCGCGCATCGCCGTCACGATCCGCTCCCAGTACGCCTTCCAGGACGTGGGATCGGGACCGCACCGGTGCGTGTACGTCGTGCCGTTCATCTCCCAGCCGAGCACGATCACGGTGTCCGGCACGCCCAGCTGCACCAGGCGCTCCGCGAGCCGGGTGAAGTGCTGGTCGTAGTCGCCCGCGGCACCCGCCCGGAGCAGGGTGCGGACCGCGTCGTCCGGGACCCGCTCCTCATTGCGCTCCAGCATCGGCACGTTCAGGACGAACATCCGGTCCGGATCCGCCCGTCTCCAGTCCGCCCAGGCGTCGAGGAAGTCGGGGGAGCCCTCGATGTTCACCCACAGATCGCCCGGCAGATACGTGTGCCCCACCCGCAGCTCCGCCCCGCTCAGCCAGCGCGAGAACTCGGCCATCCTGCTGACCCCGTCGGGCCCGTAGTCCAGATACGCGCCGTGCGCCGTACCGCTCCCGGCCCTCGGCCCGCCGGGGGCCGCGCCGTCGACGGCATCGGTGCCCGGAGGCGACTGGCCCGCGATGCCGCCACCCGCCAGGAGGCTGAGAGCAAGCGCCGCGATGCACGAAACGAAGAGTCGGCGCTTTGCCGGCATTGCTCCTCCTGGCTGCGATGAATTCCGGCCGATTCGGCCCGGTGGGGAGAGCGTTTCATCATCATGCCCCGGGGGCATGCGGGGGGAGTCCATTTATCGTATTCGGCGTTGCGGGCGTGCCGTTCAGGTGAATGTGGGGCCGAACGTGAAAGTCAGCGAGCCGACGCGGTTGTCGAAATTCGAATCGACCAGTCCCGGGTCCCCCAGATCCCGCATGACGGGACGTCGGTCGATCAGCTCCCGGAACAGGGCCGTCATTTCGAGGCGGGCCAGATGCGCGCCCAGGCAGTGGTGCGGGCCCCCGCCGCCGTATCCCAGATGAGGATTGGGCGAGCGGGTGATGTCGAAGCGATCCGGATGGGTGAAAACCGTCTCGTCGCGATTGGCGGACGCGTAAATGAGTGCGATCTTCTCGCCCGGGAGGAATGTGCGACCGCCCAGCACGATTTCGGCGGTGACGGTCCTGCGGAACTGGATGATCGGCGTCGAATGCCGCACGATCTCGTCGACCGCCCCGCCGATGTACCGGTCGAAGTCGGACCGTAGAAGCTCCCGCTGTTCCGGATGCCGGTCGAGCAGGAACAGCCCGTGCGCGATGGCGTTGCGGGTGGTCTCCACCCCGGCGACCAGCAGCAGCGAGAAGAAGGCACCCAACTGCCGCCCCGACAGCGCCTCGCCGTCGATGTCCGCACACACGAGCGCCGAGACGAGGTCGTCCCCGGGACGACGGCGGCGCTCCGCGGCGAGCCGCCCCATGACCCACTGCATCCGGGCCAGGGACGCCAGCCCCCGCCCGGGGATCCGGATCCGGGCCCGGCCCCGCCGCTCGACGCCGACATGCTCCGACGCCTGGTCGATCTGCTCGGCGATCCGCGTCCGGTACGCCTTCGGGATGCCCATCAGGTCGCAGATCACCTCCAGCGGCAGCCGCGAGGCCGCGGACGGCACGAAGTCCCGGGGCCGTTCGGCGATCAGCTCGTCCACCAGCCGTCCGGCGAGCCGCCCGACGTTCTCCTCGACGCCCGCCAGCAGCCGCGGGGTGAACCGCCGGGAGATGATCCGGCGCAGCGCCGCGTGCTCGGACCCGTCCATGTTGACCATCGAGTTCCCGAACAGCGCCTTCGCCCAGCCGGCGGGCTCCGGAGTGGTGACCCCGGGAGCGCTGGCGAACGCCCCGGGCGTACGGCTCGCCGTCCGCACATCGCCGTGGCGCACCAGGGCGTAGAACGGCTTTCCGGCGGTACGCGCGGTACCGGGCCGGGGCGTGAACAGCACCGGCGCGTCCAGCTCCCGCAGCAACGCGAAGGCCCGCAGCCGCTCGGGGCGCGGCAACCGCCAGAACGCCGGGTCGGCCAGATCGACGTCCGCCGTGCTCAGCACACGGCCCCCGGACGGCTGATACGGAACGGTCATGCCCACCACCTCCACGGTTCGCCAGACCATGTTCCGGTCCGCCGGCCACGGGAGCCCCCGCGACGCGGCCCGCCGCCGCCGATCGCCCCGCACCCTCACGCGTTTGCCGGAACGCGACCGCCGCGTGTGCGCCGTACGCCGCACGCACGAGAACTGTTTCGCCACCGCCTCGTTGTCAACATCGCCATCAGAAGCACCTCGGACGAGTTAACGAGAGGCAGGTAGTCATCTCATGAGCCCCACCCCCGCGAAACCGGGCGGCACCCGCATTCCCTCCCGCCGGACCGTCCTGCGCGGAGCCTTCACCGCCGCCGTGGTCACGGGCACCGCCGGCGCCCTGCTCCCGCTGCTCGACCGCGACCCGGCCGCCGCTGACCGGCCCGCCCCGGCGCCCGCTCCCGGCTCCGGATCCGGCTCCCGGGCCACGACGGAGGAGTTCGCCGAGATGTACCGGGGCCGGGAGATCCGGGGGACGGCGACCGTCGTCGTCCCCGCGGACGCCCCGGCCGACGACCGGGTCGCGGTCGCCGCCGAACCGGTCACGGAGATCCGTATCGACGGCAGGCCGCTGCACGTCATGAGGCGGGCGGACGGCACCTATCTGAGCGACGTCCGGCACTACGAGTCGTATCCGACGCTGCTGGAGACGGCCCGGGCCGCCGTCGACGAACTCGGCTCCGCCCGACTCGCACCGCCCGCCGCGCACCACATGTGAACCAGGAGGACCAGCACCGGTGTACACCCGCAAGAACCAGCGCGACCTCACGCGCACCGAGAAGCGCCGGCTCATCGACGCGATCCTGAAACTGAAGCGCTCGGGCCGCTACGACGACTTCGTCGTCATGCACCGGGAGTACTACGTCATGGACACCGAACGCCGCCCGCGCCCGGCGCACATGACGTCCTCGTTCTTCCCCTGGCACCGCCAGTACCTGCTGGAGTTCGAGAAGGCGCTCCAGCGCGTCGACCCGGGCGTCAGCGTCCCCTACTGGGACTGGACGCAGGACAACAGGACGACCTCCTCGCTCTGGGCGGAGGACTTCCTCGGCGGCAACGGCAGGCCCGGCGACCGCCGGGTCACCACCGGTCCGTTCGCCTACGCGGCGGGCAACTGGAGCGTCGGCAGGGGCGTCACCGACGAGCACTACCTCACCCGCAACTTCGGCAGGCCGGGCGGCGACCCGGTCTCCCTGCCGACCAAGAACGACCTGGCGCGGGCCCTCAAGGACCCCGTCTACGACACCGCGCCCTGGAACAGCGTCAGCACCGAGGGCTTCCGCAACCGTGTCGAGGGATGGGGCATCCGGGGCGTCCGCACGGTCGGCCTGCACAACCGGGTCCACCAGTGGGTCGGCGGTCCCATGGCGGGCGCGGCCTCCCCCGAGGACCCGGTGTTCTGGCTCCACCACTCCTTCATCGACCTGCTCTGGGACCGGTGGCGCAAGGCTCACCCCAAGTCCGCCTACCGGCCGGGCCGCAAACCCGCCTCACCCGGCCCGGACCGCGACTACGTCTTCGGCCTCGACGACGCGATGCCGCCCTGGCGGGTGACCCCGAGGAAGCTCCTCGACCACAGCAAGATCTACCGCTACGTCTGAGGCCGGACGGAGGAACGGCCGGCTCCCCCCGCACGGAGGGAGCCGGCCGTTCCGGAACTACGGCGGATCAGCGGCCGTAGCCGTAGTCGCCGCCGTTGTCGTGGCCGCCGTCGACGTTGGCGCAGGTGTTGCCGAAGGCCGGGTTCAGCAGGCCGATCACGTTGATCGTGTTGCCGCAGACGTTCACCGGGACGTGCACGGGAACCTGGACGACGTTGCCCGAACCGACCCCGGGGGAGCCGGCGGCGAGGCCCTGCGCACCGGCGTCCGCGGACGCCATGCCGGCGCCGCCGGCGATCAGGGCGCCGGTGCCGGCCATGACAGCGGCGACCTTCGTCATACGAGACATGGAGAACTCCTTGTAAAGAAGGGGGTTGTGCTGCGGACACGAGGCCCACACCCCCTGACAACGCGAAAGACGCCGGACGGTAACGGATCTGCTCATAGGTGATATCTCCGACGCCGCCGTCCGGCGTACTCCCGGCGTGTCAGCGTCCGATCATCGGCAGCCCCGACAGCCGCTCGTGCCAGTCCCGCGCCGCCGGGAACCGGGCCTTCACGGTCTCCACCGCCCGTTCCCGCACCGCCACCTGCGACTCGCGCAGCCGCAGCAGCGGCTCCAGACCCGGCCGGGCCAGCAACAGACGCTGATTGACCACCGGCACCGGCCCCCAGTGGTTCTTGTAGCTCTCCGCGCCGCGCAGCAGGCTCAGCACCGCACGCCCGCCGTCCGAGGCCTGCTGGGCGACCTCGCGCAGCAGCATCGTCGACACATCGACCTTCCTGTCCCGCAGCGCCGGATCCGCGCCGTACAGATAGCCGCCCGTCAACCGCCCGGACTGCAACGACAGGTTGGACGCCACGACCTCGCCGTTCAGCCGGAACTCGGTCATGGCCGCCGTACCGTCCCCCACCATCCGCCCCACCGACCGGATCAGATGGTCCGAGAACCGCGCCCTCAGATGCTCGGGGTTGACCGTCCGGCCCTCCCACTGCCGCTCGTGCAGCCGCAGCAGCGTGCCGATGGCGGCGGGCACACCGTCCTGCGGAATCCGGTGCGTCTCGATGCCCAGCGCGTCGACCTTGCGCAGCTTGGAGCGCAGCCGCTGGCCCCGCGACCCCGTCAGCAGCGCCACCCGGTCGTCCAGCGGCTCGGCCGGCAGCTCCATGCACGTCGAGTCCGTGAGCCGGCTCCGGGCCCCCGGCCACCGCCCGAACAGCAACTGCGCCGACGCGTCGGGACGGACCTCCCGCAGATCCACCACGGTGTGCCGGGCCGCCCGGTCCAGACCGCGGCCCAGCGCCCCCACCGCGTACCCGGCCTCCTCCTGGTCGAGGAGGATGTCGAAGAAGTCGGAGACGGCCCCGCCCATCGGGACGAGCAGCGGCATCGGGCGGTGCACCAGCATCAGCGGCGCCGCCCCGATCAGCCGCCCCGCCCGGCGGACCAGCAGCACCCGCAGCCGGCCCTCCTGGCCGTAGGAGATCCACCACGAGTGCAGCCAGGCGTGGCTCTGGAACGGGGTGGGGGTGGCGCAGCGGCGGTGCAGCGCGTCCCACTCGCCGGCGAGCGCGCCGAACTCCCGGAAGTCCCGGCACAGGGTCACGGCCAGGCCGCCCGCCCGGTACGCCGTCATCGGACGAGCTCCCGCTCGTCCTGGGCGACGCCGGTGCCCCCGGCCGCCGGACCGGGCACCTGGGCCGAGACGCTCCAGCCCTCCCGGCGCGGCCGCACCAGCAGGACGAGACCTCCCAGCAGACCACCCGCCGCCGCCCCGACGGCCGCCCCCAGCGGCATCGACGGCGAGACCGGCTGGTCCGGCGTCATCGCATGGGTGAACTTGATCAGCTTGACCCCGGTGTCCTTGGAGACATGGCCGCTGCTCACGATGACGGCCTCGATGACCGCGTTGGCGATGTCGGCCGCCCTGTGGCGGTTTGACGAGGTGCCCGTCACGGCGATCATCGGCGAATCGGGGGAGGTCTCCGACGTCACGTGGGACCGCAGTTCGCGCACCGGCTCGCCCGCCGCGCCCTGCGCGTACGAGAGGGTCGCGTCGCTCGTCGTCAGCCGCCCGTACGACTGGGCGTACCCCAGCGCCGCCGCGGGGTCCGTCTCCCCCTCCGCGACCGCCATCGCATAACTGGTCGCCTCGTACTGCGGGGTGGCGAACGCCCCGTACGAGAGCCCGGACGCGGTGCCGATCAGCACGCTGACGGGCAGCGGCCACCAGTGCGGCAGCCGGGTGAGGGCGGTGCGCAGCCGACGGACGACGACGTGTCGCTGCTGCTCGGGTGAGTCGGTCATGAGAAGGCTCTCCGGTTCGGTGGGGCGGTGTCGAGGGCGTACGCGTACACGTCCATCAGGCGCTCGCTGCTGCGCCGGATGTCGTAGTGGCCGACTGCCCGGGGCGGCGGCCGGCGGTCCGGGCCGGCCTGTATCCGCTGCCGCAGCCGGGCGGTCAGCTCCTCGGGGCTTCCGGCGATCCGGGTCGCCTCCGGGGCGTGGGCGGCGGGCAGGTCGTCGATGGCGGGGCAGGCGTCGTGGAGCACGGGGAGTCCGGCGGCGAGTGCCTCCACGGCGGCCAGCCCGAAGGACTCCTCGCGGGACGTGGAGACGAAGACGTCCAGGGCGCTCAGCAGCGCCGGCACCCCCGGGACCGGCCCGTCCCCGTCCTCGTCGCACTCCCCGAGGAACCGGATCCGGTCCACCGCTCCGAGGCGCAGCGCCAGCGCCCGCAGCGCCCCGGCCTCCGGCCCGTCCCCGGCCAGCAGCAACCGGGCCTCCGGCAGGGCGGCGACCGCGCGGATCAGTACGTCGAACCGCTTGCCCGGCACCAGCCGGCCGACCCCGCCGACCACGAACGCGTCCTCGGGGATCTCCAGCGCGCCCCGGACCTCCGCCCGCCGCCGCGCGTCGAAGCGGAACCGGTCCGCGTCGATGCCGTTGGGAACCAGCCTGATCCGGTCGGCGGGCACCCCCCAGTCCCGCAGCCGCCCGGCCACGGTGGAGGAGACGGCGACGGTCGCCGCGCCGAGCCGTTCGGTGGAGAGGTAGAGGGCGCGGATGGACCGGGTGAGCGGACGGCCCTCGATCTCGGCCCGCCCCAGGGAGTGTTCGGTCGCCACGGTGGCCCGCGTCCCCGCGAGGCGCGCCGCGATCCTGCCGTACACACAGGCCCGGTAGAGATGCGTGTGGACCAGGTCGTAGCGGCCGTCCCGGATCAGCCGGGCGAGGCGTCCGACGGCCGACAGGTCCCGGTTGCCGCGCATCCCGAGGTGCGTCACCCGGATCCCGTCGGACCGCAACTCCTCGGCCACCGCCCCCGGGTTGGTGAGCGTCACCACGTCGCATTCCACCGGCAGATGGCGCAGCATCAGCCGCAACTGCCGCTCGGCGCCGCCGACCCCGAGCCCGGTGATGACGTGCAGCGCCCTCACCGGGGGCCGCCCGCCCGCACCGGCGCCGCGGCGGGCGAGCCCGCACCGGGATGTGCCACCTGCCGCAGACCGTGCCGCAGGTCCTTCGCCCACAGCCGCACCCCCCGGTCCGCCTGGCTGATGTGGGTCCGGGGCAGGGCGAACCGGCTGAGCAGCGGACCGGGGGTCAGCGCGCACGCGTGGCCGTAACCCGCCGAGCGCGCCGCCTGCGTCACCCTGCGGTCGAGGATGCCGTACGGATAGCAGAAGCCCTCCGGGAGCGAGCCCGTGAGGTCGCCGATCAACTCCCGGCTTTCGCGGGTCTCCCGGCGCAGCTCCTCGTCCGACAGCCCGGTCAGGTCCCGGTGGTACAGGCCGTGCGAGCCGACCTCCATGCCCGCGGCCGCGACCCTCCGGACGCCCTCGTGGGTGAGCAGTGGCTTGCGCGGGCCCAGCGGATCCCACTCGTTGACCCCGCCGGGCCGGCCCGGCAGGACGTACACGGTCGCCCGGAAACCGTGCTTGCGCAGCACCGGCAGCGCCTCGTCGAGGAAGTCCGCGTACCCGTCGTCGAAGGTCAGCCCGACCAGCCCGCGCCGCCCCGACGCCCCCGTGCGCAGCAGCTCCGACACGCCCACCCCCGTCAGCCGCCGGCTGCTCAGCCAGGACAACTGCTCGTCGAGCCGCTCGGGGGAGACCGTGATGCCGTACGGATCGTCGCTCGGGTCCGTCACCGAGTGGTACGTGAGGATCCATGGCTGACGGCGGGTGTGCGGGCGGAGCCGGGACGAGCGAGCGTCGGCGCGATGTGCCGAGGATTCAGCGGCCATCAAGGAACCTCCGTCGGGTGAGTGCCAGCAGGGAGACGACCTCGGGGGAGCGCAGGGCGAGGCCGGTCAGGAAGAACACGGCGGGGACGAGGAGACACCCGGCGGCCAGGCTCAGCACCGGATCGGGGACGAGCGGGGCGCACGCCCAGCCCGCCGCGCCCGCTGCCAGGGACGCCCCGGCGAGCCGGCCCAGTGAGAGCGCCACGTCCCGGGCCCTGATCGGCACCACCCGGGTGCCGAGGCCCATCAGGAGCAGCAGGGCCGTGGCGCTGATCCCGATCGCGTTGGCGGTCGCGATGCCGTCCACGCCGAAGCGGTACGTCAGCGCGTACCCGGCCCCCATCGTGACCAGCAGCCCGGTCCCCATCGCGAACGCCGGGAACCAGGTGGGGCGCCCGGACGAGAAGAACGGCCGGCTCAGCGCGCCGACCAGGCAGTGCCCCAGCAGGCCCAGGGCGTAGACCCGCATGACCTGGGCGGTGGACGCGGTGTCGGAGGAGTCGAACGCGCCGCGCTGGAAGAGCACTTCGACGATCTGGGGCGCGTAGCCGAGAACGACGGCCGTGCCGAGCAGCACCACCATCCCGGCGAGTCCGAGGTCCCGTTCGACCCGCCGCCGGGCCTTCTCGTGCTCCCCGGCGGCCATGGCCTGCGCGACGACCGGGAACGTCACCGTGCAGATCATCAGTGACAGCACCATCGGCATCTGCGCGACCTTCTGCGCGTAGTTCAGATGCGAGATCGCCCCGGCGGGCAGGGTGGAGGCCAGGAACCGCTCGACCAGCACCTGGGACTGACGGCTCACCACGAAAACGACCACCGGGGCCAGCACCGCGAACCCCAGCAGCGGAGCACCCCGCGCCGACCGCCGCCTCAGCCGCCCGAACCGGGGCAGCCGGGGCCGGGCGAGCGGCACCAGCCGCAGGAACACGGGCAGTTGGGTCAGGATCATCAGCGCGCTGCCCACCGCGACCCCCGCGGCGGCCGCCCGCACCCCCCACGCCGCGTGCAGGGCCAGCGTCATCCCGATGATGCCGAGGTTGTATGCGACATAGACCCCGGCGGGCGGCAGGAAGCTGCCGTGCGCGCGGAGCGCGGCGCTGAAGTAGCCGGTGATCCCGAAGGTGAGGACGGTGACCGCGGTCAGCCGGGTGCAGTCCACCGCGAGACGGGGATCGGCGAGCCCCGGGGCGAGCACGCCCACCACCCACGGCGCGCCCGCGACGAGCAGCGCCGCGCCGCCGGAGAGCAGCAGAAACAGCCGGGGGAGCGTGGCCGCCACCAACTCCCGTACGGGGTCGGCGCCCCCCTCACCGGAGGCGCGACGGGTGAGGGCGAGGCTGAACGCCGGGACGAGGAGGAGCGCCATCCCGTCCTCGATCAGCAGCGTCGCCGCCATCTCGGGCACGGTCCAGGCGATCAGGAACGCGTCGCTGGCGTCACTCGCCCCGAAGTACCGGGCGATGGCCTGGTCCCGCACCAGACCGAGGACGGCGGCCAGCACGGTCAGCACCGCCGTGCCCGCCGCCGCCCGGGCGAGGAAGGCCCCGAGCCGGGGCGCCTCGCCGCTCGCCGTCTCGGGTGAGCCGGCCCCTTCCGGACCCGCCCCCGGGGCCGGGAGCAGCGGCGGAGGCGTGCTTTCTGCCGCGTCCGCCGGACGCGCCTCGGCCTCCGTGCCCGTACCGGACTCGCTCATGCGGTGCTCACCCGGTCCGGCTCGGCCAGCGCCCACCAGGCGGCCAGCCCCAGCACGACACCGCCGAGCACCGTGGTGGGCCCGCCGATGTCGGCGTACAGGAAGTTGACGCTCTGCCAGGTCATCAGGGCGACCGCCACCAGACCGCAGTCGAGGGCCGCGTGGGCACGGGAGCGGGCGAGCCACAACCGGCGGATCGCGCCGACCAGGATCGCCGCCCAGCTGCCGACGAGCGCGGTCAGTCCGATGAGGCCCTGCTCCCCGAGGACGAGGAGATACATGTTGTGCGGGGACAGGAGGGCCTGCCGGCGGAACTCCTGGCCCGCGCCGGCGGTGTCGCTGCCCGACGAGAGCCCGATCGAGGCGTGGCCGTCGCGGTGGTCGGGAAAACCCTTGAGGCCGACGCCGGCGGCCGGCTGCTCGCGCCACATCGCGCCCGCCGCGTTCCACATCGCGTACCGGTCGCTGACGGACCGGTCCGGGGTGCTGGTCACCCGGGTCACGCTGGCGGCCCGGTCCGCGATCATCTCGGAGCCGATGCCGAACCCGCCGACCAGCACCACGCCCGCCGCGCCCAGCACGGCCAGTGAGGCGAGCGCCTGCCGCCGCCCGCTCAGTGCCAGGGTGACGAGCACCGCGGCGGCAGTGGCGATCCACACGCCCCGGCTGAACGACAACGTCAGCGGGACGATCAGGACGACGGTGAGGACGGCGGAGCACGGCCGCAGCCAGGCCGGGGCGCTCCGGGGCGTACGCAGGGCGCAGGCCGCCGCGGCGAGCAGCCCGTAGGCGACGACGGTCGCCATCCCCATGACGTCGCTGGGCCCGAAGGTGCCGACCGCCCGGATGTCCTCGCCCATGTACGAGGCGCCGGTCCCGGTGACGTACTGATGGACGCCGGTGACGCCCTGGACGACCGCGAGGAGGACCAGCGAACCGGCGACGATCCGGAATCCGTACGCGTCCCTGAGCAGCAGGAACACCGCGGCGGGCACCAGGACGAAGACCTGGAGGTAGCGCACGAGCCCCGGCAGGGCCGCCGCCGGGTCCGCCGCCGTGACCGTGGCCACCGCGAAGCCCACCGCGGGCAGCCCCAGGACCAGCGCGGCGCCGGCGCTCAGCGGCCGCTGCCGCAGATACAGCAGCCGCCCCACGCACACCAGTACCGCGATCCCCGAGGCCACGTCGGCCGGGCCGCCCCCGCCGGACGTCCCGTACGGGAGGGCGGGCAGCAGGACGGTCGCGACCAGCGGCAGCAGCGGCCAACGGCCACGCCAGGCGGCCCACGGGGAGCGGGCGACGGTACGCGGCCCGGCCGCCGGTGACGGAACGGGCGGGGTCAGGACAGCGGTCATGGTCAGCTGCCTCCGAGCCGGAACAGGGATCCCGCCGTCCGCGCCAGCACGCACGCGTCCTGCCACAGCGACCAGGTCTCGATGTAGTGGTTGTCGAAGCGGGCCCGCTCCTCGATCGAGGTGTCGCCGCGCAACCCGTTCACCTGGGCAAGACCCGTGATGCCCACGGGCATCCGGTGGCGGGCCTGGTAGCCGGGGTGGGCGCGGCTGAACTGCGCCACGAAGAAGGGGCGTTCGGGGCGCGGACCGACCATGCTCATATCGCCGCGCAGGACGTTCCAGAGCTGCGGCAGCTCGTCGAGGGACGTCCGGCGCAGCAGGCGGCCGACCCGGCTCAACCGCCCGTCGGACGCGACGTTCCAGCGGGTGGCCGACTCCTGCACGTCGGCGGGGCGCAGCGTGCGGAACTTCAGGAGAACGAAGGGGCGTCCGTGCCGGCCCACGCGCTCCTGCCGGAAGATCACGCCCGGCCCGTCGGAGAGCCGCACGGCCAGCGCGCAGCCCGCCATCACCGGGGCCGCCAGCACCAGCCCGACCGCGGCCAGGACGGCGTCCATCGCCCGCTTCACCCCGTGGGCGAGGGGGCGGTCCGTCCCGTCGCGCAGCGGCTGGGCGGTGAAACCCCACAGATGGTCGGGCCGGCCGGCCGCCGGGGTCCCCGCGAGGGTGCCGGGCCCGGTGATCAGCCACACCCGGCAGCCGTGCCCGGTGAGGAGGGTGAAGAGGGCGGCGCCGTCCGGGGTGGACTCGGGCGGCGCCGTGAACACCGCGTGCCGCACACTGTTCTGCACCACGGCCCGCCCCACCTCCTGGGGCGAGGCCAGGACCGGCAGCGGCACGGCGTCGGAACCCGTCACCTCCTGGTCGTCCCCGGCCGCCGGGGCGGCGACCAGACCGACCGGCCGCAGCCCGTACGCGGGGTGGCCGTGGAGTGCGGCCGTCACCTGACGGGCCGTCGGCCCCTGGCCCACGACCAACGTGGACTGCGGTCTGCGGACGGCGGCCCGCCGCCGCGTCCGGTGGACCGCCGCGCGCCCGGCGCAGGTCAGCGCGGTCTGCGTGGTGGCCCCGTACGCCAGCACCGCCCAGCCGAACCCCTGCTGCGGGGCCCAGGCGTCCAGCACCTCCATCGTCACGTACCACTGGAGGAGGGTGAGGCCGAGGAGTGCGGGCAGGTCGGAGAGGACCGAGGGGGACAACCGCATCCGGTACAGGCCGCGCCGGGCGAAGAGCAGCACCTGCGCCACCGCCTGGACGGACATCAGCAGCCAGGGCCACGCGACCGGGACCACCAGGGCGAACGTCACGGCCGGGGCCAGGGCGTCCACGCACAGCAGCGGGACGGGACGGCCGTACCGGACGGCCCGGCGCTCACCCGGCCGCGCCTGCGCACCACCACCGCTTCTTCGCGGCGGATGAACCGTGTGAGCCTGCACGGCTGTCGCCTGGCCGGATCCGGGAACCGGTGCACTCTCCATCGTCATCGCTCGGTGCGCTTCCTCGTCGTGGGGCCGGACATGCCGACAAGTTCCTGGTAGAGACCGGCAACCGCCCCCGCGGTCCGTCGGACGTCGAAGGCTGCCCGGGTGTGGTGCAGGGCCCGGCGGGACACCGCCTCGCGCAGATCCGGGTCGGTGAGCAGGGCGGTCAGGGCCGCGGCCAGGGCCGCCGGATCCTCCGGTGGTACGAGACAGTGGTCCTCGTGACCGGGCGGCAGGCTCTCCCGCGCGCCGTTCACATCGGTGAGTACGACGGCGCGTCCGCATGCCATCGCCTCCAGCGGGGCCAGGGCCATGCCTTCCCAGCGGGAGGGCAGGACGAGGGCGTCCGCCGCGTGGATCCACGGCCGTACGTCCTCGCAGGCCCCGGTGAACAGCACGCCCGGCGGGGCCGACGCCTCAAGACCCTCCCGGTCGGGCCCGTCGCCCACCAGGACCAGCCGCGCCCCCGGCACCGCCATCCGGCGCCAGGCCCGGAGCAGGACGTCCTGGCCCTTCTGCCGGGTCAGGCGGCCGACGCAGACGACCAGCGGGGCTTCCGCGGCGACCCCTTTCAGTAAGGGCAGGGAAGCGCGGGCCTCCGCACGGACCGTGTGGTCGCCGGGGCGGAACCGGTCGAGGTCGATGCCGTTGTGGATGACCGACCAGCGGGCGGCGATGCCCGCCTCCTGCCCGGTGCGGCGCTCCGATTCGCTGACGCACAGGATGTGATCGGCCCAGCGTGCGCCGAACCGCTCCCAGCCGAGCGCGAGTTCCGCGGTGCGTCCGCCGACGGCCTCGAACGACCAGGCGTGCGGCTGGAAGACCGTGGGGACCCGGCCGCGTACCGCGATCCGGCCCGCGAGGCCCGCCTTGGCGCTGTGGGCGTGCACCACGTGCGGGCGGCTCGCGCGGACGATCCGGCGCGCGGCCGCGACCTCACCGGCCAGTCGGGGCCCGGGGGAACGGGTCGCGGCCCAGCCGTGGACCTCGGCACCCGCTGCCGCAGCCCCGAGGGCCAGCGGGCTCCCGGGGGGACAGGCCACCACGGGACGCAGTCCGGCACCGGCCTGGGCCCTGACGAGATCGGTGACGACCCGGGCCACTCCGCCGTCGACGGGCTGAACCACATGAAGGACCGTCAATTGTCTTTCTGGAGTACGAGGCATGTGCAGCACGCATGGCTCTCTTCGCTCAATACGGTGAGTAAAGCCGAGGTGCACTTTGGCAGATATGTGGCGATATCGTGCGCGTGACTCGCTCATACGACCACATGGGGATTTGCGCGTCCGGGTAGGCCGTCCGGGGGGCCGGGCGACAGACAGGCGCAGGCCCGGGTGCCCTTCGGGGGCCTGTGGTGAAGGGGCTGTCGAGGGTCCGGCGCGGGGGAGCGGACCGGATGCTCGGTGCGACGTCCGCCGGTTATACCGTCATCCTTTTCCGGGAAAGTCGACACCGCCGAACGCCGCACCGGATGGCGGCACCATCCATCGGTGCCGTCGCCGACATGCGCGGAGCGCCCCGGACGGTGTCCGGGGCGCTCCGCGCAACGGGTCGGCCCGTGCGGTCAATGAGGCACGGGCCTCAGCCGGTGCGGTCCACGAGATACGGGATCAGCGTGAGCAGATCCTCCCGGGCCTCCTCGGCGAGCGGCGCACGGTCCAGACAGGCGCGGGCCGCGGCCAGGTGCTCGTGCGCCTCGGCGATCGCGGCCGCCCGCCCGCCCGCCTCGTCGATCAGCTCCGCCGCACGCCGCGCCGCCGCGTCGTCGAGCGGCCCGACGGAGGTGAGCAGCGCGTCCAGGCGTCCGGCCGCCGGGTGGTCGGCGGACAGCGCCGCGAGCACCGGGTACGTCTTCTTGAGCCGTCGCAGATCGCTGTGCACGGGCTTTCCCGTCACCTGCGGATCGCCCCAGATTCCGAGCAGGTCGTCCACCGCCTGGAACGCCACCCCGACATGCCGCCCCGCCAGGTCCAGCGCCTCGGCGGTGGATGCCGGAGCACCCGCCAGCACCGCGCCCAGGGCGGCCGCGCAGCCGAGCAGGGACCCCGTCTTGTGGGTGGCCATCGCCCGGTACTCGTGCGGCAGGACGGCACCGGCACCCGACCACGGCCGGGACTCGAAGAGCAGGTCCTGGGCCTGGCCGTGCACCAGATCGCCCAGCGCGCCCGCCAGTTGCCGCACCGCCGCCGGGCCGCCCGGACCCGGGGCCTCCGCCAGCGTGGACACGGCCAGCGCGAACAGGGCGTCTCCCGCGAGGACCGCGGGACCGGTGCCGTACGCCTTCCACAGCGCCGGCCGGCGGCGGCGGGTCTCGTCGCCGTCCATGATGTCGTCGTGGATCAGCGAGAAGGTGTGGATGAGCTCGACGGCGACCGCCCCGAGCACCCCGGCCTCCCCGCTGCCGCCCGCGGCCTCCGCGCCGAGCACCGCGAGCGCCTGGCGGACCCCCTTGCCCTGCGAGCCGGGCAGCGGCTCGCCGCCGGTCCCGCGCCAGCCCAGCGAGAAGGCCGCCGTCTCCGCGTGCCAGGGGTGCAGCCGGCCCACCGACTCCACCAGGGCCGGGCGCACCAGCTCGCGGCACCGGTCCAGTATCTGCGGCGCGCTCGCCCGGCGGGTCGTGGAGAGCGTCATCGGCGGCCGCCCCCGGCACCGGCCGACGCGGGTTCCACGTCCAGTTCGGCGTACGCCTTCTCGACCATCTGGCGGGCGTTGAGCAGCCCGATCCGGTCGAGCCTGCCGCGCAGTTCGTCCAGGTCGGCGGCAGTGGCGTCGCGATCGCGGCCGAGCCTGGCCCGGGCCTTGACCAGGCCGAGCGAGGCCAGCGCCTCGCCCCGCGGCTCGTCCATCGCGCGGAACTCGCCGAGCGCCTGCTCGTACACCGCGCGCGCCTCCTCGTACCGCCCGGCGCGGAACAACACGTTGGCCCGCATCTTGTGGTTGTACGCCAGGGCGCTGGAGAGGTTCATCTCGCGGCAGGTGACCTCGGCCTCGGTGAGCAGATCGAGCGCCCGCCCGGTCGCCCCGTCCCGGAGGGAAACGATGTCGGCGATGCCGCGCAGCGCCCAGGCCCGGCCCCGCCGGTCGTCCGCGTCGCCCGCCAGGACCGCCGCCTCCTCGAACATCTCCAGGGCCGTGTCCAGCGAACCGGTGTTGCGGTGGATCTGCGCGATGCCCTCCAGCGCCCAGACGGTGTGCCGGGCCTCGCCCCGGGCGCGGGCCTCGGCCAGCAGTTGTTCGTGCAGCGTGGCGACGGTCGCGTAGTCGCCCTGGATCCGCCCGGTCTCGGCGAGTCCGGCCAGCGAGTAGCCGCGGGCGACCACGTCGCCGCCGCGCTTGCCCAGCTCGGCGGCGAGGCCGAGCAGCCGGAACGCGAGGCGCAGCGCCCCGCGTTGACGCGCCAGCGTGCCGCCGCTCCACAGCGCCCAGGCCATCGCCCCGGTGTTTCCGGCCGACCGCGCCGCCCGGTAGCTCGCCTTCCAGGCCCGGTCGGCCTCCGCCACCTGGCCGAGCCTGCGGTGCGCCTCGGCCACGGCGAGGCCGGAGCGCGCCACCTCCTCCTGTGATCCGGAGAGCTCGGCCTGCCTCAAGTGGCGTACTCCCTCGGCCAGTACGTCGGTGAGCGAGGCGTTCACCGACATCTTGGTGAGAGCTCCCTGGTACTCGGGCGCCAGTGCCTTGGTCTGCATGGGTGCCTTCCGCGCGGTGCCGGGCCCGGAGCCGGACGACTATACCCTCTGTGTATACCTGGTGGGTATAGTCGGCCGGTCGTGCAGGCCCGGATGATGTGGGGGTGGGGCGCCGCTCGTCATGCGCGGCGAACCGTCCTGTCGTCGATCAAGACGGCAGGTGGGTGCGGAGGGTTGCTCGGGCGGCCCAGCTCGTTGCGGGCCGGCCCGCCTATGTCCCGTTACGCCCCGCCCTGCGCCTTCTCCGTACGTCGCAGCCGGTGACGTACCGCGCGCCGGGCCACCGGCCCCAGCTCGTCCAGTACCCCGGCCAGCGCGGCCAGCTGCTCCAGCGCCTCGAAGGCCCGCTCCGCGCCCTCCGGATCGACGCCCTCGTACATCTCCAGGCCCACGAACGCCCCCGTCACGGCGCGCGCCAGGCCCGCCGGGTCGGTGAACTCGCCCAGCGGGGAGTCCGCCAGGATCCGGACGAGGACCTTCTCGATCTCGGCGGTCCACAGGTCGAGCCCCGCCGCGGTCGCGGGCGCCAGCCGGGCCTGGGTCTGGGCGCCCGCGAGCATCTGCGCCAGGAAAGCGACATGGCCGCCGGCCCGCTCCTCCTCGTGCAGCTCGCGCCCGCAGCGCAGGAGTTCGGCGAGGGTGGTGACGGCGGTGAGCCGGTCGCGGTGGCGGGCCACCCGCTGCTCGGCGCCGTACCGGCAGGCCGCCGCCAGCAGTTCGTCGACCGAACCGAAGTGGTAGAAGACCAGCGCCTGGTTGACCCCGGCCGAGGCCGCCACCGAACGGGCCGAGATCTTGGCGATGCCGTGCTCGGCGAGCGTGCGCAGCGCGCCCTCCATGAGCTTCGTCCGGGTGTCCGCCCCGGTCGCGCCCCCCGTCACGCCCGCGCCTCCTCACGGACCGGGCGCAGACCGGCCCGTACGCCGTGGCGCAGGGCGTCGACATAGCGGGCGCGGAACGTTCCCTCATACCCGAACAGCGGGCCGAAGCGGCGGTTGGTCACGGCGACCCGGATACGGAAGCGGCCCGTGGCGTCGTCGAAGGACTCGCGGACCTCGGCCTCGCCGCCGATCAGGTCCGGGACCCGCAGATCGAACGGTCCCTCGCGGAAACGGTGCTCCCCGGAGCGGATCAGCAGCGAGCCGTCGGGCTCCGCGGTCAGCCGCAGGTCGGTGGCGAGGTGCTGGTGCGTACCGAGGTAGTCGAGCACGCAGGACCGCTCGGGGCTGTGCACCATCGTGGCGTCGAAGCGGCGCGGCCCGCCCGGCAGGGCGAAGGTCCGGACGAAGGTCACGGTCTCGCGGCCGAAGGCGTCGGTGTACGGGACGTTCTCGATGGTGAACGGGACGTCGCGGCCGGTCCTCGGCACCAGGATGTTGCGCGTGGCGCCGAGCGCGAGGAACGGCTTCACGAACGCCCGGCCGTGCCAGATCCGGTCCATGGACCCGCGCCCCACGCACGCCTCGCCGCTCTCCAGCCCGACGGAGAAGCGGCGCTGCAACTGGGGGTGGAGCCGCGCGAAATCGTCTCCCATCGCACGGGCGAATATCGATGTCACGGGCGCTCCAGACGGGCGAGGAGGGACGGGGCGGCGGCCGGCCGGCCGGGCGGTCTGCGCAGGCAGCGCCGGGCGGCGGGCGTGAGCGGCGACGGAGGGGCCAGCAGCGCGGCGAGGGCGGCCGGCAGCACGGCGGCCGGGCCGAAGGGGAGCGCCACCGCCACGAGGAGGAGGCGCACCAGCACCTCCGCCAGGGCGTGCGCCAGCGACCGGGCCGGGCTGATGTCGCGCTCGCACCACAGCCGCAGCCGGTCGAAGGACCAGGCGGTCGCCCAGCCCATCAGCGGCCGGAACACCAGCCGGTCCGCGACCGCGCCGAAGCGGCCCCAGCGGGTCCGGTAGTCGTACCCCGTCAGAAAACGGATGCCGTCGGCGGTGGGGACGTAACGCCAGTAGCCGCTGCCCTCGGCCAGCAGCGACAGTCGCTCCGGCGAGGCGAACCGCAGGGCGGAGACCCGCTCGCCGTCCGCCCGCTCCCGCTCGCCCGCGCTCGTCCCGGCCCCCGCCACGGTCAGGAAGGGCAGCACCCGGGTCGCGTACCGGAACTGCTGGGCGGAGCCCGCCGGACCGGGCAGAGGGCTGATCTCGGTGAAGCGCAGATCCCACCGCTGGTGCTGGGCGGGTTCCTGGGTCCGGTCCCACAGGCGCTCCGGATCGGTACGGATCAACGCCTCGATGTACAGCCCCATGCCCCGCCCCCGGGTCGTCACGCGTGTTTGAGCGAGTGCTCAAGTCCCTCCGCGTTCCAGGACGCTATCAGAGGGGGTTGAGCAGTCGCTCAACCCCCTCGGACGGCTGGTGCTCAGGCTGCGGCCGGGGGCCAGGGCACGTCGGCCAGGAGGGGCAGGATGTGCTCCTCCTCGTAGTCGAGGTGGGCGGTCAGCTCCTCGGACATCCGGGCCAGTTCGGTACGGAAGCGGTCCGGTTCGGCGATCGCCACATCCGCCAGGAGGTCCGCGAGCGCCGACTGCACGGTCCCGATGGAGCGGTGTTCCTCCCGCAGTCGGTCAAAGACGTCCCGCAGGTGGGGGTGGTAGCCCGCCATGGTGGGGAACATGTGCCCGTCCTCGGCCGTGTGGTGGAACTCCAGCGCCTGGCAGAACGCCAGACAGCGCTGCCGGATCTGCAGCCCGAGACCGGGGGCGGGCGGTTCGCCGTCGCCCCGGTGACCGGCCCGCGCG
This sequence comes from Streptomyces globisporus, assembly GCF_003501885.1. GTDB lineage: Bacteria > Actinomycetota > Actinomycetes > Streptomycetales > Streptomycetaceae > Streptomyces > Streptomyces globisporus_D. The sequence goes on from NZ_QWFA01000153.1 coordinate 19,260, forward strand.
GCGAAGTGCGCCTCGGTCTCGCCGTGCACCTGGCGTAGTTGGCCGCGCAGCCAGGTGTGCACCTCCACCAGCTTGTCGGCGAGCGAGGTGACCGGGGGAGCCGCCGCGTCGGGATCGGGGAACTCCAGCACCACGACCGGCAGCACCCGGTCGGTGGCGTCCTGATACTCCGCGTACCCGGGAGCCTCGGCGACGACCCGGGCGAAGAGCTCGTCGCGCCGGGCCCCTTCGGCGGGTACGGCGAGGCATTCGGATTCCTCACCGCCCAGCTCGACCCGCACGCTGGGGTGGGCGAGGAGATTGCGGTACCAGTCGGGGTGGAGCGGTGCACCGAGATTGGAGGCCACGACGAGGAGCCGGCGGCCGTCGCGGACATAGCCGAGCGGTGTGGTGTGCGGCTTTCCGGAGCGGGCGCCGGTGGTGGTGAGCAGGAGGAGGTCGGCCCCCTCGAAGGGGCCGCCGACCTTCCCCGCGTTGGCACGGAATTCGGTGATGACGGACTGCTGGAAGGTCTGGGGCATGGAGGTTCTGGGTCTCCCGGAAGGAATGCGGGCAGGCGAGGGCCCGGCGTTGCGGAGGGGCGGCCGCGAGGCGCGCACGGCAGGAGCACTCAAAGGCGGGAGTGCTCAAGAACAGGGGCGCTCAAGGGCGGAGATACTCAGAGGCAGGGGGCGATGAATGGACTCATGGCGTCATCCCTGGAAGAAGGTGCTGGCTTGACCGCCGGCCGGCCCGGATCTCTTTGGCCGACGTCACGCTGCACAGACAGCATCAGAACCCGAGCCGCTCGTTCCTGTCAACGCGAGGGCGGGCAACGGAAGGGCGGGGCTGGCAAAGGCGGGCAACGCCGGGAAAACGCGTTGCCCGCCCTGCGGAAGCCTGCGACGCTTCCGGCCATGCCCACGGAACAACAGACTCTCGCGTCGCTGGCCCGGCCCCCTCGTACGCACCCGGTGGAGGCGCTCTTCTCGCACGGCCGCCTGGTCGCGATCCCGCGCAAGGAGGCCCGCCGGGAGCAGCTGCTCGTGCACCTCGCCGACACGCTGTTCGAGCGGGAGCGCTCGTACACCGAGCGCGAGGTGAACGAGGCGCTCCTCACCGTCCACGAGGACTGCTCGGCGCTGCGCCGCTATCTCGTCGTCGCCGGGCTGCTGGTCCGGCCCCGGGACGGCAGCAGCTACCGCCGCGGCCGCTGACCGGCAGCGACGGTCACCGCAACGGCGCACCGCGCCGAGCCGAGCTGGGGGATGGGCATTCCGTTGTTGAGTGTGACGGTGGGAACGGTGGGGGCGGGGGACATGAGGGGCCTTCCGTGGCGTGGTGCGCGCCGATATGAACGGCGTACGACGTTTACTGGCGTCCACAATAATTGCACACGCGGGTTATATGTAAACGCGGGTAAGCGGGTGGGGGTATCCAGGCCGCCGCCCGGCCTGCGGGCACGCCCCCTTCGCCGGACCGGGGCGGTCATGTGCTGGACTGGCGCTTTCGCCCGGATCGGCCAGCACCCCGGATTCAGGAGTTCTTGTGAGCAGTTACCGGCAGCCCGGCGTCGTCCTCACCGACCGCCGCTTCACCGTGCCCCTCGACCACAGCGACCCCGGCGGCGAGCAGATCGAGGTCTACGGCCGGGAAGCGGTCGCCGCCTCCCGGGCCGGCGAGGAACTGCCCTGGCTGGTCTATCTGGAGGGCGGCCCCGGCTTCGGCGCACGCCGGTTCGTCGGTACCGAGGCCTGGCTCGGCCGGGCCCTGCGCGAGTTCCGGGTGCTCCTCCTCGATCAGCGGGGGACCGGCCTCTCCACCCCGGCCAACCGGCAGACCCTGCCGCTGCGCGGCGGCCCGCGCGAGCAGGCCGAGCACCTCGCCCACTTCCGCTCCGACTCGATCGTGCGCGACTGCGAACTGATCCGCCCGCAGCTCACCGGCGGAGCGCCCTGGACGGTCCTCGGCCAGTCCTTCGGCGGCTTCTGCGCCGTCCGCTATCTCTCCGCCGCCCCGGAAGGGCTGAAGGAGGTCCTGATCACCGGCGGGCTGCCCTCGCTGGACGCGCACGCGGACGACGTCTACCGGGCCGCGTACCCCCGCATCGAGCGGAAGGTCGCCGCCCACTACGCCCGTTACCCGCAGGACGTCGAGCGCGCCCGCGCGATCGCCGCGTACCTCGCCGATCACCGGCCCGAGAGCGCCGGGCACCGGCTCACCCCCGAGGGCTTCCAGTCGCTCGGCATCATGCTCGGCACCGGCAGCGGCAGTCACCAGCTCCACTACCTGCTGGAGAACGCGTTCGTCCGCACCCCGCACGGCACCGAACTCTCCGACACCTTCCAGGAAGCGATGCGCACCGCCGCCTCGTTCGCCGGGCACCCGCTCTACGCCCTGCTTCACGAGGCCATCTACGGGCAGGGCGAGCGCGCCACGGGCTGGGCCGCCGAGCGTGTCCGGGGAGAGTTCCCGCAGTTCGACGCGGCGACCGCGCTGAAGGGCGACGGGCCGGTCCTCTTCACCGGCGAGACCATCCACCCCTGGCACTTCGACGTCGACCCGGCGCTGCGCCCGCTGCGCGAAACCGCCGAACTCCTCGCCCAGCGCACCGACTGGCCGGTGCTGTACGACCCCGAGCGGCTCGCCGCCAACGAGGTCCCGGTCGCGGCGGCCGTCTACCACGACGACATGTACGTCGACACCGCGGACTCGCTGCGCACGGCGGCGGCGATCCGGGGGCTGCGGACCTGGGTGACGAACGAGTACGAGCACGACGGGGTCCGCGCGGGCGGTCCCCGGGTCCTGGACCGGCTGCTGTCCCTGGTACGCGACGAGGCCTGACCCGTTCTGCCTCCCGGGGCCGGTCGCGGACCGGCCGGCCCCGCAGGATCAGCGCTGGAGCTCCTCCAGCGTGGCGTCCAGGTCGCCGGCGGAGCGCGGGGCCCGGTTGTGCGGCAGTTTCGAGAGGACCGCCGCCATTCCGCAGGTGTTGCTGAGCGCCGAGTAGACCAGGCCCGTGCCGACGCCCGCGGAGAGCCAGCGCGCCGCCGGGAAGCGGATGCCCGCCACCAGCCCCGCCACCACCAGCGAGCCCGCTGCCAGCCGCACCTGGCGCTCCATGGCCCACGTGGTGCGCGCGCCCTCGGGGCGGTCCAGGCCGCGCCCGTCGCCCTCCCAGGCGGAGGTGCCGCCGGTCAGCGTCACGGCCTCGATGTCCGCGCCCGCGAGGATCTCGCAGGCCCGGGTGGACCGGACCCCGGAGGCGCACACCACCAGCAGCGAACCGCGCGCCGAGGCCGACTTCAGCGCGGGCAGGGCGTCCGGCAGCTTGTCGAGCGGGATGTTCAGGGCGCCGGGGACATGCCCGGCGGCGTACTCGCCCGGAGCCCGTACGTCGATGACGGTGAACTCCTCCAGACGGGCTGCGGCCTGGGCGGGGGAGAGGGAAGCGGGGCTGGGCAC
>NZ_QWFA01000154.1 GCF_003501885.1 Streptomyces globisporus
GGGAGCGCCGGGACGAGGGCCGCCTCGGTGGGGGGTGCCGTGGCGGGGTTCGCCTCGGCCGGGGGTGCAGCTGCGGCAAAGTGGTCGGACGGCGTTGGGACCCGGCCGTCGTGCGGCGACGACGGGACGGGCAGGCCGAGTCCGGTCAGCAGCTCCCGGGCCGCGAGGTCGGCGGCCGTACGGCGGGCCAGCTCGGCCGGATCGTCGGCGTGGAGGTCGTCCACCCGCTCGCCCAGGCGCTCCTCGACGGTACCCAGCAGACGGTCCCGGGCCGCGGGGCTCAGGGTGTCGAAGCCACCGCGCAGGGCCGGCAGGCGGGCCAGGAACGCGGCGTCGTCCAGCTCGACGACCCGGTCCAGCAACGGGTCCAGGGCACCGGAACCGACGGTCAGAAGCGGGCCCGCGACCGTCAGGACGCCGGAGAGGCGGGCGGTGAGCGTGGCCCGGGAGGCGCTGTCCACGGCTCCGTCCACCCAGGAGGCGACGCGTTCCCCGAAGGCCCCGGCCACTTCGTGGCCGGCGAGCACCCTGACCGCTCCGGCGGCCGCGGCGATCAGCGGGGCGCCGTCGGCAGCCAGCCGGGCGAGGGCGTCGGTGAGCCGGATGCCACCCAACCGGTCGGCCCTCTGGGCCAGTTCGAGCAGGGCACGGGCGTCCTCCGGCTTCTCGGAGCCGGTCAGGCCCTCGACCTGGCGCACCGCGGCAGCGGTCAGCAGTTCCGCCGCGTGCGCGGTACGGGCGGCCCTGGTGGTGTCGGCGGCGGCCGGGGCCACCGCAGGGCCGTCGGACTGCCCGCCGGGAGCGTCGGACTGCTCTTCCGGCGAGCCGTCGGGCCGGTTGTCGGGGCCGTCGGGCTCGGTCAGGCCCGGCAGATGGCCCGCGTCGATGCGGTCCAGCAGGTCGAGCCCGGCGAGGAGTTCGGGAAGGGTGCCACTCGCGGGAAGCACGGCCGCGAGTTCGGCCAGCCGGTCGTCGGCAGGAGCGGGCAGCCCGCATGCGGCCGCCTCCGCGAGGCCGCGGACGACCTGGGCGGCCGTCGGGCCGCCCTCCGCGCGCTCGGCCGCGTGGCGCTGCCGCAACACACCTTCGGCCGCCTGGGCCGGGGTGACGCCACGGGCCCCGGCCGCGGTGAGCATCGCGGCCGTCGCCGGGGTCCACCGCACCCGCCAGCGTGTCGTCAGCCCTTCACCTCCCGCCGCACCCGTCACCTCCTGCTCCTGTGCATAGGGAATGCCGCACACCGTCAGCCTGCGCAGCAGCAGTTCGCGGCGACGGTCGAGCGCGGAGCGTGCCGGGTCGAGGCGGAGGTCCCGCGGTGCCTTCTCGTGCGCGTCCCCCGGCCCGGGGAGCGCGAGCGCCGCGGTCTCGGCCTCGACGGCGGGGCTCAGTCCGCTGCGCGGAGCGTCGGGTGCGGGCCGTCCGGTGCGGGCTCCGACGAGCACACGTTCGAGGGCCTGGGCGACGGCGCGGCCCGTGCCGTAGGTCTCGCCGCGCCCCAGCACCGTNAGGGGTGGCCCTGTTCGCGCAGGGCGGCGCAGAGGCGCACGGCGGTGCGGACCAGCGCCTCGTGCAGCGCCGCCGGGTCCCCGGCGGCCTCCAGGACGGTGTGCTGCCACTCCGGGTCCCGGATGCCGGCCGGGTAGCCGGAGCGGGAGTCGAGCAGCGGGTACGTGTACGGGATCAGGGAGACCGTGCACGCGGCAGCACCGTCGGCGTCCCCGACCGCGCTCGCCCCTGACCGCAACAGCGCCGGGGTGTGGAACGCACCCACCACCACGGCGGGCCGCCGGCCGTTCGCCAGGGCCTCCGCGACATGTCCGCGCATGCACGCCTCGCGTACCAGGTCCGTGCCGTGCACCACGCCCCGCGCCTCGGCCTCGTGACGCAGCGCCCAACCGGTGAGCAGGGCGGCCCGGCGGAGTGCCTCGGGTGTCGAGCCGGGCGCCTGGGCCTCCACCAGGCGGTCCCACAGGTCGTCGCCGTCCCGGCCGGTGAGCCGGGACCGGAGCGCGGCGGACAGCCCGTCCCCCTCCCCCGGCACGGGTGCGGAGACGGCGCCGGGAACCGGGGCGGGGGCTCCGTCGTGGCCCTCCGCCCACGCCCGGTCGGCCAGAGGCAGATCGCAGGCCACGGCCGGGACGCCGTTCCTCGCCGCCCAGCGCAGCGCGACCAGTTCGGGCGAGAAGTCCGCGAACGGGTAGAAGGCCGGGCCCCGTTCACCCGCCGGACCGGCTCCGGGTCCGTCGGCGGGCACGGCGGCCAGCGCCACCGGGGCCTCGGTCTCCTCGTGGGCGAGCCAGCCCAGCCAGGGCTGGAACTCGGCGGGCAGTTCGACGAGGAGGACGTCGGGGGCCGCCGCGTCCAGCAGCGCGGGCAGGGCCGCAGCCAACGAGGGCGCGTGGTGGCGCACCCCGATCAGGAACGGCTCCCCCGGACCGGCCGCCGCGAGGGCCTTCACCGCGGCTTCCGCGGTGGCCGGTCCGCCCGCCGGACCCCGCCTCGGAACCACGGGACCCGTGGGAGCACCGGCGGGCACGCCGGCGGCGGGCGGCGCCTCGGCGGAAGCCCCGGCCATGGTCGACTCGTTCATCCGTCAGCTCTCCAGCACCGAGCGCAGGTCCCACAGCGCACGCCAGGTGGCCGAACCCTGCTCCGCGCGCCTGCGCACCGGCCCGTCCCAGTACCCCAGCAGCCGTGCCGCGTCGGCGGGGTCGTCCTTGCGGACGACGCCGAGCAGATGGCCGGGCAGCAGGGAGAGCACGTCCCGGTCGCCGGGGAAATAGGCGGCGGCCAGGCCCAGGGAGCCCGCGACGGAGACGGCCTCCGCCGTGCTCATCACCGTGGAGGGGCGTTCGACCTCCCAGCCCTCCACGGAGCGGCCGTCGCGCAGGTCGCGGAAGGCGGTGACGAGGGCTTCGAGGACCGCGTCGTCCACCTGGTAGGCGGCGCCCACGCGTTCGACGGCCGCCCGCGACTGGCGCCGGACGAGCGCGGTCTCGGCGTCCACGTCGCCGATGGGGCCCACGGTCTCGAAGTTGAAGCGCCGCTTCAGCGCGGCGGACATCTCCGAGACGCCCTTGTCCCGGAGGTTGGCGGTGGCGATGAGGGTGAAGCCGGGGGCCGCGTGCACCTGGGCGCCGTCGCCGCCCGCCAGTTCGGGCACCGCGATCCGCCGGTCGGAGAGCAGCGACACGAGGGCGTCCTGGACCTCCGGCAGGCAGCGGGTGACCTCCTCGACGCGGGCGACGGCGCCCCGGGTCATGGCGGTGAGGACCGGGGACGGCACCAGTGCCTGTTCGGTGGGGCCCTGGGCGAGCAGCAGCGCGTAGTTCCAGCCGTACTTGAGCTGGTCCTCGGTGGTGCCCGCGGTGCCCTGCACGGTGAGCGCGCTGGTCCCGCAGACGGCCGCCGACAGCAGCTCGGAGAGCATGGACTTGGCGGTGCCGGGTTCGCCGACGAGGAGGAGCCCGCGTTCCCCGGCGAGGGTGACCACACACCGTTCGACCAGGGCGCGTTCGCCGACGAACTTCTGCTCGATCACCAGACGGCGCGGCACTCCGGCTGCGGGCCGGGCCCCCTTCGGCAGGCTCAGGGCGTCTCCCGCGCTGCCCATCACGAAGGTGACGACGGCACGGGGGGTGAGCAGCCAGCCGGGCGGTCGGGGGCCTGAGTCGTACGCGGCGAGGAAGGCCAGCTCGGTGGCGTACCGGTCCTCGGGCAGAGTGATCTGCCGTGGCTCCTGGCGGGGCGCCGACGCCTGGCCAGGGACACCTCCGGCAGTGCTGCCCGGCATGGTGCTGTCCGGGGTGGTCGTGGTGTCGTTCGTCATCGGCGGCGGCCCTTCCGAGTGGCGCGGGTGTTCAGTTCTTCGAAGGCGGGGGCGTCGCCGCCGCGGACCCGTGCCCAGGCCGCTGCGTACAGCATGGGCAGGGGGAGGTGGGGCAGGGTCCGGGCGGACCCCGCCACGGGGTACAGGCTTTCCTTCCAGGTCTCCAGCGGCAGCCCGGGGGCGCCGCGTTCGAGCCAGCCGCAGGGAAGGAACAGGGTGCGGCCCGCGCGGGAGCGCTTCGCCTCCACGACGAGGTCGGTGGCGGCGAGTTCCGCGCGGGCCTTCTTGATCCGGGCCGGCTTCCACTCGGTCCAGCGGGCGCAGTTGCGGTCCGTGGGGTCGGGCAGGGCGAGCAGCATCAAGTAGAGGGCGGCGGCGTCCGCGCTCAGCGCGAGGGTGGCGGCCGCCTCGGCCACCAGCTCCGGCACCGTGCGTGTCGGGTCCTGGGCCGGGTGGTGCGCGGGGCCGTCGGGGGCGCCCGCCGAAGCCAGGGCGTCGGTCTCCTCGCCCAGCAGGGCGCGCAGGGCGAGGAGGTCGCCGGTGCGGTGAGGGCCGACGGTGCCCTCGGCCAGGCCGAACGCCGGATCGTCGGGGCCCTCCAGGCCCGCCGGGCGGATCAGCAGCTTCTCGCTGTCGCCGTACCCGGGGGCGAGGAGCAGCGCCGTACCGGCCCGGACCAGACCGTCCGCCTCGGCACCGCCGGACTCGGGGAGTGCGTGGGCGGCGCGGATCGCGGTGCCGAGGGAGGTCCCCGACTCGGTCCAGTCCAGACCGAGGTCCAGCACCAGTCCCGGGTCGGCGAGGCGGTTGCGCAGGGCTGCGAGGCCGATGGGCAGGTGGGCCCGCAGGGGGTGTCCGTACGGCAGCGTGTAAGCGAGGGTGCGCAGGGCGGTCAGGGCGTTCGCGACCGCGCCGCGCGCGCTGACCCGGTGGAGGGCCGGGCGGGCGCTGCCGTCCGGTACGGGGGTGCCGTGGGCGAGCCAGTTGCGGGTGCCCGCGTTGAGGATCAGGTCGACGGAGGCGGCAGTGGCCCCGCTGAGGTCGAGGTCCAGTTCCTCGGGGACGCGGACGAGGGAGCCCAGGAGTTGACCCCAGGTCTCGGCGGCGGCCCGGACGTCGGGACCCGTGGACCACAGCTCGGCCGGGTCCGCGGGCAGCAGCGCCCGGACCACGGTGTGCAGTTCGTCGCGGGGCAGGGCGTCCAGCCGGTCCTGGGCCGTCTCGAAGGCGCGGGTCTTCGCGCCGAGGAGGGCCAGCGCCTCGGCGCCCGGCTCCTCGACGGCCGCCGACAGCAGCGCGGTGGCCTGGAGGGGGCCGATTCCGGTGGCCGTGTGGAACGCCTCGGCGGCTTCCGGACGCCAGGGCGCCGGGCCCTTGTCGCGTACCAGGGCGGTCAGCCGGGTGAGCCGGTCGCGGGCGATGCCCTGCCGGTAGACGTGCTCGCGGTCGAGGGTGAAGCCGGGGACGGGTCCGAAGGCTCCGGTCGGGTCGTGGTCCAGGGCGAGCCAGCGGGCCGCGTCGTCCCGGGAGTTGCGGCCGTGGTCGGCCAGGATCACGACGGTGCGGGGGCCCTTGCGCAGGACCTGGCCCAGACGGTGCACGGCCTCGGGGCGTCCGTTCCGCCCAGGGTCGGCCGTGTCGAGCGGTTCGACGAGCTCCACCCGCCGGACCGTGCCCGCCGGGTCGGCCAGCGGGCCCGCGGCGAGCGCTTCCAGCAGCACGAGGAGCCCGGCGCGGTGCTCGGCGGAGGTGGCCTCCGACGCGGACCGGTAGGCCAGTTCGGGCAGCTTGTCGAGGAGGGAGGTCCAGGTGACGGATACCCCGGGCACCGTGTACTCGTCGCGCTGCCAGCCCTCGACGGTGGTGAAGGGGACCTTCGACGGCGTGGGCGGGCCGAACGCCGGCTCACCGCCGAGGACGTGGTTGACGGCGAGGATCTGCCGGATCGCCGTCCACCGGCGGCCGGATCCCCACCAGGTGCCGCGCATCTGCTCGGGGCCCCAGGCGGTGGCTGCCCGCAGGGTCGTGTCGTCGCCGTGCTCGGGCTCGTGGTCGAAGAACATGCCCTGGGTGCGGGCGGTGTTCCGGGGCGTGGCCGGCTGCGCGGGGGCGGGCGGTTCCAGGTACTGGGCGACCGCGACGGCCCGGTCGACGGCGTTCCGCACGATCGCGGTGACGCCCGCGAGGAGGCGTACGTCGGACACCTCGGGCAGGATCCGGGCGACGGCCTCCTCGCTCATCTCCCGCGACGAGGGTCCGGTGTACTCCTCGACCGCCCGGAACGCCTTCAGGTGGCGGACGACCGCGGCGGCGACCTCGTCGAACAGCTCATGGGCCCGGGCGTCCGTCAGCGTCCGCAGGGCGGCGGAGCCTTGCTCGTCCCTCGGGCGCAGGGCGTGCCAGTAGACGGCGGGAGGCACGTAGGGGGTACCCGCCGCGTCGTTCCCGCCGGAGGAGTCGGTGCCGACGGACCACAGGCCTCCGCCGGTGCCGTCGGTGTCCGCGGGGTGCGCCTCGACGGACCGGTGGCGCAGGACCACGGCGGGCCGCGACCCGCCGGGCAGGGTGAGGGCGCCGAGCGGCACCGCGGTGGTGCCGTCGGGCAGCGGGTGGGGCAGGGTGACCGTGTGGCCGTCGGGGGTACCGGCGACGATCCGGCCCCCGTCCGCGGGGGCGGCCGTGCCGGGCTCGGTGGCGGTGCGGCGGACCCAGCGGCCGAGAACCGTGCCGTCCGTGCCGAACGGGGTGGTGTCCAGGCCGGGCTGGAGGGGCAGCACCTGGCAGTGCTCGGCGAGCAGGCGGGTGCCGTCCTGCACCCCGGAGCGGAGGAAGGCGGGGAGGGAGGCGCGGCCGTGCGTACCGCTGACCGGGTCGTACTCCAGCCACACCTGCTGGGTGCCCTGGTGGCCCTCCCGCCAGTGGCCGGTGCCGTCGGCGAGGACGGCGCGCTGGGGCGGGAGGGTGGTGTCGCCCGCGTTCAGGGCCTTGCCGCCGGTGGCGCTGCCGCCGCCGGGCAGCGGTACGGAGACCTCGTCGGTGAGCGTGGGGCGGCCCCAGCGGGGGACCTGCTCGCCGGCGACCGTGAAGACCTCGGCGGGGCGGTGCGACCAGTAGCCGTGCTGCTTGCCGTCCTCCCACCAGATCACCAGCAACTCGCCGTCGACGAAACGGAAGGCGGGTGTCCGCCACTGATCGGTGGTGGGGGGCAGCCGCAGGGTGTGCCGCAGCAGAACGCCTTCCGGGCCGACGACGACGGCCCGCTCCGGCGTGCTCAGGATCAGCGCGGGCCAGGCGCCGGTGACGCCGACGTTCTGCGACCGGTTGTTCCCCCGCCGCGATGCGGTGGCGGCCTCGGCGGCCAGCTCGGTGTACGTCTCGTCGAGCGCGGGCCAGCCCAGTTCGTCGAGGACGCCCGTGCGCAGGGTGGAGACGAGCAGGGGCACGACGTCGTGCTCTTCGAGCAGGCGCGCGGCCTCCGGGGCGACGTCCCCGACGACGGCGCGGAACGGCGAGAGCTTGTTGAGGGCGGTGCGCAGCCCGGGGAGCCCTCGCGCGGCGGTGTACTCCTCGGCGCAGCCGGTCAGCCACTCGCGCAGGAGCACGGAGAGCACCGGGTGCGCGGCCACCTTCGCCATCCCGGCGTCGCTCAGCCGCTGGCCGCGCCGGTCGCCGAGGCCGCCGACGTTCCGGCGCAGGAGGTCGCGGAAGCCGGGGTGTGCGGCGACGGCGGCGAGATCCCGCTGCCCGGGTTCGTCGGCGGCGAGCCACTGTCCCAGCGCGAAGCCGTTCGACCGCCCGTGGCCACGGCCCGTGTCCTCGTCGTGCGGCTCGGCCACGGGGACGCCGGAGGCCAGGCAGAGGTCGAGGAGGTCCAGGTCGGCCGTGGGCTGCCAGCGGCCCTGGAACAGTTCGACGGGGCGTCCGTCGGCGCGCAGCCGGTCCGTCATCCGGGCGGTGAGGTCCAGGGTGCGGGGGCTGCGGCCCGAGGTGGCCCGGTTGCGGCGTCGGTACGCCTCCCAGCGGGCGAGCCAGTCCGCCGGGGAGACGGCCGCGTCCGCGGAGTCGGCGGAGGCCGGGTCTGCTGCCGGGAGTGAGGTCAGCAGTTCCTCCGCGCCGGACTCGGCCAGCAGGGCGAGCCAGCCGGATTCGCCGTCCCTGTCGCGCCCGTTCTCGCTGAAGGTCTCGGGGAAGAAGCCGAGGAGCCGGGCGCGTACGGAGGCGTCCGCCCGGGCGAGGGCGGTGAGCGCGGAGCCGTAGGTCTCCCAGAAGGAGGCGGGAGCGCGGACGACTCCGGGAGAGCCGATCAGGTCGGCCACCAGCTCGCGTTCGGCGCTCTCGCGGTCCAGTCCGGCGGCCTTGACCAGGGTGCGTACGTCCTGCGGCAGCGCCGCGTACGGCGGCATCCCGGCGGCGCAGCGCTCGACCAGCAGGCGGCGGAACTGCGCCCAGGCGTCGGCCGGCGCGAGCCGGGCCACCAGGTCGCGCACGTACTGGCGCAGGGCCTTGACGGTCAGTGCGCCGGCGAGGGCGAACTCCAGGAAGACGGCGCGCTGCCGGTCCTCGTCCACGACCAGGCCGTGGACCCGCTCGGCCTCGCGGGCCTTGCCGAAGAAGGAGGCGGCGTAGGTGGCGTTCTCGGCCTGGAGGAAGAGTCGGGCCACCTGCTCGTAGTAGGTGGGGAGGAAGTGCGGCACGGCACGGCCGAGGCGGGTGCCGAGTTCGTCGAAGCCCTCCTTGGCGGCACCGGCGCGGGTCTTGGCCTGCCGGCCGAGACGCTCGATGTCCTTGACCAGGGCGAGGGCGTGGTGCCCGTTGGCCGGGTCGTTGACCAGGGCCCAGGCGGGGAAGCCCAGCGTCTCGCGGCGGACCTGCCCGACGACGGGGGCCTCGGTGGTCCGGGCCAGCCCCAGGAACTCCAGGGCCAGGTCCTCGGCCTCGCCGAGCGTGCCCGGGACGAGCCGGACCACGGGGCGGTCCCCGAGGGCGGTGTGCGTGTAGGTGCGGGCGGTCAGCGTGTCGGCGTCGTCCCGTTCGGTGGTCCCGGCCGGGAGGATCGCTCCCGCGTCCAGCAGGCTCGCCGCGCGGGCCTCGGCGGCGAGGGCGGCGGCGCTGCGGCCCCGGTTCTGGGCGGGAAGGGCCGTCGAGCCCGGTGCCGCCGTGTTCGCTTCGGTGTTCGCCGTGTTGCTCATGCCGCCCGCTCCTCGTCCTCCACGTCGCGTCCGGCGTAGAGCGCCGCCGCCATGCGCATGCCCTCGGACCACGCGACGGGGCCGACCTCGGCCGCCGTCAGCGCGCGCCCCGAGGCGTCGGTCCAGCCCAGGGGGCCCGTCTCGGTGTCGTACGCGTCGTATCCGTCGTGCTCGCCGATCCAGATGCGCGCCTCGACGCCGACGCCGTCCTCGACGACCGGGCAGACCGCGTAGCCGCCGCGCGACCGGTACCCGAGCTGGGTGACGCGGCCGTGCAGGAAGCGCAGTTCCTTGAAGACGCCGCCGGCGTAGGTGTCCACGGAGGTGGTGTCCGGGGCGAGGCCGGCCGGGCGGTGCCACACCTCGCGGAACAGCTGCTCGACGTTCTGGCGGACTTCCAGTTCGACCGCGAACTCCCGCAGTTCGTCGAGGTCCTCCAGGAGGACGGGGTGAGGCACATGGACGGTGTCCGGGGTGATGCGGACCGTGTCGCCGTCCAGGTCGACGAGGCCGAGGCCGCGCTCGGGATCGACGTCGCGCAGGAACCCGGCGACCCCGCCGTCCGCGCCGGTGACCACGACGTCCCGCAGGGCCGCCTGCCACGCCGGATCGGGCCAGACCCGGGCGAGCACGGCGGTGGGAACGGGCAGCGAACGCACCATCCACTGCTCGACGTCGCTCAGGCACCGCTGCTCGTGGCGCTCCAGCCACTCGGTCAGCTGCCGGAGACCGACGACCGCCGGATCGTCCTTCAATTTCGCCGGAACGGACTTCAGCCGTCGGCCCTTCCCGTTGCGGCAGACCACCTTGCCCGCCTCCAGAGCGACTTCGTAGTCGCCCGCCGGAACCCACCCCATGCGCTGTTCTCCCCGTCGTGCCGGACAGCCGCCGCCGTGGCGGCATGCTGATGAATCCCGTCGACGGCAACGCACCGTGACGATTGGGAGAGACTCTAGGCGGCCCCAGTGACAATGCGTCCGGAGCCCCGGGTCAGCGCAGTCGTCCGTGGGGACGGGTCCGGGGGGTGCCCGTTCGTACGGGCACCCCCCGGGGGTGGTTCAGCCGTGATCACCCGAGGGCGATCGAACGGTGGTGGAACGCGGCGTCAGAGCGTGCGGGCCGCGGAGGCGATGGCGGAGGCGAAGGTCGAGACCTCGGCGTAGACGCCCGGGTAGCCGGGCCGGGCGCAGCCGTAACCCCAGCTGACGATGCCGACCTGGACCCACTCGTTGGCGTTGTCCCGGCGGAACATCGGGCCGCCGGAGTCGCCCTGGCAGGTGTCGACGCCACCGGTGTCGGGGTATCCGGCGCAGATCTCCTCGTTGGCCACGAGCTCGTTGCCGTAGGCGGAGCGGCAGGCGGCGTCGGAGACGAACGGGACGTTGGCCTTGAGCAGGTAGCGCTGCTGGCTGCCGCCCTCGCGGTTGGCGCCCCAGCCGGCGACGGTGAACGTGCCCTGGTTGTACGCGGTGGTGGTGGCGATCTTCAGCGTGGGCTGGTTGATGGGCTGGGCGAGCTTGATGAGCGCCCAGTCCTTGCCGGTGCCGTTGTAGCCGGGGGCCCGGAGGACCTTGGTGGAGCGGACCTTGATCGCGCTGGACGACTGGAGGTCGACGACGCCCCCGGTGGCGGTGATCGAGGTGTTGTTGCCCGATCCGCTCACGCAGTGGGCGGCGGTGAGGACGATGTCCTTGGCGTACAGGGCGCCGCCGCAGCCCATGGAGAGCCGGACCATGAAGGGGAACTCGCCCTGGGCGGCGCGGGTTCCGCCGACAACGGGGTTGGGGGCTGCCGAGGCCGTGACGGGCTGGAGGCCGACGACGGCGATGGCGACGGTGGCGACGACGACGGAACATCTCTTGAGGGCACGCAGGAGTTGCTTCACGGACCGCCTTCTTTCGTGGGGGGCTGCTGGGGGAACCACGACACGGGCGCGTTCCCGATCTGGTCATGCACCCGTCAAAGCGATCCGATTGTCAGGAACAGGAAACCCTCACCGCAAGGCACACTTTTCGGCCAAACAGTCGCGCGCGAGACTCGTTCAGGCGTCGGCCTGGAGGCGCAGCCCCGCCAGGGTCAGATCCAGTGCGGCTCGGAACCCGCACCTCGATGGGCACCGCGCTCAACGACACCGCGCAGGAGGTCGGCACCAGCGTCGGCACCGCCGCGGTCGGCACGCTGATCGCCGCGCTGGTCACCACCCGGCTTCCGGCCGGCGTGTGGAGCAGCGGCCTCGTCGCCTCCTTCCACGGCGAGCGGATCGCCTACGCCGTACTCGCCGTCGGCGTGATCGCGACGGTCGGCGCGCTGAGCCTCACGGACTCCCGCAGTGTGGAGGAGGCAACACCCGCGGAGGCCACCACCCCCTACGACACCACCTGACCCTTGCCGAGGGCGATCACGCCGTTGCGCGAGACGGTGTAGAGCTCGCGGTCCCGTTCGGGGTTGACGCCTATCGTCGCCCCGGGCGGGACGTCGACGTTCTTGTCGAGGATCGCGTTGCGCACCACCGCTCCCCTGCCGACGCGCACACCGTGGTGCAGCACGGAGCCCTGGACCACCGCGCCCTGCTCGACGATCACACCGGGCGAGAGCACGGACCCGGTGACCTGGCCACGGATCACGCAGCCCGGGCTGACGATCGACTCGCCGGCGATGCCTCCGGAGACGAAACGGGCCGGGGCCTGGTGGCTCGCGTGGGTGTACATGGGCCAGCGTTGGTTGTAGAGGCTGAACAGCGGCTGCTCGGAGATGAGGTCCATGTGGGCCTCGTAGTAGCTGTCCAGAGAACCCACGTCCCGCCAGTACCCGCGCTCGCGCTGGGTCTCGCCCGGTACGTGGTTGTCGTCGAAGTCGTAGACGTGCGCGGCCCCGCGCTCGGTGAGCATGGGCAGGATGGATCCGCCCATGTCGTGGACGGAGTTCTCGTCCTCGGCGTCCTGATGGAGGGCGTCGACGAGAACCTTCGTGGAGAAGAGGTAGTTGCCCATCGAGGCGAAGACCTTGGCCGGGTCGTCGGGCAGGCCGGGCGGATCGGAGGGCTTCTCCAGGAAGCGTTTCACGCGTGAGCCGTCGGAGGCCGGGCTGATGACGCCGAAGGCGGAGGCTTCCGCACGGGGCACCTTGATACCGGCGACAGTGACGCCGGCGCCGCTCTCGATGTGCCGCTCCAGCATCTGGCGTGCGTCCATGCGGTAGACGTGGTCGGCTCCGAACACGGCTATGTAGTCCGGTTGTTCGTCGTGGACGAGGTTGAGCGACTGCAGGATGGCGTCCGCGCTGCCGAGGTACCAGCGCGGGCCGAGGCGCTGCTGGGCCGGGACGGGCGTGACGTAGTTGCCGAGCAGACTGGACATCCGCCAGGTGGTGGTCACATGGCGGTCGAGCGAGTGGGACTTGTACTGGGTGAGGACGCAGATCCTCATGATGTCGGCGTTGACGAGGTTCGACAGGACGAAGTCGACCAGCCGGTACGTTCCGCCGAAGGTCACCGCGGGTTTCGCCCGGTCGGCCGTCAGCGGCATCAGCCGTTTGCCCTCGCCTCCCGCAAGGACGATCCCGAGCACCGAAGGTCCAGCGCGCATGGCCACTCCCCCCCTGAAACACCGAACCGTTTCCGGCTACACCTTTTTGACGATCTCCTCGTACACCTCGAGCGTCCGCCGGGCGACCCTGTCCCAGCCGAACTCGCGCACCGCACGTTCGCGGCCCTCTTCCCCCATCCGCTGCGCCGCCGGGCGGTCGGCGAGCACCTGGTTGATCGCTTCGGCGAGATCAGCCTCGAACCGGGCCGGCTCGTCGGCGTCGTACGGTACGAGCAGTCCCGTACCGCCGTCGGAGACGACCTCGGGGATGCCTCCGACCGCGGAGGCGACCACCGGGGTGCCGCAGGCCATCGCTTCGAGATTGACGATGCCCAGCGGCTCGTACACGGAAGGGCAGACGAACACGGCGGCCATGCTGAGGAGTTGGATGACGTCGCGCCGCGGAAGCATGTCCGGGATCCAGTGGACCCCGTCGCGCGAACTCTCCAGTTCGCCGACGAGTTCGCGGAACTCGGCTTCGATCTCCGGAGTGTCGGGCGCGCCCGCGCACAGCACCAACTGCGCCGAGGCATCGAGCCGGTGGGCTGCGCGCAGCAGGTGCGGGACGCCCTTCTGGCGCGTGATGCGGCCGACGAACAGGACGAAGGGGCGGTCCGGGTCGACACCCAGCCGGCGCAGTACGTCGACTCCGGGAGCGGGCCGGTACAGGTGGGTGTCGATGCCGTTGTGGACGACCCTGACCCGGTCGGGATCCACCTGCGGGTAGCAGCCGAGGATATCGGCGCGCATTCCGTGCGAGACGGCGATCACCGCGTCGGCGGACTCCACGGCGGTGCGCTCGGCCCAGCTGGACAACGCATAGCCACCGCCGAGCTGTTCGGCCTTCCAGGGCCGCAGAGGCTCCAGCGAGTGGGCGGCCATCACATGGGGGATGCCGTACAGCAGTCCGGCGAGGTGGCCCGCGAGGTTGGCGTACCAGGTGTGCGAGTGCACGAGGTCGCGGCCTTCGAGCGCGGCGGCGATGGACAGGTCCACGGAGAAGGCGCGCAACGCGTCGTTGGCGCCGTCCAGCTCCCGGCCGGGCCGGTGCCGGATCACCCCCGCCGAGGCCCCCTCACCCCAGGAATGGACCTGCAGATCGGTGAGCGCGCGTAACTCCTTCGCCAGGAACTCGACATGGACACCGGCGCCGCCGTAGACCTCCGGCGGGTACTCCCGGCTCAGCAGTCCCACCTTCACGTCTGTCCCCCTCGGGTCGTCGATGAAGTACTGCCCCTGATGGCCACTCACATGCCTCCGCAGGAAAAGCGGTCCAGCTGTGGAACGTGATGCGCAGACACCGCGCGTTGAGTGATCTCGCCCGCCGGGAAGGGCGTGTCGCCCAATCGCTCGCTCCGTCCTGTCGGGTCGTCGAGAATCCGCTTCCGCCCGCCTGCCCGACCTGTCGAGCATCACGAAGGACTCCGTGGATCACTCCGATCTGCGCGCCCAGGCTCCCTCGCTCGCGGTAAGCATGGCCGCCGAAGATCACGGCCCGGGCATCCAGCTGTACCAGACGCGTCACCGCGCGGGAATCGTGGCGAGCTGAGGCATCACGCCTGGCTCAGCCGTCCTCGAACTCGGCTGCGGTCGAGGCGACATGACGGCAGCCCTCGCAGATGCAGTGGGACCCACCGGGCATGTGGTGGCCACCGAAGTGACCGAACCCTCCTATGGGTCACCTGTCACCTCGGAGCATCGGCAGCCCGGCTCTCAGCCGGCCCTCTGTGGTTCACCGAATGGACTTGACCCCTGCGTCCGACGACCAACTGGCGCACCTTCTCGCCGTGCTGATCCAGGAGCAGATCGAGGCCGCAAGGTCGCACGGCCAGGGCAACGTTCGCACGCTCTTCTCCCGCGAGGTGCTGCTGCGGCTCCCGCTGGAGCCCGGCTGGACCGCAGACGGGTGGCGACCGGTCGACACCGAAGACCTGCAGGATGGCGACCGGGACATCGCCGCCTGCCAGGCCCTGACCGCAACGCGGGAGCGTATGGCCGCGCTGCCCGAGCCGCTGCGACAGCCCGTCCTGAGCGGGACAGACGTTCTCCAGGCCGTCGCCAAGCCGCGCGGCAACCGCTCGCTCCCCGCGTACACGGTCGCCGCGCACTGAGTACCCCTCAAGGGTCGCTGCTCCGCGGCAGCGCCTACCCTCGCAACGTCTCCAGCAGCCGCAACCACACCTCGCTGATCGTCGGGTACGCCGGAACCGCGTGCCACAGGCGGGCGATGGGGACCTCCCCCGCGACCGCGACCGTCGCCGAATGGAGGAGTTCGCCGATGCCCGGGCCGACGAAGGTGACGCCGAGCAGGATCTCGCGGTCCAGGTCCACGATCATCCGGGCGCGGCCCCGGTAGCCGTCGGCGTAGAGGCCGGAGCCGGCGACGGAGGCGAGGTCGTAGTCGACGGCGCGGACCCGGTGGCCGGCGCGTTCGGCCTCGGCGAGGGTCAGGCCGACGGACGCGGCCTCGGGGTCGGTGAAGACGACCTGGGGGACGGCCGCGTGGTCGGCGGTGGCCGCGTGGGGGCCCCAGGGGGCGGTGTCCAGGGGGGTCCCCCCGGCGCGGGCGGCGATCGCCGCGCCCGCGATCCGGGCCTGGTACTTGCCCTGGTGGGTCAGCAGGGCGCGGTGGTTGACGTCCCCGACCGCGTACAGCCAGTCCGTGCCCTCGACGAGGCAGCTGTCGTCCACGGTGAGCCAGGAGCCGGGTTCGAGGCCGACGGTCTCCAGGCCCAGGCCGTCCGTGCGCGGGGCCCTGCCGGTGGCGAAGAGGATCTCGTCGGCCTCGATGCGGTCGCCGGCGTCCAGCTCCACGGTGACCGGTCCGTCGGGGGCGGGGCGGTGCACGGCCGTGACGGAGACGCCCGTACGGATCGTGGCCCCGGCCTCGGTGAGCGCGTCGGCGATCAGCTCGCCCGCGAAGGGCTCCATCTTCGGGAGCAGTCCGCCACCCCGGATCAGCAGGGTCACCTCGGAGCCCAGCGCCTGCCAGACGGTGGCCATCTCCACGCCCACGACTCCCCCGCCGACGATCACGAGCCGGGCGGGGGCCTCCTTGGCGCTGGTGGCCTCGCGGCTGGTCCAGGGGCGGGCCTCCTCGATGCCGGGGAGGGCGGGCACGACGGCCCGGGTGCCGGTGCAGACGGCGACGGCGTGCCGGGCGGTGAACCGGTGCTCCGTGCCGTCGGGGGTGGTGACGGTGACCTCCCGGGGGCCGGTGAGCCGGCCCGTACCGCGGACCACGTCCGCTCCGACGCTCTCCAGCCAGGCGACCTGGCCGTCGTCCTTCCAGTGGCTCGTCTCCTCGTCCCGGTGGGCGAGGACGGCCCCCACGTCCAGGGGGCCCTGCACGGCGGCGCTCAGTCCAGGCACCCGGCGGGCGTCGGCCCGGGCGACGACGGGGCGCAGCAGCGCCTTGCTCGGCATGCAGGCCCAGTAGGAGCATTCGCCGCCGACCAGTTCGGATTCCACCACCGCCGTGGTGAGCCCGGCGGCGCGGGCCCGGTCCGCCACGTTCTCGCCCACGGGCCCCGCGCCGATGACCACTACGTCGTAGGACGAGCCTTCGGAGATCTTGCCTGCGTCAGTCATGGGAACAGTCTCCTCGTGGGTGTGCGCACCGGCCACATGGGCAGGCGGAATAGCGCAAGTGCAGTCACCGTTGTGCCGGACAGGACCGACAGGACCCCACGGGCACAGGAAGAGGTATCCCCAGCATGAGCACCGTCGAGCTCACCAAGGAAAACTTCGATCAGGTCGTCAGCGACAACGAATTCGTCCTGATCGACTTCTGGGCTTCCTGGTGTGGCCCCTGCCGACAGTTCGCGCCGGTCTACGACTCGGCCTCCGAACGCCACCCGGACCTGGTCTTCGCCAAGGTCGACACCGAGGCGCAGCAGGAGCTCGCGGCGGCCTTCGATATCCGCTCCATCCCGACGCTGATGATCGTCCGGGACAACGTCGCGGTCTTCGCGCAGCCCGGCGCGCTGCCCGAGGCAGCGCTGGAGGACGTCATCGGACAGGCCCGGAATCTGGACATGGACGAGGTCCGCAAGTCGGTCGAGGAGCAGAAGCGGGCGGCCGAGGCGGGGCAGGGGCAGGGGCAGCCCGAGGCTCAGTAGCCGCCCGGCCGGCGCTCGCCCTCGGCTTCGGCGACGCGGACCGACATGCCGTAGTCGAGTTCCTCGCCGTCGATGAGCACGGCCTCCACCGTCCGGGTCTCCGGATCGACGTCGGCCTCCATGCCCTCGCCGGCGTATCGGGGGTAGCCCGAGGCCCCCGTCTCGCCGGTGGCGGCGACGACCGCGGACCGGATCGGCCGGCCGGGGGCTCCGGACCGTGTCCGGCTGTGGTCGGGGATCAGGAGCAGCTCGTAATTCTGCGGATGGCTCATGCCTCCGACGCTAGACATGCGCCGCGCGCCGCGCATGTCTGGCGTTGGAGGCTCTCAGCTGGATTCCCGGTGAACGGCGCTGGTGCGGAGCAGGTCGTGGTGGACCGGTGGCCCGCCCGGGTGGTGGACCATGCGGTCGATCGTCTCCGCCAGCGGCTGCGGCATGGCCAGCTCCATCCGGACGGTGCTCAGCCGGGGGCGCAGCAGCCTGCCGATGAGGGAGTCGTCCGCGCCGATCACCGCCGTGTCGGCGGGCACGTCCACTCCGGCGTCCTGGAGGGCCCGCATCATCAGCATGGCGTACTCGTCGTTGTACGCGAACACCGCGTCGAGTCCCAGTTCCGACCAGCGGGCGGCCAGCAGCTGCGCTGACTCCTCCTCGTACCGCAGCGGCAGCGGGCAGATGCGGGCCGCCGCGGCTTCTGCGGCGCGCAGGGCGCCGGCGAGGCGGGTTTCGGAGAATGACTCGCGGCACGGCTCCTGGGGCATGACCACGCCGATGTGGCGGCGGCCGCGGGCCAGCAGGTGTTCCACGGCGCACTCCCCGACCCGGCGTTGGTCCATGACCAGGCCGTGCCCGCCTTGGCGCCGGAGCGGGTCAGGATGCCCGTGCCGTGCGGTGTGAGGGCGATACCCGGCGGTACGACGACGGCGACCGGCCGCAGTTCGGCCCAGGCCGTGGCCGCTTCGTCGGCGGTGAGACCGACGCTGCCGTACTGGACGACGGTGTAGTCCAGTCGGCGCAGCCCCGACTGGAGTTCTTCGAAGAAGTACTGGTGCAGCGGGCCCCCGGGTATGTGGCCGGAGGGCAGCAGGACCATGCGGCTGTGTCCGGCGCGCAGGCTGCGGGCTGCCGCGTGCGGCACGTAACCCAGTTGGAGGGCGGCCTCCCTGACGCGGCGTCGGGTGGGATCACTGATCCGGACGGTGGCGTTGTTGTTCAGCACGTACGAGACGGTGGCCCGGGACACTCCGGCGAGGCGGGCCACATCGGCGCTGGTCGGGACGGAGACTTCGGCGGGCTGCTTGGGTAACTGGCTCATGGCGTCGGGCAGTCTTCCAGACCCGTGGGAGTGGGTTTCGGCCCGGGGCCCGCAGGTCCGGTCACGGTGGCCGGATCACCGCCCCGACGTTCCCGTCCGCCGCCCCCCTCCCGGGATCCGGGGCCAGGGGTTCTACGGTGTGGTGATGACGTTCCACGACAGCGCCTACCGTTCCGACAACCCCATTGACGTGCCCGGCAGCAGCGGGCCGACCGCCACGGTGCAGGCCGACCCCACCGAGGTGGGTTCCGTGCGCACCTCCTACGCCCCCGATCGCGACGGCGATCCCGACCCCCCGTCCAGCTCGCTCGCCGTCCAGCTCTCCAGCAAGCAGCACGACCGGGACCACGAGTGGGTGGCACTGGGCGCGGGCCCCTGGGACAGCTCGGGGCGGCCGTCCTGGGCCGATCTGGACCGGGTGCTGCGGGTCCACGAGGACGGGATGCGCCGCGAGGCGTGCGCGCTGGACCTGGAGCGATTCGACCGGGTCGTCGGACGGCTGCGCGAGCGGTACGGCTGGAGCTGAGCGCCCTGGGGCGGGCTCCGGGTCAGGCGAAGGTCCGGGTGAAGGCGGCCCGGACGGCGGAGTCGGGGTTCCGGTCGAGGATCCCGAAGACGATCTGCTCGAAGTGGCCGCCGAACCGGCCTCCCTCGCCGATCAGCGCCCGGAACACCTCCGCCACCTGCCCCGGATCGTTCTGGAAGACTCCGCAGCCCCAGGCGCCCAGGACGAGCCTGCGGTAGCCGCGTACGGCCGCGACCTCAAGGACCCGTTCGGCGCGGGAGGCCAGGGCGGCCGGGACTCGGTGGGCGTCCTCGGGGGTCTGCCGCCGGATCACTCCGGCGTTCGGCGCGGGCGAGGTGAGGAATCCCGCCGTGTACGGGGCGTCCAGGAAGCGGCCCCGGTCGTCGCGGAAGACCGGCACACCGGGCGAGTGGATCACCCGGTCGGTGTAGAAGGCGCTGCGCTCCGCACGGTGGTGCGCGTAGTACTCGGGGGCCCGCAGGANCTGGGCCTGGGCGCCGTTGAGGTAGCCGCCGCCGGGGTTGCGGGCCGAGGCGTAGTTCAGGACGGCGACCCGGCCGGGGGCCTCGCCGGTCATCCGGCGGGCCGCGGCGAGGCTGCTCTCGGCGGTGACCTCGATGTGGGGGGTGCGGTCGGTGTCCAGAGCGGCCACGGGCACCGGATCGGGTCCGTAGAGCCGGGTGCCGGAGCGTGCGGCGGCCACCGCTCGTTCGATGGACACGTCCTGACCTGCTGCGTTGCGATACCGTCCGGCCTCGACGACTGCTTCCGTCTCGCGCGCGATCCCGCGCAGCCGCGCGCTCACCGGCGCTCCCCCGTGTGGTGCATACGGGGCATGCTGACGGGGAACCCGGCCTGGGCGCAATCGGATTTTCCTGGCTCGGGGGCACCCTTGTGCGATCTCCGGGTACGGGTTTGGCTGGTAGGCAGGCAGCTGAGAAGGAGGCCCTCATGGCCTTGGACATTCCCGGCGCGACCGGCTCGCGCCCGGACGCCACCCCGCTGCGCCCGGACGTGACCGGGAGCGTCCGGACGTCCCGGTCGGCCAGGAGCGGCTGGACAGCGCCTTCGAGGCGGTCCGCGCGCTGCCCCTGAGCGCCGCGCTGACGTTCGAGCCGGGCGGGCAGCTGGAGCTCAGTTCGCAGCCGGCCGGTTCGCTGATGGAGTGCGTCGCGACGACCGCGGCCGATCTGGCGGCGGTCCGTGCCTCGCTCGGCGCGGCGGGGCTCGCGCCGGTGGGGCTCGGCGTCGATCCGTGGCAGACCGCGCACCGCAGACTGCGGGAGCCGCGTTACGAGGCGATGGAGGCCGCGCTGGACCGCTCGGGGCCGGCCGGGCGGGCGATGACGGGCGAGGAGGAGCCGGGGCCTCTGGGGTACGGACGGCGCTGGCAGCTCGCGCATCTGCTGGGCGCGGTGCTGGTGGCGGCGTTCGCGAATTCGCCGTTCCAGCACGGCCGCCGGACCGGCTGGTCCTCCACCCGGCAGTCGCTGTGGGCCGACCTCGACCCGGGCCGGACGCTCGCCCCGGGCACCGGGCGCGCGCCTCGCGAGGCCTGGGCCGCCCATGTCCTGGACACGACCGTGCTGTGCATCCGGTGCGAGAGCGGCCCGTGGGACGTCCCCGAGGGGCTCACCTTCCGCGAGTGGATCCGCACCGGGTCGCCCCGGCCGCCGGTGCAGGCCGATCTCGACTACCACCTCACCACGCTGTTCCCGCCGGTCCGGCCGCGCGGCCATCTCGAACTGCGCATGATCGACGCGCAGAGCGGGACCGACGGGTGGCTGGTGCCGCTGGCCGTCGCCACGGCCCTGTTCGACGACCCGGAGGCCGCCGAGACGGTGTACCGGGCCGTGAAGCCGCTGGCCGAGACGGCGGGCGCGTCTGCCGCCCCGCGCAATCCGCTCTGGACCGCCGCCGCCCGCGAGGGTCTCGCCGATCCGGAGTTGCGGGCCGTGGCCATGACCTGCTTCGGGGCGGCGCTTCCGGCGCTGGAGCGGATGGGCGCGAGTGATGCCGTGCGCGACACGGTGGCCGCCTTCACCGACCGCTATGTCGCCCGGGGCCGGTGTCCGGCCGACGATCTGCCGGAGCCGGACGACCTCACCGATCCGAGCCTGCTGACCGACCGGAAGGCGGCCTCCGCATGAGCGAGCACCGTGGATACGAAGAGCACCACGAAGGGGCCGAGCCGCGTGAGCTGTCCGACGCGTTCGATCCCACCCAGGTCTCCGGCCCCGCAGCCGCCGGTTTCCCCTTCGCGTCCGGCGTCGATCCGGAGGTCCTGCGGCGGCGCGCCCTGGATGCGCTGCTGGCCGCGCGCGACCGCACCACGCTGCTCACCGACAGTGTGGACGACGGCGAACTGACTGCCCAGCACTCCCCGTTGATGTCGCCGCTGGTCTGGGACCTGGCGCACATCGGCAACCAGGAGGAGCAGTGGCTGCTGCGCGCCGTCGGCGGCCGGGAGGCGCTGCGTCCGGAGATCGACGGGCTGTACAACGCCTTCGAGCACGCGCGCGCCTCGCGCCCCTCGCTGCCGCTGCTGGCCCCCGCCGAGGCCCGGACGTACGCCTCAGACGTACGGGGACGGGCGCTCGAGCTGCTGGAGGGCACGCCTCTGCACGAGGGCGGGGGGCCGTTGGAGCGGGCCGGGTTCGCCTTCGGGATGATCGCCCAGCACGAACAGCAGCACGACGAGACCATGCTGATCACCCATCAGCTGCGGGCGGGACCGGCGGCACTCACCGCGCCCGCGCCTCCCACTCCTCCCGAGCCCGTCGGCAGGGAGGTGATCCCGAGCGAAGTCCTCATCCCCGAGGGCCCGTTCACGATGGGGACCTCCGCCGAACCGTGGGCTCTGGACAACGAACGCCCCGCGCACCGGCGCGACGTGGCGGCGTTCCACCTGGACGCCTCCCCGGTCACCTGTGGCGCGTACCTCCGCTTCATCGAGGACGACGGGTACGGGGACGAGCGCTGGTGGGCGCCCGAGGGCTGGGCCATGGTCCGTGAACACGGCTTGTCCGCACCGCTGTTCTGGCGGCGGGACGCGGGCCAGTGGCTGCGCCGCCGGTTCGGGGTGACCGAGCCCGTGCCGTACGACGAACCGGTGCTGCACGTCAGCTGGTACGAGGCGGACGCGTACGCCCGCTGGGCGGGGCGGCGGCTTCCCACGGAGGCCGAGTGGGAGAAGGCCGCCCGGCACGACCCCGTGTCCGGCCGGTCGCGGCGCTATCCGTGGGGCGACGAGGATCCGACGCCGGAGCGGGCCAATCTGGGGCAGCGCCATCTGCGTCCGGCGCGGGCCGGGGCGTATCCGCTGGGCCGGTCGCCCTTCGGGGCGGGGCAGTTGATCGGCGATGTGTGGGAGTGGACCGCCAGTGACTTCCTGCCCTATCCGGGGTTCGTGGCGTTTCCCTACCGCGAGTATTCGGAAGTGTTCTTCGGTCCGGGGCACAAGGTGCTGCGCGGCGGGTCGTTCGCCGTGGACCAGGTCGCCTGCCGGGGCACCTTCCGCAACTGGGACCTTCCGGTGCGGCGGCAGATCTTCGCCGGTTTCCGCACGGCGAGGGATGCCTGATGTGTCGCCATATCGCCTATGTGGGCGAGCCGGTGACGCTGGGCGAGGTGCTCGTGCGGCCGCCGCACTCCTTGGTGCGGCAGTCCTGGGAGCCGCGCCGCCAGCGCTACGGCACGGTCAACGCGGACGGTTTCGGCGTCGGCTGGTACGCGGAGGGGGACCCGGCACCCGGACGCTACCGCCGCCAGGGCCCCTGGCCCGCGTCGCTCGCGGGCGCGGCCGCCGCCCTGCCCGCCGAGAAGCTCCTGTCGCTGGCCGCCCGGAACGACTCGGCGCTGGTCTGGGCGCTGATCCGGCACCGTACCGACGCCGGGGACGATGTGCCGCGTGCCGTCGCGGAGACGGTCCGCGAGGTCGCGGCCGCCGCGCCCGGTTCCCGGCTGAATCTGCTGCTCACCGACGGCGCCACCATCACGGCGACCGCCTGGGGCGACACCCTCTGGTACCTCACGGAGCCGGGCCGCCGCACCGCGGTCGCCTCGGAGCCGTACGACGACGACCCGCTCTGGCGCGAGGTCCCCGACCGCACCCTGCTGGTCGCGACCGCATCGGACGTCCTGCTCACCCCGCTCAAGGAGCCCCCCGCGTGAGTCCTTATTCGCTGACCCGCACCCTCCCGGTCGACGCGACGGACGCGGCGCTGCGCGCCGATGTCCTCAGCGGCCTGACCCGGCATCCCAAGACGCTGCCGCCGAAGTGGTTCTACGACGCCCGCGGACCCGGCTGCCGGAGTACTACCCGACCCGCGCGGAGCGGGAGATCCTGCAGACACGGGCCGACGAGATCGCCGCCGCTTCGGGGGCCAGGACCGTGATCGAGCTGGGCTCGGGGTCGTCCGAGAAGACCCGCCATCTCCTGGAGGTCCTCCCCGAGTTGCACTCCTACGTCCCGGTGGACGTGAGCGAGAGCGCGCTGACGGGGGCGGCCGAGTCGCTGCTCGCCGAGCACCCCGGTCTGTCCGTCCACGCGCTGATCGCGGATTTCACCACCGGCCTTGTCCTGCCGGGGACGCCGGGACCCCGGCTGGTGGTGTTCCTGGGCGGCACGATCGGCAATCTGCTGCCCGAGGAGCGCGCCACGTTCCTGCGGTCGGTTCGCGCGCTGCTCTCCCCCGGTGACGCGCTGCTGCTGGGCACGGACCTGGTCAAGGAGGAGGAGACGTTGGTGGCCGCGTACGACGACGCGGCCGGGGTGACGGCTGCCTTCAACAAGAACGTCCTGAACGTCGTCAACCGCGAGTTGGGGGCCGATTTTCCGCTCGACGGCTTCGATCACCGTGCGGTGTGGAATCCGGAACAACGGTGGATCGAGATGCGGCTGCGGGCCCGACGGGCCCTGAGCGTCAAGATCCGGGAGCTGGACCTCGTGGTGCCGTTCGAGGCCGGTGAGGAGCTGCGTACGGAGGTGTCTGCGAAGTTCCGGCAGGAGGACGTCCGTGAGGAGCTGGCCGCCGCCGGGATGCGGCTGGCTCAGTGGTGGACGGACTCGGCGGGCCGGTTCGCCCTGTCGCTGGCCACGGCGGTCTGACCGGACCGGCCGGTCCGGCGGGGCTCTTCGGGGCCGAGGACGGCCGTTCGCGCCCTGCGGGCCAGGGCGCGGCGGCCGTCCTCGCTGTCTGCCGGGATCGGCGCGAGCACGTCGATGTGGGCGGTGAGCCCGGCCGCCCGCACCACCCGCCACAGGGAGGCGGCGAGCGGGTCGGCCCCGACGAACGCGACGGCGCCCGCGCCCGGACCCGACCAGTGGTCGGCGGTGCGGTGTGCCGAGGCGCGATAGGAGATGCGGACCGGCCGGACCGTCCCCCGGGCGTCGATCGCCGCCTGGAACACGGCGGGCCGGAACGCGCCGCCGCCTCCCCGTCCGCACCAGGTGCTGCCCTCGGGGAACACCACGACCCGGGAGCCGGAGCGCAGAGCCGTCGCGATGGTCCGTACGGCGGCGGGCAGCGCGCGCAGCCGGTCGCGGTCGATGAACAGGGTGCCGCCGAGCGCGGCGAGGGACCCCAGGAGCGGCCAGCACCGGATCTCGCGTTTGGCGACCATCCGGCCGGGCAGTACGGACGCGACCAGCGGTATGTCGAGCCAGGAGATGTGGTTGGCGACGACCAGTTCGCCGCCGTTTGGGCCGCGGTCCGTCGCGTGCCGGACCAGGACGCGTACGCCGAAGGCTCGCGGAACGGCACGCGCCCAGCGCCGGGTCAGCCGGCGCCGCGGTCCGGCCCCGAGCAGCCGGACCAGCGGGACGCAGGCCACTCCCAGCAGGACCAGGGCACAGCCGGACAGCAGAAGGAGCGCGGCGGGCAGCGGAGCGCGTACGGCCCCGGTGTGCCGGGCGCAGCCGTCCGGGGTGCACGGGGCGGCGGGCAGCCAGCCGCTCATCGCAGCGGGGCCAGGGAGAGGAAGTGGCGCAGGTAGCGCGGGTCGGTCCGGCGCAGCGAGAGCAGGACGTACAGGTCGGCGACGTTGAAGTCGGGGTCGTACGCCGGGGCTCCGCAGACCTGGGCGCCGAGCCGGAGGTAACCGCGCAGCAGGGGCGGGAGGTCGGCCCGGGAGCCGGCTTCCGGGCCGTGCGCGGAGGAGTCCCAGAGGCGGTGCGGGGTGACCCAGTACTCCTGGGGCGCGAGGTGTCCCGCGCGTACGGTGTTCCAGCTGCGGGCGGCCGACGCGCCGCCGTCGGCCAGCGGGAGGGAGCAGCAGCCCGCGATCCAGGTGTGGCCGCTGCGCTCCATGTAGCGGGCGAGTCCGGCCCAGACGAGGGCGATGACGGCGCCGTCGCGGTGGGCGGGGTGGACGCAGGAGCGGCCGACCTCGACGAGGTCGTCGCGGATCGGGGCGAGCCTGCTGAGGTCGAACTCGCTCTCCGCGTAGAGGCGTCCGGCTATGCGGGCCCGTTCCGGCGGCAGCAGCCGGTAGGTGGCGACGACGTCCCCGGTGGCGGTCTCCCGGACCAGCAGGTGGTCGCAGTACGCGTCGAAGGCGTCGCTGTCCAGGCCGGGTTCGGGCCCTTCCAGCCGGGCTCCGAGCTCCCCGGCGAACACCAGGTGGCGCAGTCGCTGGGCCGCGCGTACGTCTTCCTGGGAGGTGGCGAGGGAGACCCGGTAGGCCGGTTCCGGAGCGGCGGCGGGCTCGGGGGCGGGGGT
>NZ_QWFA01000155.1 GCF_003501885.1 Streptomyces globisporus
GCGTTCACCACCCCCACCTGCAACCCCGCCCCGTCCCCGCCCACCACCAGCGACCCCGCGGCCTGCCCCTGGCGGACCATCCACAGGATCGTGAAGCCGAGCACCACCAGCCCCGCGAGGGCCACCACGAGCCGCGACCGGAGCACCACGCCCACGATCACCAGCAGCGCCGCCCCCAGGAACGGCAGCAGGATCGAGACCAGCACCCCCGACTCCGCAGGGGTGATCCCCTCGAAGAGGTCCCGCACCCGGTAGTCGTGCCCGGCCCGCCCGCCGTACCAGTCGCGGAACGGGCTCAGCACGGCGGAGGCGGCCCCGGCCAGGGCGACGACGGAGCCGAGGACGTTGCGGATCATCGTCAGCCTCCAGGGGCGTACGTGAACGGCCCCCGCCACCGACGCTACGCCGGGACGATCACCCCCGCCACGCAGACCATGACCGGACCGTGACAGGGTCATGACCTGAACGTGGAGTCCCGCACGGCATGCTGAGGGTCACAACGCACGCCACCGGCTCGATATACGGCAACGAAACTCAAGGGGGGCTGCATCCATGATGCGGCGACAGACGAAGCTCGCGGCGGTCCTGGTCGTGGTGGTGCTCGCGCTCACCGGATTCTCGACCTCCAGCAGCGGCGGCAAGAGCGGAAAGAGCAAGGGCGGCAGTTCGAGCGGCGGCGGCTGCTCCAGCTCGAAGAAGAGCAACAACGGCTACCGCGACACGGACTACAACGACGACGACGACTACGACTACGGCGACAGCTCCTCGTCCTCCGGCTCCTACTCGACCCCGACGCCCACCGCGTCCGACGGCGCACCCGCCGTCCGGGTCATCCGCTGCGCCACGCCGCGCAAGGGCAAGCGCAAGGCGGTCACCTCATCGCTGATCGAGGTCCAGTCGAACGACCGGTACACGCAGGATTACGAGATCGACGTCCGGTTCGTCGACGCCCGCGGCAACACCGTGGACACGGCCGAGGCCACCACGACCCTCGACAGCGGCGACTTCCGGACGCTCACCGTACGCATGGAGAGCCCCGGCAAGGTCTCCCGGGTCAAGCGCTGCGTAGTGACCGCCGAGGTGGTCTGACCGCACGGCACGCCCGCTCACCGCACCCGGGGCTCCCCGCTCGCTCCCCGTGCCCCGAACAGCTCCGCCTGCCGGTCCGGGGGCAGGTTGCCCAGGGTGATCAGCGCCGGGGCCTGGGCCATCGCCTGGGTCCTGGCCGCCTCCTTCGCGGCCCACACCGCCCGGACCGTGCCCTGCACCGCCTCCGTGGGGTAACCGGCGATCACGGCCGCCGACCGCAACGCAGCCGCCACCGCGCCGCCCGGCTCCGTCACCTCGCTGACCAGCCCGACGGCGTACGCCCGCTCGGCGCTCACCCGTTCCGCCGTGCCCATCAGGGACATCCGGGCGACCTCCCCGTACGGCATCCGCTGGGCCATCGCGATCGCCTCGTACGCCGAGACCATCCCGTACGTCGTGTGCGGGTCGAAGAACGTCGCCTCCCGGGACGCGACGACGAACTCCGCCTCGCCCAGCAGGTAGAACGCCCCGCCGCAGGCCATCCCCTCCACCGCCGCGATCACCGGCTTCCACAGGTCGTTCGCCTTGGGCCCGATGCGCAGGAGCGGGTCGTCGACGGCGTACGGGGAGGGAGGCTGCGGGACTTCGGCCCCCCGGTCGATCCCCGTGCAGAAGGCGCGCGTCCCGGCCCCGGCGAGGACGGCGGCCCTGACGCTCTCGTCGTACCGCAACTCCTGCCACAGAGCGGTGAGTTCCCCGGCGGTCTCCAGGTCGATCGCGTTGAGCTTCTCCGCCCGGTCGAGGGTGACGAGCACGACCCCGGCCGTCGCCTCCCGCTCGATACGCAGGGCCACCGCTCACCGCTCCAGGAGCCAGCGGACGAGCGTGACCCCGCCATCGGGGCCCGCCGGGCAGAACGCGGCCCGCACCGGAGCGCCGATCCGCAGCCGCGCCGGGTCGACGGAGTTGAGCGGCGCGTCGCGGGAGGCGACGACGTTCCCGGCCAGGCGGATCTGCGGGGCGTCCGCCAGCTCCACCACCACCGCGTTGTACGGAGCCTGTTCTGTGTATGCGGGAAGGAGCGGCGGATGCGGGACGACGTACGACCAGAGCCGCCCTCGCCCGCTCATCGGCCGCCACTCACTCGCGAAGGACCCGCAGTGCGGGCAGCAGGGCCGGGGCGGGAAACGGAGTTCGCCGCAGGCGGGGGATGCGCAGGCCTGGACGCGGAGTTCGCCCCGGGCGGCGTACTCCCAGAAGGGTGCGCCGTCCTCGTCGACGACGGGCAGCAGCAGGGCATCGGACAGGCTCATGGGATCGCCTCAACTCCTCAGCAGGACAGCGGATGTCGGCACGCCCTCACCGGCGGTGACCAGACAGGTGGCGGCCTCCGGCACCTGGGCGGTGGACGTGCCGCGCAGTTGCTTGACGCCCTCGGTGATGAGGTTGAAGCCGTGGACGTACGCCTCGCTCAACCCGCCCCCGCCGGTGTTGACCGGCAGCCGTCCACCGCTCTCCAGCGCCCCGCCCTCGGTGAACGCGCCGCCCTCGCCGCGCGCGCAGAAGCCGTAGCCCTCCAGGGAGAGCGGGACGAGCGGGGTGAACGCGTCGTAGATCTGGGCCACATGGACGTCGTCCGGTCCGAAGTCGGCCTGTTTCCAGAGCTGTCGGGCTGCCGTCCAGGCGGGGCCGGTGAGCGGGTCGTCGTTCCAGTAGTTGACCATCCCGTGGTGCTGGGCGGGCAGCCCCTGGGCGACGGAGTGGAGATAGACGGGCTTCTGCCGGCAGTCGCGGGCGCGCTCGGCGGAGACGATGACGCAGGCCAACGCCCCGTCCGTCTCCAGGCAGTTGTCGAAGAGGCAGAGGGGTTCGCTGATCCAGCGGGAGGTCATGTACATCTCGCGGGTCAGCGGCCGGTCGTACATGATCGCGGCCGGGTTCTGGTTGGCCCGGTTGCGGCAGGCGAGGGCGACGTTGAAGAGGTGGTCGCGGGTGGCCCCGTACTCGTGCATGTAGCGCCGGGCGAGCATGCCGATCTCGTCGGCGGGCCGGAGGAGCCCGTAGGGGCGGGTCCACTGGGCGGGAGTGGGCAGCTGCGCGGCGGTGTTCTTCCACGGCCGGGGGCCCGACCCGCGCTTCCGCGACCGCCAGGCGACCCCGACGCTCGCCTGCCCGGTGGCTATGGCGGCGGCGAGATGGCCGAGGGTGGCGCAGGAGCCGCCCCCGCCATAGCCCACCTTGCTGAAGAAGGTGACGTCCCCGGCCCCGATCGCCTTGGCGACCTCGACCTCGTCGGTCTCCTCCATGGTGTACGAGGCGAAGCCGTCGACCTCCGACGGGGCGATGCCCGCGTCGTCGAGGGC
This sequence comes from Streptomyces globisporus, assembly GCF_003501885.1. GTDB lineage: Bacteria > Actinomycetota > Actinomycetes > Streptomycetales > Streptomycetaceae > Streptomyces > Streptomyces globisporus_D. The sequence continues at coordinate 3,393 of NZ_QWFA01000155.1, forward strand.
GGCGAGGATCGCCCGGCAGGCGAGGGTCTTCTCGGACTCCGGGAGCCGTTTCGCGAACGCCGTCTGTCCTATCCCGGCTATCGCCGTCGCGTCCTTGAGCGTCGCCATCCGCTGACCTCCCGCACTGTCGCGCCTGCTGACAGCGGCAGAGGCTACCGTTAATCTGACGGATAGTCAGCTAGTGCGGCGGCGGAAGGCGGGCGCGTGATGCGGGGCGACGAGGAGTGGGGCAGCATCCCGGGGCTGGTGCGGGCGGCGGCGAGGCGGTACGGCCCGGCCGAGGCGGTGGCCGACGGCCGCACCCGGCTCTCGTACGCCGAACTCGGCGACCGGGTGGAGCGCGCGGCGGCCGCGTGCATGGCCGCCGGGGTGGAGCCGGGTGACCGGGTGGCGATCTGGGCCCCGAACACGACGGAGTGGATCGTCTCGGCACTGGGGGCGGTGAGCGCGGGCGCGGTGCTGGTCCCGCTGAACACCCGCTTCAAGGGCGCGGAGGCGGCGCACATCCTGCGGCGCAGCCGGGCGAGGCTGCTGTTCGTCACGGGGACGTTCCTGGGCACGTCGTACGTGGCGTCGCTGCGCCGGGCGGAGGTGAAACTGCCGGACCTGGAGCGGGTGGTGGTGCTGGCGGACACGGCTCCCGAGGACTACACGAGTTGGCCGGACTTCCTGGCGGCGGGGGAAGGGGTGGAGCCCTCGGCCGTACGGGACCGAGCGGCGGCGATCGCCCCTTCGTCCCCCTCAGACATCATCTACACCTCGGGCACGACGGGCGCCCCCAAGGGGGCGGTGATCACCCACGCCCAGACGCTGCGCGCGTACGAGATTTGGAGCGACTTGGCGGGCCTGCGCGAGGGCGACCGCTACCTGATCGTGAACCCGTTCTTCCACACCTTCGGCTACAAGGCGGGGATCATCGCCTGCCTGATGCGGGGGGCGACGATGGTGCCGCAGCCGGTGTTCAACGTGGACACGGTGCTGGCGAACATCGCGGCGGAACGGATCTCGGTCCTGCCCGGACCGCCGACCCTGCACCAGTCCCTGCTGGACCACCCGGCACGCGAGGCGCACGACCTGTCGGCCCTGCGCCAGGTCGTCACCGGGGCGGCGGTGGTCCCCCTCCAGCTGGTGGAGCGCCTGCGCAACGAACTGGGCATCGCCACGGTCCTCACGGCGTACGGCCTCTCCGAGGCGAGCGGCATCGTCACGATGTGCCGCAGGGGCGACGCACCGGAGACCGTGGCGACGACCTCGGGCCGCGCGATCCCCGGCACCGAGATCCGCGTCCTCGCGGACCCGGGCGCGCCGGGCGAGATCCAGGTCCGCGGCTTCCACATCATGACCGGCTACTTCGAGGACCCGGACACGACGGCCGCCACGATGACCGAGGACGGCTGGCTCCGCACGGGCGACGTGGGCGTCCTGGACGCGGCGGGCAATCTGAGGATCACGGACCGGATCAAGGACATGTTCATCGTGGGCGGCTTCAACGCCTACCCGGCCGAGATAGAGCAGCTCCTCGGCCTCCACCCGGACGTGGCCGACGTCGCGGTCATCGGCGTCCCGGACCCCCGCCTCGGCGAGGTCGGCAAGGCGTACGCGGTCCGCCGCCGGGGCGCGACACTCACCGCGGACGACCTGATCGCCTGGTCCCGCCGCGAGATGGCGAACTTCAAGGTCCCGAGAACGGTGGAGTTCGTCCCGGAACTGCCGCGCAACGCGAGCGGCAAGGTGGTGAAGGGGGAGCTGCGGGGGTTGGGGTAGAGGAACGTCCGTTCTGCTTCACCGGATGGGGTGAGCGCGACTGGGGCCCGTCCGGCTTCAGCGGTATGGTCATAGGTATGGCAACCAAGAAGTACACGGTCACCCTGCCGGAGGAGCTGGCGGAGGAGATCCGGGCGGAGGTCGGCCCGGGGGCGTTCAGCGCCTATGTCACGCGGGCCATAGAACGTCAGCGTGAGCATGACCGGCTGGGGGAGCTGGTGGCGCGCCTTGAAGGCGAATACGGACCCGTCACCGATGCCGACCTGGCGGCGGCCGAGGCCGAGCGCCGAGAGATCGAGCAGTGGTTCGCCGAGCAGGAGGCGGACACCCCCGCACGTCGGGGCGCGGCGGCCGCGTGATGCCGGACATCACCTACGTACTGGACTGCGAGGCAGTCTCGCGGGCGGCCCTCGGAAACCCGGAGATGAAGGGCCGCCTCAAGGACGCCCACCGGGCGGGCGTCCGTGTGGTGACCAGCTCGATGACCCTGATCGAGGCGTACCACAGCAAGATCCGGCGGCCGGTGTGGGACTGGGCGATGTCCGGGATGGTCGTCGAGCCCGTCACCCAGGACATCGCCGACGAGGCGATCCGTCTCCTGCGCGAGGCCGGCCTGCACGGCCACAAGTACGCCATCGACGCCGCGCTCGCCGCGATCGCGAACCGTCAGCCGGGCCGGACCGCGCTCTTCACGTCCGACGTGGACGACCTGGGCAAGCTGTGCGGGGCGAGGGTGCAGTTGCGGGCCCTGTAGGCGCGGTCCCCGACATGCAGGAGGGGCCCGAGCGTTTCCCCCGTCTCGGGCCCCTCACCTATTGGTCATCTCAGGTGGCGTGCTGGTCCTGAGTGGTGGCGTCGCCACCGGTGGCGTGCTGGTCCTGAGTGGTGACGGGGACGTCACCGGTGGCGTGCTGATCGGCCAGGGCCGGAGAAGCTGAGCCGAGGCCGAGAGCCACCGCGAACGCGGCGGCGACAAACGTCTTCTTGGTGCGGGTCATTCCCACTCCTGTGGTGTGGCGAGCTTCTGGACGTGAAGTGACGCTAGTGACAGGGGGGGGGCGATTGCGGTACCCCTGTGGCGGGAAGCGGTCGAACGATGGCGCGATTACGTGAGCAGGTCGTTCCTGGACATGCCGCGGCCGCGGCGGCTCCCCCTCGGTGCCACCGCGGCCGCTCCCCCGTATCCCCGTCGGGAAGGTCTAGGCGGGCTCGCCCGTCGCGTGGTTGTCGAGCGGCTTGACCGTGCCGCCGGTGGCGTGGTTGTCCAGCGGCTTCAGCACACCACCTGTCGCGTGGTTGTCCTGCGTCGTAGCTTCCCCGCCGGTGGCGTGGTTGTCGAGCGGCTTCACGACCGGCTTCTTCTGCGCATCGCTCATGGTGTTCTCCAGCTCCCTGAATGGCTGTGCTCGGACTCGACGAGCCCGCCCGGCAACTCCCCCGTCGGGTTGCCGGGCAGGTGTCGTTCGGCCGTTCAACCTACCTCTGCGGCCGAGGCCGGCCCGTCTGCCCCCCGACGCGACGGAACGACTGGAACCACCATGTCGGGGCGCGATAAACGAATGATGAACGCCTCGCGGGCTCACGCGGGCAGCGTCGGCGCCAGCAACTTCCGTACGGCTTCGACCTCCGCCGAACCGAGCGTCTCGTATATGTCCAGCGCCTCACGCCAGCACACCTGGGCCCGGCCCGGCTGGCCGATGTCTTTCAGTGCCTGGCCCAGGACGGTGAGGACATTGCCGCGCCGCCACTCCCCTCCGATGCCGCGCAGCACCGCGAGAGCCTGCTCGGCCTTCGTGGCGGCCTGAGCCGGAAGACCGGCGGCCAGATCCACCTCCGCGAGACGGAACGTCGCCATACCCTCCCAGAGGCGCTGTCGGCTGTCCCGGAACACCGCCAGCGCGTTGTGGAGCTGCTCCGTCGCATCGGCGAACCGGCCGCTCTGCGTGAGAGCCAGGCCGAGAGCGTAACGGCCGTTCGCACCGCGCAGCGCGTGGCCCAGCTCGTCGTAGATGTCTATGCCCTGCTGGGCCAGGGCCACCGCGCTCGTGGTGTTCCCCATCGCCAGATGGATGCGGGAGAGGTTGCACAGGGCGCTCGCCTCGCCCGGGCGGTTGCCGTCGGCCCGGAAGTTGGCGATGGCTTGCTCCAGATACGCCTCTCCCTCCGCATGGCGGTTCTGGTACAGCGCGATGATGCCGAGGTCGTTCGGAGCCCAGCAGCTCGGCAGCGGATCGTCCACGGCGCGGGCGAGCCGCATGGCACGCTGTGCGTCCCGCTCCGCCTGGTCGAAACGGCCCGCGACCAGACGCGCGTTGGTGAGCGTGATCAGCGCCCGCCCCTCGGCCCGCGCGTCGTCGCTGGACCGCGCCAGATCGCGCATCGTGATCGCCGCGGCCTCGTACTGCTTGGAGTTCGCGCCCGACTCCGCGAGGTCCTTGGTGGCCCAGAGCAGATCGACCGCCCGGCGCACCGCACCGGGCCCCGACGACTGACGTACGCAGGCGAGCAGGGAGTTGGCCTCCGTGTAGAGCCAGTCCTGAGCGCTGTGCCGGTCGGCGAACGTCAGCCCGCTGTACTGCGTGGGCTCCCGGTGATCGGCCAACCGGTCTCCCGGCCGCTCCAGCGCGTACACCCCCGCCGCCGTGGCCAGGTAGAAGTCCAGCAGCCGCGACAACGCCGACTCCCGCTCCACCGCCCGCTCGTCCCGCTCCGCGCACGCACGCGCGTAGAGGCGCACCAGGTCGTGGTAGCGGTAGCGGCCCGGGGCGGCGGATTCCACCAGGCTCGTGTCGACCAGGGCCTCCAGGAGGTCTTCCGCCGCGGCGGGTCCAGGTTCAGCAGGGCGGCCGCCGCGGCCAGGGAGATGTCGGGGCCGTCCGCGAGGCCCAGGAGGCGGAAGGCCCGGGCCTGGGCCGGTTCCAGTTGGCCGTAGCCGAGTTCGAATGTGGCCTTCACGGCGAGGTCCCCCGCCTGGAGCTCGTCCAGGCGGCGGCGTTCGTCGGCGAGCTTCGCGGCGAGGACCGACACCGTCCAGGTGCGGCGCGCCGCCAGGCGGGAGGCGGCGATGCGGATGGCCAGAGGCAGGAAGCCGCACGCGGCCACCACGTCCAGGGCCGCCTCCCGCTCCGAGCCCACCCGCTCCGCGCCCACGATCCGGGTGAAGAGCTGGAGCGCCTCCTCCGGCGACATCACGTCCAGGTCCACCAGATGCGCCCCGGCCAGGTCCACCATCCGCACCCGGCTCGTCACCAGCGCCGCGCACCCCGGCGTACCGGGCAGCAACGGGCGGATCTGGGCGGCGTCATGGGCGTTGTCGAGGAGGATCAGGATGCGGCGGCCGTCCAGCGTCGAGCGGTACAGCGCGGCCCGCTCGTCCAGCGTGTCCGGGATCGCCGAGTCCGCCGTGCCCAGCGCGCGCAGGAACGAGCCGAGGACCGTCTCCGGCTCCGCCGCCCGCGCCCCCGCGCCCTGGAGGTCGACGTACAACTGCCCGTCCGGGAAGTGCCGACGGGCCTGGTGGGCGACGTGCACCGCCAGTGTCGTCTTGCCCACGCCGCCGATCCCGGCCACGGCCGAGACCGCCATGACCGACCCTTCCGCCGTGGCCAGCCGGCTGCCCAGCTCCGCCACGAACGCGGACCGGCCGGTGAAGTCGGGCACCGTGGCCGGGAGCTGCGCGGGGCGCAGAGGGGCCGGCGCGGGCGCCGGTTCGTCCGCCGGGCGGGCCAGCTCCTCGTCGGCGCGCAGGATCCGCTGCTGGAGCTGGGCCAGTTCGGGGCGCGGGTCGACGCCCAGCTCCTCCGCGAGGAGCCGACGGGTGTCCGCGTACACCGCGAGGGCCTCGGCCTGCCGGCCGCTGCGGTACAGCGCGACCATCAGCAGCTCGCGCAGCCGCTCCCGCAGAGGGTGCGCCGCGGTCAGCGCGGTCAGCTCGGAGACGGCCTCCGCGTGGCAGCCGACCTCCAGGTCCAGGTCGAGCCTCGTCTCGGTGAGCTGGAGCCGCCACTCCTCCAGCCGGGTCCGCTGGTTGTCCGCGTACGGGCCGGGAACGGAGGCCAGCGCCTCGCCGTCCCACAGGCCCAGCACCTTGTTGATCAGGGTGCGCGCCTGGCACCGGTCCCCGGCCGCCCGCGCCTTCTCCGCCTCGGCCGCCAGGTCCTGGGCCAGGGTGAGATCCAGCGCGCCCCGGTCGATCCGGATCGCGTACCCGCCGGACTCGCTCACCAGCGTGTCCTGGCCCAGGATCTTGCGCAGCCGGGAGGCGTACGTCCGGATCGTGGCCAGCGCCTGCGAGGGCGGGTCCTCGCCCCAGAACGCGTCGATCAGCTCGCCCGCGGTGGCCGTCCGCCCCTCGCGCAGCAGCAGCGCGGTCAGCAGGGCGCGCTGCTGGGGCGAGCCGGAGGAGAGCAGATCCGAGCCCCGCCAGGCCCGTACGGGGCCGAGCACGGTGAACCTGAGGGCGTCCGCCGAACCCGGTTTCTCCGGAGCACGCTGCTCCGGTACGCGCACGCGTGGCCCGCTGTCACGGTCCATTGATGCCCCCTGTCCTGCTCGCCTGCCGGTCCCGCTCGTCTGCGGATCCTGCCGGTGGTGCCCGCGCCCGAATGTCCGCCCTGCGCCGAAGTGCGGTGTGCATCCGGATGGCGCGGTACCGCTGGTATCGCGCTCAACAGTCTGCCTTGTCTCGGGCGGACTCGTCAGCAGTGGGTGACGCTCTGCACAAGCCCTCGACAACGATTCGGGAACCATGCCCCGCGCCCTGCCCGACCTGAATGCGCGCACGCTTGCTGACGGGTCGTCAGATCGGCGCTACCGTGGAACGCATGGAGACCTTCCCGAAGATCATCTCGGTGGACGACCACACGGTGGAGCCCGCTCATGTCTGGCGGGACCGGCTCCCGTCCAGGTACGCGGACTCCGGCCCGCGCATCGTTCGCGCGCCCCTGAAGGAAATGACCTTCCTGGGCGGCAAGTTCGCGCCCGTCATGGGTGCCAAGGGCGACGACGGGCCGGTGGGCGACTGGTGGGTGTACGAGGACCTGCACCGCCCGCTCACCCGCCTGGACACCGCCGTCGGCTACGACAGGGACGAGATAAGGCTGGAGATCATCACCTACGAGCAGATGCGCCCCGGCTCCTTCTCGGTCCCGGACCGGCTCGCCGACATGGACGTCAACCACGTCCAGTCCGCGCTCTGTTTCCCGACCTTCCCGCGCTTCTGCGGGCAGACGTTCACCGAGGCCAAGGACCGCGAACTGGGGCTCCTGGGGGTGCGCGCGTACAACGACTGGATGGTCGAGGAGTGGTGCGGCCCCGAGGCGCACGGCCGCCTCATCCCTCTCACCCTCATCCCGCTCTGGGACGCGGAACTCGCCGCCGCCGAGGTACGGCGCAATGCCGCGCGGGGCGTGCGCGCCGTCGCGTTCTCCGAGATACCTCCCCATCTCGGGCTTCCGTCCATACATGCGGACGACTGGGATCCGCTCCTCGCGGCCTGCGACGAGACGGGCACCGTCATCGCCATGCACATCGGCTCCTCGTCGCGGATGCCGTCCACCTCCGCCGATGCCCCGCCCGCCGTCGGCTCCACGATCACCTTCGCCAACTGCTGCTTCTCGATGGTCGACTGGCTGATGAGCGGCAAGTTCGAACGCTTCCCCAACCTGAAGATCATGTATGCGGAGGGGCAGATCGGCTGGATCCCCTACATCCTGGAACGCGCCGACGTGGTCTGGGAGGAGAACCGCGCCTGGGGCGGCGTCGCCGACAAGGTCCACCGCCCGCCGTCCGAACTCTTCGCCGAGCACGTCTACGGCTGCTTCTTCGACGACGCCTTCGGGCTGAAGAACCTCGACGCGATCGGCGTCGGCAACGTCCTGTACGAGACGGACTACCCGCACTCCGACTCCACCTGGCCCCGCTCCCGCGAGGTCGGCGAGGAGCAGATGGGCCACCTCGCCCCGGACGTCGTCGACCGGATCGTGCGCGGCAACGCCATCGAGCTGCTGGGGCTCACGGAGGACGGGCTCTGGGCGGGCCCCTGAGCCTGCGGTGGGTACGAGGAGGAGACCGCGACCCCCTCCCCATACCTGCGGGCCGCGTCAGGCCTTCGCCACCGGCTCCTGAAGTTCCGTCACCCACTGCTCCCGGTCCGGCGGGCACTCCAGGTTGACCTCGCGGGCGTACCCCGTGGAGCGGTAGCCGTTGGCCTCCAGCCAGCGGGCCAGGGTGTTGGCCGCCGGCAGTACGCCGTCCATCGCGCCCCGGTGCACGATCGCCGCCGCCACGAACGCCGGCAGCTCCACCACCCGCACCCCCGTGTCCCCGACCGCGCCCACCGGGGCCGACACCGTCACCCCGGCGTGCACGACGATCCCGCCGCCCCCGGGCTCGTCCTCGTACCGCGCGATCCCGGGGCCGGTGGGCCGGACGCCCGCGCCCTCCAGGAGCGGGAAGAGCCGCTCGTACAGCGGACCGATCACCGGCCCGATGTCCTCGGGCTGGTAGCCGGCGGCCGTTCCGGTCAGCTCGGCCACCCGGACCGCCGGAACGGTCTTGATCACGACGTCGTCGGCAGGCATGTGCCCCTCGCTCTCGATCGACCGGAGCCTCGCCTCGACCCGGGCCAGCCGCGCCGAAGCGGCCGCCACCGCCTCCGCCAGCTCGGCCCGGCGCAGCCGCAGCATGCCGCGCAGCTCCTCGGGGCCCACCTGCTCGTCCAGGACCGCCCCCACCTGCTGGAGCGTGAAGCCGAGGTCCTTGAGCGCGATGATCCGGTTGAGCCGGGCGAGCTGGGCCGCGCCGTAGAGGCGGTAGCCGGTGGCGGGGTCGGTGCGGTCCGGGCGCAGCAGCCCGATGGCGTCGTAGTGACGCAGCATCCGGGGCGACACCCGCCCGTACCTGGCGAAGTCTCCGATGGTGAACATGATGGCTCCACTGCAGCCCTTCACACGGGGTCAAGGTCAAGCGGTACCGGGTTGCGGGTCGTATACAGGCAGGAGCCCCGTTCCTCCGCCGAAGCGGGGGAGCGGGGCTCCTTGGGTACTGCTATGTGCGGCCGCGATCGGCCGACCCGGGCAACTAGGCCGGGGTGACGTTCTCAGCCTGCGGACCCTTGGGTCCCTGAGTGACGTCGAAGTTCACGACCTGGTTCTCCTCGAGGGAGCGGAACCCGGACGCGTTGATCGCGGAGTAGTGAACGAAGACATCCGGGCCGCCGCCGTCCTGGGCGATGAAGCCGAAGCCCTTTTCAGCGTTGAACCACTTGACGGTTCCGGTAGCCATAAGCCCTCCTTGGGCCAAAGGGTTGCCCTGCTCCAGAACCTGCAAACAAGTCTGAAAACTACAAAAGCCTGCGGGTTACATGCTCCGCAGGCTCTGTACTGCAAGGGAAACCAAACTGCAACTTGCGGGCGAGCCTAGCACGCAGTCTCCGGAGAGCGGTAGAGGGAAAGATCACTTCACCCGAAGGTTTGATCGCCCCGCCGGGCGTCCCGCGAGAGGTCCGTGAAAAGGGGGTGCGCGGGCCCCGGTGGTGCCCGTGGCCGGACGCGGGTCTAGCCTCGCGATGTGGACAATTCAACCGTCTCCCCCCGCGAAGGCGACGACCGTCGCAGCCGGCCCCGCGTCGGCCACATCCAGTTCCTGAACTGCCTCCCCCTCTACTGGGGCCTGGCGCGGACGGGAACCCTGCTCGACCTGGAGCTCTCCAAGGACACCCCGGAGCGGCTCAGCGAGCAGCTGATCAGGGGAGACCTGGACATCGGCCCGGTCACCCTCGTGGAGTACCTGCGCAACGCCGACGACCTGGTCGCCTTCCCCGACATCGCGGTCGGCTGCGACGGGCCCGTCATGTCCTGCGTGATCGTCTCCCAGCTCCCGCTGGAGCAGCTCGACCGGGCCCGGGTGGCGCTCGGCTCGACCTCCCGCACCTCGGTGCGGCTGGCCCAGCTGCTGCTGGCCGAGCGCTACGGCGTCCGGCCCGACTACTACACCTGCCCGCCGGACCTGGGCCTGATGATGCAGGAGGCGGACGCCGCCGTGCTGATCGGTGACGCCGCGCTGCGCGCCAATCTGCACGACGCCCCCCGGCTCGGGCTCCAGGTCCACGACCTGGGCCAGATGTGGAAGGAGTGGACGGGGCTGCCGTTCGTCTTCGCCGTCTGGGCGGCCCGCAAGGACTTCCTCGCCGCGCACCCCGACCGGGCGGCCCAGGTCCACGAGGCGTTCCTGGCCTCCCGGGACCTCTCCCTGGAGGAGGTCACCAAGGTCGCGGAGCAGGCGGCCCGCTGGGAGGCCTTCGACGCGAAGGTGCTGGAGCAGTACTTCACGACGCTCGACTTCCGCTTCGGCCCGGACCAGCTGGCCGGCGTCCGCGAGTTCGCCCGCCGTACGGGTGCGGACACCGGCTACCCGGCGGACGTCCGGGTGGAGCTGCTCGGCGGCTGAGGTACGGACCGGGGATATGGGGAATTCCCTTTCCCCTTCCCGGAGAGGTCTGCCGGATAGGCGTACCGGGCAGGGAATGGTGGGCGGCGGAACAACACATTCGCGCCTTTCCCCGGGGCGAAAAGATCCCCTCCTGACCGGAGAAGGGGGAATGGTCCGGCCGTTTCCCGGTGACCGTGCCGGTGACGCCCCCTAGGCTTCGGTCCGGGTCCGGACCGACCACAGGGATTACCGTCCACGGTTTCACCGTCCGCAGGGTTCACAGGGGGAGTCCATATGCAGCCGCTGGAAGCGGGCGAACCGCACACCATCGGTGCCTACCGGCTGCTCGGCAGGCTCGGCGCGGGCGGGATGGGCCGGGTCTATCTCGGCCGCAGCGCGGGCGGACGCACGGTCGCGGTCAAGGTGGTCCACCCCCACTTCGCCCTCGACGAGCAGTTCCGCGCCCGGTTCCGGCGCGAGGTGGAGTCCGCCCGGCGCATCGGCGCGCAGTGGACGGCCCCGGTCCTGGACGCCGACCCGGACGCCCCGGTGCCGTGGGTGGCCACCGGTTACGTCGCAGGTCCCCCGCTCTCCCAGGCGATCACCGAGCACGGCCCGCTGCCAGAACACGCGGTACGCACTCTGGGCGCGGGCCTGGCCGAGGCGCTCGCCGTCGTCCACGGGCAGGGCATCGTCCACCGCGATGTGAAGCCCTCCAACGTGCTGCTCGCCCTGGACGGCCCCCGCCTCATCGACTTCGGTATCGCCCGGGCACTCGGCGCGACCGTCTCGCTCACCTCCACCGGGGTCTCCGTCGGCTCGCCCGGCTACATGGCGCCCGAGCAGATCCGCGGCCGGGACGTCTCCGGCGCGGCCGACGTCTTCTCACTGGGCGCGGTCCTCGCGTACGCGGCGACGGGCGCCGCCCCCTTTCCGGGCGACTCCTCCGCCGTGCTCCTCTACAAGGTGGTCCACGAGGAACCCGAACTGGGCGATCTGGAGGGCGAGCTGCGCGAGGTGGTCGCGGGCTGCCTCGCCAAGGACCCGGCGGCCCGGCCCGCCCCGGCCGACCTCGCCCGTGCCCTCGCTCCCGGCGGGGCGGCGGCGATGGTGGCGGGCGGCTGGCTGCCGGGCCGGCTGGTGCGCGAGGTGAGCCGGTCCGCGGTGGCGCTGCTGGACCTGGAACCGCAGGACGCCCCGGTGCAGTCGGGGCCGGTGCCGTTCAGCAGCGCGTCGTTGGGAGCGGGGGCCGGGGCGGGGGCCTGGGCCGGGCATCGCCCCTGGCC
>NZ_QWFA01000156.1 GCF_003501885.1 Streptomyces globisporus
GGGGCGGGCTGTTCTCCGCCGAGGGGGCGGCTGCGGGGTCGGGCGCGGTCGCGGACTCGGATCCGGAGGGCGACGGGGAGGCGGAGGTGCCGGCCGACGCGCGGGAGTCCGAGGGCCCGGCCGCCGGGGCGCTGGGGCTCGAGGTGGGGCTGGGACTCGGGCTGGGCGGCGGGGCGGTCGCCTCCGCGGGCTTGCCGCGGACCGTGCCGTCGGGGTTCAGGAAGGCGGGGCTGCCGCCGGGGACCATGCCCAGCTCCCGGGCGCGCTTCTCCAGGGCGTCGGGCTGGGACCGGCTGTCGACGTCGCGCTGGAGGGCCTGCTGCTCGTCGGTGAGTTCGGTGGTGTCCCGCTTCAGCTCGCTGAGCCGGAACGATCCCTCGTTGAGCGCGGAGTTCAGCAGGAGCAGGGTGATGAGTCCGCCGCCCAGGAGCAGGACGACCAGCAGGACGAAGGGGGTGCGGGCCGCGGTGCTGGGCCCGGTGGTCGGCATCAGCCGCGCGAGCCGGGCGGCCCGCCCCTTCAGCGGTGCGGCCGGTTTGCTCACCCCGCGACTCCCCCGCTGCGGCGTCCGGCCCCGGTGCTCATCGCTCCTCCTCGCGGATGCGCTGGGCGCCGCGCAGCCGGGCGGGGGCGGCGCGCCGGTTCTCGGCGACCTCCTCCTCGGTGGGCAGCTCGGCGCCCCGGGTGAGCTGCTTCAGCCGGGGCTGGTAGCGCTCGGGGACGACGGGCAGGCCGGGGGGCGCGGTGTTGGCGGCGCCGGCCGCGAAGACCTGCTTGACCAGCCGGTCCTCCAGCGAGTGGTACGAGAGCACCGCGATGCGGCCGCCGACGGCGAGGCTGTCGACGGCGGCCGGAATGGCCCGCTCCAGGACGCTCAGCTCGCCGTTGACCTCGATGCGCAGGGCCTGGAAGGTGCGCTTGGCGGGGTTGCCGCCGGTGCGCTTGGCGGCCTGGGGCAGTGCGTCGCGAATCAGCTCGACGAGCCGGGCGCTGTTGCTGAACGGCTCCTGCTCGCGCTCGCGCACGATCGCGGAGACGATCCGCTTGGCCTGCTTCTCCTCGCCGTACGCGCGCAGGATCCGCACGAGCTCGCCGGGCGGGTAGGTGTTGAGCACCTCGGCGGCGCCCATCCCGGTGGACTGGTCCATGCGCATGTCGAGCGGGGCGTCCTGGGCGTACGCGAAGCCGCGGTCGGCCTCGTCCAGCTGCATGGAGGAGACGCCGAGGTCGAACAGGACGCCCTGAACCTTCGGGATCCCGAGCCGTGCGAGGACCTCGGGGAGTTCGTCGTAGACCGCGTGGACGAGGGTGGCCCGGTCACCGTAGGGGGCGAGCCGTTCGCCGGAGAGACGGAGCGCCTCCTTGTCGCGGTCCAGGGCGACCAGCCGGGCGGTGGGGAACGCGGCGAGGAGGGCCTCGCTGTGACCGCCGAGGCCGAGGGTGCAGTCGACGACCACGGGCTCCGGGTGGGCCGGGTCCTGGAGAGCAGGGGCCAGCAGGTCCAGACACCTCTGGAGCATCACCGGGACGTGTCGGGTCTGGCTCAATGCGCCCTCTCAGGCTCTGTCCCGCGGCCGGCACGTACGTCCTGGTCCCCGCCCGCTCTGAAGGGGAGGCCCGCCGGCGCCGGGGAAGGGGCGTCGGCCGACCGAGAGCGGGAGAGGGCCGGGTCGCACGTACGCCGCACATCACGGGGGAAATACGGAATATGCAGGAGGTGCGGGGGGGGGTGCGATGGGGCAGTGGAGCGGGAATGCGGGTGTTGACTTCGCGTTACTTTAGTCCACCCTGCCATTCGATCGATTCGCGATCAACGAACCGCGCAGCGCGTCGCGCCACCCGACCGGATGCGGCGAACCCACCCGAACGGGTGCGCCCAGGGGGGCCTGTGGGTTAGCTCACAACAAGCCGTGTTGACGTTCTTTGTCCGCTCTCACAGCCCGCCCGTGCCAGGTGGGAAGGCTAACGTCGTAGCCATGTCGACTTCTGCTCACTCCCCCGCCGAGTCCGTGACGTTCACCGCTGCGGCGGTCCGCGAGGGGGGCCAGGTCACCGACCGCCTCGTCGCGCTGAACTCCGAGTACGCGAAGGACTTCCGCGACCCGGGCATGGACGCCCGCCCCGTCCTCCAGGTCGCCGTGGTCGCCTGCATGGACGCCCGTCTCGACCTGCACGCCGCGCTCGGGCTGGAGCTCGGTGACTGCCACACCATCCGCAACGCGGGCGGTGTGGTCACCGAGGACGTGATCCGCTCGCTCACCATCAGCCAGCGGGCGCTCGGCACCCGCAGCGTGGTCCTCATCCACCACACCAACTGCGGTCTGGAGTCCCTCACCGAGGACTTCCGGCAGGACCTGGAGCGCGAGGTGGGCCAGCGTCCGGCCTGGGCCGTGGAGGCCTACACGGACGCCGACCAGGACGTGCGCCAGTCGATGCAGCGGGTGCGGACCTCGCCGTTCCTCCTGCACACCGACGACGTGCGCGGATTCGTCTTCGACGTGACCACCGGTCTGCTGCGGGAGATCGACTCCGTTTCCTGAACGGATCCCCCGTCGCCTCCCGGCCCTCTGCTGCACCTCACGCACGCATCGCCGTGCCCCGCGACGCCGGAATCGTGACAGACACTGCCTTTTCACACCCACTTGTCCACAGGCGAGTGACACGAAGCGGTAACGGCAACAAGAATGCGGGTGTGACCTCCCCCGGGTCTTCCGGAGGGGTGTCCGATTTTTCGGGGTGGGCCGCGCGGGTACGCGCGACGGCCCCTGCGCAAAAGGGCCGAGGAGGGCCGGGTGACGACCTATGACGATCGAGCGAGCCTCACTGATCTGACCACCACCGCAGAGCGGGTGCGCAGGTCGGTGGAGGGTGTGATCGAGGGCAAGCCCGAGGTCGTACGGCTATCGCTGACCGTGCTGCTCGCCGAGGGGCATCTCCTCATCGAGGACGTCCCCGGGGTCGGCAAGACCATGCTGGCCAAGGCGCTGGCGCGGTCCATCGACTGTTCGGTGCGGCGGATCCAGTTCACGCCCGACCTGCTGCCCTCGGACATCACCGGTGTGTCGATCTTCGACCAGCAGCGGCGGGACTTCGAGTTCAAGCCGGGCGCGATCTTCGCCCAGATCGTGATCGGCGACGAGATCAACCGCGCCTCGCCGAAGACGCAGTCGGCGCTGCTGGAGTCGATGGAGGAGCGCCAGGTCACCATCGACGGGCACACCTACGAGCTGCCCGACCCGTTCATGGTGGTGGCCACGCAGAACCCGGTCGAGATGGAGGGCACCTACCCGCTGCCCGAGGCCCAGCGCGACCGCTTCATGGCCCGGGTCTCCATCGGCTACCCGAGCCCGGAGGCCGAGCTCCAGATGCTCGATGTGCACGGGGGCCTCTCGCCGCTGGACGACCTCCAGCCGGTGGCCCACGCCCACGACATCGTGAAGCTGATCGAGGCCGTCCGTACGGTGCATGTCGCCGACGCCGTGCGGCGCTACGCCGTGGAGCTCGTCGCGGCCACCCGTACCCACCCGGACCTCCGGCTCGGCGCCTCCCCGCGCGCGACGCTGCATCTGCTGCGCGCCGCGAAGGCGTCCGCCGCGCTCAGCGGGCGCGACTACGCCCTGCCGGACGACGTCCAGGCCCTGGCCACCCCGGTCCTCGCGCACCGGCTGCTGCCCACCGCCCAGGCCCAGCTGAACCGCCGGACGGCGGAGCAGGTGGTCGGGGAGATCATCCAGCGCACCCCCGTACCGACCTCGGCCGGCGGCACCGCGCCGCCCGCGCAGGAGCCGGGCCGCCCGCTGTACCACCAGCAGCAGCCCGGGACACGGCGGCTGTGATGGCGGCCGGCGAGCCCGGCGCCGTGGAGGACGGCGGGCGGAAGGGCGGTCTCCGGACGGCCCTGGGCGGACTGACCACCCGGGGACGCTCGTTCCTGGCCGCCGGTCTTGCCGCCGCCGTCTGCGCGTACGTCCTGGGCCAGGGCGACCTGCTGCGGGTCGGGCTGCTGCTCGCCGTGCTGCCCCTGGTCTGTGTGACCGTGCTCTACCGCACCCGCTACCGGGTCACGGGCACCCGGCGGCTCTCGCCGTCCCGGGTGCCCGCGGGCGCTGAGGCCCGGGTGCACCTGCGGATGGAGAACGTCTCCCGGCTGCCCACCGGTCTGCTGATGCTCCAGGACCGCGTGCCGTACGTGCTGGGCCCACGCCCGCGCTTCGTCCTGGACCGGGTGGAGTCGGGCGGCCGGCGCGAGGTGTCCTACCGGGTCCGCTCCGACCTGCGCGGCCGCTATCCGCTGGGCCCGTTGCAGCTGCGGCTCAGCGACCCCTTCGGGATGTGCGAGCTGACGCGTTCCTTCAGCGCGTACGACACCCTCGTCGTCATCCCGCGTACGGTGCCGCTGCCCGCGCTGCGGCTGGCGGGCGAGGCCTCCGGGTACGGCGACGGGCGGCAGCGCTCGCTCGCGCTCGCCGGTGAGGACGACATCATTCCGCGCGGCTACCGGCACGGTGACGATCTGCGCCGGGTCCACTGGCGCTCCACCGCGCGCCACGGCGAGCTGATGGTGCGCCGTGAGGAACAGCCGCAGCGGGCCAGATGCACGGTCCTGCTGGACACCCGGCAGATCGGCTACCGGGGCGCCGGGCCGGACTCGGCGTTCGAATGGGCGGTCTCGGGGGCGGCCTCCGCCCTCGTGCACATGCTGGAGCGCGGCTTCGCCGTACTGCTCCTCACCGACGACGGGAACGCGGTGCCCGGCGAGGGGACCGACGGCTTCGCGGGCTCGACCCAGGAGTCCGCGGACTCGGCGGGACTGATGCTCGACACGCTCGCCGTGGTCGGCCACTCCGACGGCGGGGGCCTCAGCCGCGCCCATGACGTGCTGCGCGGCGGTAACGAGGGGCTGCTCATCGCCTTCTTCGGCGATCTGGACGAGGAGCAGACCGCGGTCGCGGCCCGGATGCGGCAGCGCGCGGGCGCCGGGGTCGCGTTCGTCCTGGACAGCGCCGCCTGGGCCGGCGACGAGAGCGCGGCGGGCGCGGCCGACGACCGGCTGCGACGGCTGCGCGAGTCCGGCTGGACGGCGGTGCCGGTGGAGCCGGGCGACGAGCTGCCCGAGCTGTGGCAGCTGGCCGGCGGGATGCGCACGGACACGCCGTCCGCCCCGAGCGGCGGCCCGACCGGTTTCGCGGGGGGATGGTCATGAGCGGACGGGCCAGGCTGGCGCTGAGCGCCTACGCGGCGACACTGCTGGCGGCGGGGGCGCTGATCCCGCTGGTGGAGGGGGTCGGCTGGCTGGTGCAGGCGGCGGTTCTGCTCGGCGTCCAGAGCGGGGTGGGCGCCCTGGCGCGCCGGGTGCCGCCGGCCCGGACGCTGACCGTCGCCGCCCAGGCGCTGGTCACGCTGGTGCTGCTGACGCTGGTGTTCGCGCGGGACCACGCCCTGCTGGGGGTCCTGCCGGGACCGCAGGCCGTCATGCGGCTCGGTGAGCTGCTGGTGGCGGGCGGCGAGGACGTCGGTACGTACTCCACCCCGGCCCCGCTGACCGACGGCATCAAGCTGATGGTGGTCGGCGGGGTGATCCTGATCGGCCTCGTCGTGGACGCCATGGCGGTGACCTTCCGCAGCGCGGCCCCGGCCGGGCTGCCGCTCCTCGCCCTGTATTCGGTCGCGGCGGGCCTCTCGGACGGCGGGGCGGGCTGGGTGTGGTTCCTGCTGGCCGCCTCCGGCTACCTGCTGCTCCTGCTGGCCGAGGGCCGGGACCGGCTCTCCCAGTGGGGCCGTGTCTTCGGCGGGACCTCGCGGACCAAGGGCGGTCTGGCCGACGGGCTGTCCGGGGTGAGCGGCGGCTCCTCCCCCGTCCGCACCGGGCGGCGGATCGGCGTGCTGGCGCTCGGTATCGCCCTGGTGGCCCCCCTCGCCCTGCCCGCGCTGGACAGCGGTCTGCTCGGCGGCAACGGCCCGGGGAACGGCAAGGGCAGCGGCGGCGGCACCATCTCCGCCGTGAATCCGCTGGTCTCGCTCCAGAACAACCTCAACCAACCGGAGAACCGGGAGGTGATGACGTACCGCAGCAACATCGAGAACCCGCAGAACCTCTATCTCCGGATCCTGGCCCTGGACGAGTTCAACGGCAGCGAGTGGCGTTCCTCCACCCGGCGGCTGACCGACGTGCCCGACCGCCTGCCGCAGCCCGCGGGCCTCGGCGGGGACGTCTCGGTCACGGAGGTCCGGACGAACATCTCCGCCTCGCGCTCCTACCAGCAGACATATCTGCCGCTCCCCTACCCGGCGAGCGAGGTCCGGGTCGGCGGCCGCTGGCGGTACGAACCCGAGGGCCGCACCCTGGTCGGCGACGACGGACAGACCACGCGCGGCGCGCAGTACGAGGTCGGCAGTCTGGTCGTCGAGCCCACGGCGGAACAGCTCGCGGCCGCGGGTCCGCCGCGCGAGGAGCTGCGCCGCGAGTACACACAGCTCCCCGGCTCCCTTCCGGAGGTGGTCGCCGAGACCGCCGCACAGGTGACGGAGGGCTCGGCCAACGCCTACGAGCAGGCCGTGAAGCTCCAGGACTGGTTCGCCTCCGACGGCGGCTTCACCTACGACACGACGGTCACCTCGGGCACGGGGTCGTCCGCCATCGCCCGGTTCCTCCGTGACAAGGAGGGCTTCTGCGTCCACTTCTCGTTCTCGATGGCCGCGATGGCCCGGACGCTGGGCATCCCGGCCCGGGTCGCGGTGGGCTTCACCCCGGGCACCATGAAGTCGAACGGGGCGATCTCGGTGGGGCTGCGCGACGCGCACGCCTGGCCCGAGCTGTATTTCGAGGGCGTCGGGTGGACCCGGTTCGAGCCCACCCCGAGCCGGGGCAGCACCCCCTCGTGGACCCGGCCCGAGGTTCCCACGGACACCGCGAGCGATGCGGCCGAGCCCTCCGCGGACACCTCCACCGCACCGTCCGCCCTCCCCTCCGCCGACGACAGCTGCCCGCCGCAGCTGCGTCAGGAAGGCGGGTGCGGGCCCTCTCAGGAGGCGGGGGCGGCGGTGCCGACCGACCGGGGCACCCCGCTCGGGACGGTGCTGCTGGTGGTCCTCGCGGCGGTCCTGGTGCTGGTGCTGCCGTTGTCGCCGCTGCTGTGGCGGACCCGGACGAGAAACCGCCGGCTGGGCTCCGGGGGCCGGACGCCCACCGACGCCGCCGCGCGGACGCTGGCCGCCTGGCGGGAGATCACCGACACGGCCTGGGACCACGGCATCGCCCCGGACGATTCGCTGACACCCCGGAAGGCGGCGGCCCGGATCGTGCGGCTGGGCCGGCTCGACACCACCGCCGCCGAGTCGGTGCACCGGATCGCGGGCTCGGTGGAGCAGGTGCTGTACGCCCCCGAGCCGCGTCCGGCGGCCGGCCTGGCCGAGGACGCGTCGGCGGTGCGGGCGGGTCTGCGGGTATCGGCGGGCCGTGGCACCCGGCTGCGGGCAACGCTCCTGCCCCGCTCGTCCGTCCGGGTGGTGTGGGCCGTCGCCGACCGCCGGACGGCGCTCGCGGAGCGGTGGGCGGGGCGGGCGGGAGCCGGTCGTTGGACGGCCCGGCTGCGCAGCCTCCGGTCCGGACCCCGCGAGCGGGTCCGGACCGGAGGCTCACCGCTCTGTCGGAGGCCCGTCCGTAGGCGCTACCGTCCGAAGCATGGGCGCTACCGCACGGAGCAGGGTCCGGCAGCGGCTGAGGGGCGGCCGCAAAAATGCGGCCGCCCCTCACCCATCGGTGTCGTGCGTCGTATCGTCGCCCGGCCCTGCGCGGGAAGCACAGGGCCGATGCGTACTACTGGCCCTGTTCGTCGCGGCGGCGCTGCCACCGCTGCTCGATGCGGTTCATCATCGACCGGCGTTGTCTCGGTCGGCGGCGTGCGCCGCTGTCCCCGCCGCCTGCGGCGGCCGGCTGCTGTTCACCGGGCTTGGGCGCTTTGCGCCAACCGGTGACCGCGAGCACGGCACAGCCGAGCATGACGAGGAACCCCACCACGCTGATCCAGATCTGCTGGGCGACCATTCCGGCCATGAGGAGCGCGATACCCACCAGGAAGCCTGCGACCGCCTGGTAGACTCTTTTGCGGGTGTACGTACGCAGCCCGCTTCCCTCGAGCGCTGTCGCGAACTTGGGATCTTCGGCGTACAGCGCTCGCTCCATCTGCTCGAGCATGCGCTGCTCGTGCTCCGAGAGCGGCACGGGATCCTCCTCGTCGTCGGCCGCGGGGGCGACCGGTATGCGGCCCTTCCAGGATAGGCAGGGATTCGCCCCCGTGAAACCCGCCCTCTAGCGTTCAGCCAGTCCGGACCGCTGTGTCGGCTCGGCTGCTGAGGCGTAGATTCCCCGACGACCGATCCGCCATGCCGGATGGTGTCACCCGATCATACGGGGCTTACGCCCTGTACGGGGGTCCTGAGTCCCACTCCGTCCGCAGCTTCGTTGCTGATCAGTGGCGCTTCTCGCCCAGAACGTGCAGCTGGGTGGCGACCGAGTGGAACGCGGGCTGCTCGGCGGCGGCCGCTTCGAGCTTGAGGAGGGCCTCCACGGCGCCGGGCTCGGTGTCCACCAGGACGCCCGGCACGAGGTCGGCGAAGACCCGGACGCCGTGCACCGCGATGATCTCCATCCCGGCATCGGAGACGAGGTCGGAGAGCTGCCCGGCGGTGAACCTGCGGGGCACCGGGTCGCCCTCGCCCCAGCGGCCGGCCGGGTCGGTGAGCGCCTGCCGGGCCTCGGTGAAGTGTCCGGCGAGCGCGCGGGCCAGCACGGCTCCGCCGAGGCCGGCGGCGAGCAGGCTGAGCGCGCCGGAGGGGCGCAGCGCCTCGACGGCGTTGCGTACGCCCTCGGCGGGCTCGTCGACGTACTCCAGGACGCCGTGGCAGAGCACCGCGTCGAAGCCGTCGCGCTCGACGACGTCGAACAGGCCGAGGATGTCGCCCTGGACTCCCCGGACCCGGTCGGCGACCCCGGCCTCGGCGGCGCGGCGCTCCAGCGCGAAGAGGGCGTTGGGGCTGGGGTCGACGACGGTGACCCGGTGGCCGAGCTTGGCCGCGGGCACGGCGAAGTTGCCGGTGCCGCCGCCGGTGTCCAGGACATCCAGGGCGTCCCTGCCGGTCGCCTTGACCTGACGGTCCAGGGCCTCCTTGAGGACCTCCCAGACCACGGCGGTACGGAGGGAGGCGCGGGGGCGCGGCTGGTCCGACACGGCAGATGACTCCTCGGCACGGTGCCGCCGGGGACGGCGGAGCGTGAACAGTGCGGGTGGTGATGTGAGCGGTCACCACCCTATGGCCTCACCTCGCCGGCCAGGGCACCCGCCTCACCCGCCGCCCGGGCGCTCCGGGCGGGGTTGCGGAAGAACCGGCTGGAGCACGAGCAGCCGTTCCACCAGGCGCAGGAACATGGCCGCGTCGCGCAGCAGGTCGTCGGCGTCGCGCCCGCTGGCGGCGCCCGGCATGCCGGCCTCCGCGCGGGCCCGGCGCTCGGCGCCCGAGGCGAACAGGGCGCTCCATTCGGTCAGCTCCGGGGCTATCTCCGGGAGGACCTCCCAGGCGCTGCGGATGCGGTCGCGGCGGCGCTTGTTCGTCTCGGGGCGGCCGCGGGCGGCCAGCACGGCCGCCGCGGTGCGCAGGGCGGCGAGGTGAGCAGTGGCGTACCGCTCGTTGGGCTCGTGGAGCACGGCGGCCTCGTCGAGGCCGGAGCGGGCCTTGGCGAGCAGATCGAGGGCGGCGGGCGGCGCCGCGGTGCGGCGCAGGACGGGGTGGACATCGCTAGCCGGACCGGTCAGTGAGGGGGCAGGGCTGACTGCGCGGCGCCGCGGGGCGGCTGCTGCGGACGAGCTGGCCATGACGAACCTCCTGTCGTCGTGTGACGGCTCTGTGGCCGTCTGTGTCCATGGTGGCGGGCACCACTGACAATCGACCCTCAGTCGGCTCTGACCTGCCGTTTTGCTTCGAGCGCGAGTTCGGACTACCTTTTTGCACTGACTGGTCAGTTCAAAAAGGGGAGGGTCTCTGTGGAGAGCCCGCACGGCGCGGCTGTCAGCGCCGAGGACTTCGGACTGGAAGGACCGCGCGGCCGGGTCTTCCGGAACGTGACGTTCAGTGCTGAGCCGGGGGAACTGGTCGCCATCGAGGGGCCGTCGGGATCGGGCCGTACCTGCCTGCTCCTCGCCCTGACCGGCCGGATGCGCACCACCGAGGGCCACGCGGAGACCGGCGGACTGCGCCTGCCGAAGCAGGCCGCCGCCGTCCGCAGGATCGCCGCCCTGGGTCCGGTGCCGGGCGTCAGCGAGCTGGACCCCGCCTTCACCGTCGCCGAGCACCTGGGCGAACGCGCCCTGCTCCAGGGCCGCTACGGCTCGCCCCTGCGCGCCCTGCTGCGCCCGCGCGCCGAGCGCCGGGCCGCCGCGGAGGCCCGGGTGGACGAGGCCCTGGAGGCCGCGGGGCTCGACCCCGCCACGCTGCCGAAGTCGGGGCGCACCTCCGTACGCGACCTGGAGCGTCTGGAGGCGCTGCGGCTGTCCGTCGCACTGGCGCTGATCGGCGGGCCGCGGCTGCTGGCCGTCGACGACACCGACCTCAAGCTCTCGGACGCCGAACGCGAGCAGGCCTGGGCGCTGCTGCGCTCCGTGGCCGAGGCCGGGACGACGGTGCTCGCCGTGTGCAGCGAGGCCCCCGAGAACGTCCAGGTCGTGCGCACCGCACCGGCCACCGAAGAAGCCGGCGTCGAAGAGCCGGCCACCGAACAGCCCGCCACCGAACAACCGGCCGCCGAAGAACCCGCCGCCGGGGAACCCACCACCGAAGAGGAGACGGCCGATGCGCTCGCCGAAGCTCGCCGCGCTTGAGCTGAAGCGGTTCGGCCGGGGCAGGCTGCCCGCCGCCGCGCTCGTCGCCCTGCTGCTCCTGCCGCTGCTCTACGGCGCCCTGTACCTGTGCTCGTTCTGGGACCCGTACGGGAGGCTCGACAAGCTGCCCGTCGCGCTGGTCAACAACGACAAGGGGGCCTCCAGTGACGGCAAGCGGATCACCGCCGGGGACGAGATCAGCGAGAAGCTGCTCGACTCCAAGGTCTTCGCCTGGCACGAGGTCGGCTCCGCCGAGGCCGAGAAGGGCGTCGAGGAGGGCACGTACTACCTCTCGCTGACGATGCCGTCGGACTTCAGCGAGAAGATCGCGTCCAGCGGCGGGGACTCCCCCGAGACCGGCGCGCTCCAGGTGCGGACGAACGACGCCAACAACTACATCGTCGGGCAGATCTCGAAGACGGTCTTCGGCGAGGTGCGCAACGCCGCCTCCACGAACGCCTCCCGGGGCTTCCTGGACCGCATCTTCATCAACTTCTCCGATCTGCACGACAAGACCGCCGAGGCGGCCAAGGGCGCCGACGACCTCAAGGGCGGCATCTCGAAGGCGAAGCAGGGCTCCAAGGACCTCGCGGACGGCCTCAAGGACTCCAAGGCGGGCAGCAAGAAGCTCTCCGACGGGATCGTGAAGCTGAACCAGGGCTCCCGCGACCTCGCGACGGGCTCCCAGCAGGTCGCCGGAGGCACCCAGGTCCTGGCCGACAAGGTCAACGGCATCGCCGGTGACGTACGTCCGTTCTTCAAGGACAACGGGAAGTCCATCCGGGACACCGCCCGGCTGGTCGCCGACACCTCCGCGGCCGTACGGCACAACCTCGACGTGCTGGTGAAGACCGCGCCCACCGCGGCGTCCGGCGCCCGGAAGGCCGCCGACGAGCTGGCCGAGATCCACCGCACGCAGTGCGAGGAGGCCGAGGAGCCCGACGCCACGGCCTGCCCGCCACTGGAGCGCGCCAAGGTCACGGCCGAGGACGCCGCGAAGATCGCCGCCGATGTGAACACCCTGGTCGCCAACCAGAACGGCGATCTGAAGAAGCTGAGCAACCAGCTGGTCACCTTCCAGAAGCAGGCCGAGGCGCTCGCCAAGCGCGCCCCGACACTGGACGACGACCTGAAGACGGCCGTGGCCAAGGTCAACGAACTCAACACCGGCGCCCGGAAGGTCGCCAAGGGCGCGCAGGCGCTGCACACGGGCCTCGGCACCGCGCAGACCGGCTCCAGCAACCTGGACACCGGCGTCGGCAAGCTGAAGACCGGCGCGGAGAACCTGGACGGCGGGCTGTTCCGGCTCGGCGACGGCTCGGCCGAGCTGGCGCAGGGCCTCAACGACGGCGTGGACAAGATCCCGGACTACGACAAGAAGGACCGCGACGCGCGGACCGACGTCATGGCCGACCCCGTCCAGCTGGCCTCCAAGTCGCTGCACGAGGCCCCCAACTACGGCACCGGCTTCGCCCCGTACTTCATCCCGCTGTCCCTGTGGGTCGGCGCGATGGTGGCGTACATGCTGATCCAGCCGATGAACCGGCGGGCGCTCGCCGCCGGGGCCTCCTCATGGCGGATCGCGTTCGCCGGCTGGCTCCCGGTCGCCGCCATCGGCACGGCCCAGGTCGGCGCCCTGATGGCCGTCCTGCACTGGGGCCTCGGCCTCCAGATGGCCCACGCCGCCGGAACGATCGGCTTTCTGGCCCTGGTGACCTGCTGCTTCGCCGCGATCGTGCAGTGGCTGAACGCCTGCTTCGGGGCGGCCGGACGAATCCTGGTGCTGGTGGTGCTGATGCTCCAGCTGACCTCGGCCGGGGGCACGTACCCCGTCCAGACGAGCCCCGGGTTCTTCGGCGCGATCCACCCGTACCTCCCCATGACGTACGTCGTCGAGGGGCTGCGCCGGCTGATCACGGGTGGTCCGCTCACCCCGGTCTGGCTGGGCTGCGCGGTGCTGGCGGCCTTCACCGTCGGCGCGCTCGCCCTGACCGCGTTCACCGCCCGCCGCAAGCAGGTGTGGAGCCTGAGCCGGCTGCACCCGGAGCTGAGCCTGTGAGCGCCCCCGCGGTCGCGTCCCCGGGTGCGGCCGGGCCTGGAAGAATCGGCCCCATGGAAAGCAGTGGCACCACGCGCCGCCAGGCCACCCGGCAGAAGCTCTACGAGGCGGCGGTGACGCTCATCGCCGAGAAGGGCTTCTCGGCGACCACGGTCGACGAGATCGCCGAGCGGGCCGGGGTAGCCAAGGGCACGGTCTATTACAACTTCAAGAGCAAGACCGAGCTGTTCGAGGAGCTGCTCCGGCACGGCGTGGGGCTGCTCACCGCCTCGCTGCGGGCCGCCGCCGAGGAGTCCGAGGAGCGTGGCGGCACCCGGGTCGAGGCGCTGGACGCGATGATCCGGGCCGGGCTCGCCTTCATCGACCGCTACCCGGCCTTCACCCAGCTGTACGTGGCCGAGCTCTGGCGCACCAACCGCGCCTGGCAGTCCACGCTGCTGGTGGTGCGTCAGGAGGCCGTGGCGGTCGTCGAGGGCGTCCTGCGCGACGCGGTGCGCAGCGGTGAGCTGAGCGAGGAGATCGACATCCCGCTGACGGCGGCCGCGCTGGTCGGAATGGTGCTGGTGGCGGCGCTGGACTGGCAGGCGTTCCAGCCGGAGCGCTCGATCGACGAGGTCCACTCGGCGCTGTCGCTGCTGCTGCACGGGCGGGTCAGCGGGCACTGAGGCCGCAACTCCCGGGAAGGCGCCGGGAAAGCCGAAGACGCCGGCCGATGAGGTTCGCATCCCCCGCGAACACCATCGGACCGGCGTCTTCCGTGCATCCGGAAACCCGTTCCCCGTGACCCCGTATGTCCCCCGTGGTCCCCGGGCTCCGTCGCGCACCCCCGTTGCGTCGGGGGAACCGCACCGTTCCGCCGCCCCGTGCCGGCGGTCCTGGCGCAGCGCCCCTTCCGTGGTCATCACTCTGCCGTCCCCGCAGGTGGAAGCCCATCCGCGCAGGTACTCATCTATGCGCCTAGGTACGGATACTCACAGCTGCGCCCGCGACCTCACCCGGCTCCGCCAGGGGGTCGTTACGATCGCCTGCGTGTCTGTCATCCCTCTCGTGTTCACCAGCGGCTGGGCGAGCGGGATCAACGCGTACGCGGTGGTCCTGCTGCTCGGCCTGTTCGGCGCGACCGGCGTCTCCGACGAGGTGCCCGCCGCACTCCAGCGCACCGACGTCCTGACCGTGGCCGGTGTGCTGTTCCTCTGCGAGGCGATCGCGGACAAGATCCCCTACGTCGACTCGGTCTGGGACACCGCGCACACCGTGATCCGGCCGGTGGCCGGGGCGGTGGTGGCCGCGCTGCTGGCCGGGGAGAGCGGCTCGCTGCCGGAGCTGGCGGGCGGGGCGATCGGCGGGTCCACGGCGCTGATGAGCCATCTGGTGAAGGCCGGCACGCGGATGGCCGTCAACACCTCCCCGGAGCCCTTCAGCAACGTAGGGATGAGCATCGCCGAGGACCTGGGGGTCGCGGGGGTCATCACCTTCGCCATATTCAATCCCGTGGCGGCCGCCGTGATCGCGGCCGTGCTGCTGGTGCTCGGGATCGTCACCGTGCTCTTCCTCGCCTCGCGGATCCGCCGCTTCCTGAGCCGCCGGGCGCAGCGGCGCGAGGAGAAACGGCCGGCCCGGACGGGTGGGCACTGGCCTCCCGTCTGAGGTGTCGGCGCCGGTCGATAAAGTCACCGGCATGGCACGAATTGCGGTGATCGGCGCCGGGACGGGCGCGATGGCGGCGGCCGCCCGGCTGGCCGTGGCGGGCGAGAAGGTGACGGTCTACGAGCGGTCCGCCGGCTACGGCGGCTCGGTCGGCCGCCATGAGCACGAGGGCTTCGTCTTCGACACCGGCCCCGGGCTGCTGCACCTGCCCGCCGTCCAGCGGGACCTCTTCGTGAAGACCGGCAAGGAGTCGCTGGAGCAGTCCGTGACGCTGACCCAGGTCGATCCGGCGAGCCGCCATCTCTTCGCGGACGGCACGGCGGTGTCCCTGCCGAACGCCTCCCGGGCCGGGGTGGCCACGGCCCTGGACGGGGCGCTGGGCGCCGGCTCCGGGGCGCGCTGGAGCGACTTCATGGACCGGGCCCGGGACGCCTGGGACCGCTCCCGGCGGCCGCTCCTGGAGGAGCCGCTGCGCGCGGATCACCAGGTTCTGGGGCGCGATCCCTATCCGGCGGTGCGGCAGCGGCGTCTGCTGCGCCCGGCCCGACAGGCGGGGACGGTCGCGGAGATCGGCGCGTGGGAGCTGGCGGACCCGCGGCTGGCGGCCCTGCTCGACGGGTATGTGCTCGCCCACGGCCTCGACCCGCGCACCGCCCCCGGGAGCGCCGCGCTGGTGCCGTACATGGAGCAGACCTTCGGTAGCTGGTACGTGATGGGCGGGATGCGGGAGCTGGCCCGGGCGATGTACGAGCGGTGCGTGGCCCGCCGGGTGGAGTTCGTCTTCGGGGCCGAGGTGGTCCGCGTCGTCGAGAAGGACGGCCGGGCGGCGGGCGTGGAATTGGTGGGCGGTGAGGTGGCCGAGGCCGACCGGGTGGTGCTCGGGGTCCGGCCGCGGCCGGGTCTGGTGCCGGGTCAGCAGGTGGGGGGCGCGGGCGATGTGCCGGTCCGGGCGGGCTCGGGCGCGGGCGCTGCGGGCCGGTTCACGGTGCTGCTGTCGCTGCGCGGGGCCCGCGAGGCTGACGCGGTGCACCGGACCCTGGTGCACAGCGGGGACGGGGCGGCGGAGTGGGAGGCCGTGTTCGAGGGCCGGGTCGCCGGCCACCCCACGGTGACGGTGCTGCGTCCGGACGACCCGGCGACCCGCCCGGACGCGGAGCACGAGGCGGTGACGCTCACGGCGACGGTGGCTCCGCAGGGCCCGGTCGACTGGCGGGACGCGGAAGTGCGGCAGCGGTTCGCCGACGTCCTGGTGGAGCGGGCGGGCGCGGCCGTTCCCGGGCTGCGGGAGCGGATCCTGCACACGGAGATCCGTACGCCGGCGGAGACCGAGGCGGAGACAGGGGCCGAGGGCGGTGCGGTGCCGCCGCCCGCGCTGGCCGGGGCGGACGGCGCTTATCTGCACCCGGGCAATCTCACCCGGCTGCCGGGGCTGTATCTCGCGGGCGGCTGGGCGCATCCGGGCGGCGGTCTCGCGCACGCGGGGATGTCGGGGACGCTGGTGGCCGGGCTCGTGGTGGAGGGCGACGACTTCCGCGGCTCCCGCTGAGGGGCCCCGGCGTCGCCACCGCGGGGCCGCTGCCGGAAGGGTCACGCCCCCCGGCAGCGGCCCCTCGGTGGCGCGCTCAGTAGCGGTACTGCTCGTTCTGACCGGCGTCGTAGCCGTTGCCGTACGGGGCGGGCCCGGTGGGCTGCTCCGGCGGCATCGGGGGGAACTGCTCGGCGTCCCGCTGCTGCGGGACCCAGACGCCGCCGGGCGGGGTGTCCGTGGCGTACGCCCCCGTGCCGTACGTGTCCGCGCCGTAGTTCTTGGCGTAGGGGTCGGCGTAGCTCTGCTGACCGCCCTGGCTGTCGTAGCCGTCGCCGTTGCCGTAGGCGTCGTAGCCGTAGGAGGGGGCTTGGTTGGTGGTGCCGATGTACGGGTCGGAGTAGGCGGCGTAGCTCTGCTCGCCGGTGCCGTAGTCGTACGTTCCGGCGTAGGTGTCCTGGGCCTGCGGCTGGTCGTAGCCGGTGTACGGGTCGAACGCGGCGTACTGCGGCCGGGCCGAGGGGTCGGCGTCGTGACCCTGGTCCTGGTGGGCGTGGCCGTTCGTGTCGTAGCCCGTGTCCCCGTACACGCCGTACTGGCCGGTGTCGTCGGGGAGCGGCTCCGTTGCGTAGACGGACGGTGCGGGCGGGGCGGCCGGGGGCCGGTCGTACCCGGCGGGGGCGTCCGGCTCTGCGACCTCCAGGTCCGAGACCTCCAGCGTGGGTTCCTTCACCGCCGCGCCCTCGCCGCCGCCCCTGCGCCGACGGCTCTCCCCCGGGCTGCCGCCTATGGCCCAGCCGGTGGAGAAGCCGCGCCGGAAGGACAGCGTCACGAAGGTCTGGCCGGTGGCGAAGGCGAGCGTCCCGACGATGATGACCGGGACGGAGGCCAGCAGCACCCCGACCACCACGCCGAGGAAGCCGCCGAAGGCCAGCAGCCGCCAGCGCAGTCGTGCCTTGTACTGCAGCAGCACCTCGCCGAGCAGCCACAGTGCCACCAGACCGAATGCGATGTAGAGGACCGTCCAGCCCACGCCCGCCCCCTCCTTCGGCCGTCACCGCTTCGGGGGCGGGTACGACCGGTCACGACTGCTTGTGCAGTCCGAGTTTCTCGTAGATTTCGAGCGTAGCCGTCGAGTTGTTGAGCGTGATGAAGTGCAGCCCGGGCACACCCTCGGACAGCAGCTCCGCGCAGAACTCCGTTGCGAACTCGATGCCAATGGAGCGTACAGCGGCTGGATCGTCCTTGGCTGCGAGGATGCGCTCTTTCAACGACGCGGGCACGGTCGCGTTGCTGAGCTGGGAGAACTTTTCCAACTGCTTCACGCTGGTGAGGGGCATCACCTCGGGGATGACCGGCGTTTCGCAACCCGCAGCGACCACGCGGTCACGCATCCGGAGATAGTCCTCCGGGCGGAAGAACATCTGGGTGATCGCGTAATCCGCGCCCGCCCGGCACTTGTCCACGAAATGACCGATGTCCGTCTCCCAGTCGGTGGACCGGGGGTGCATTTCGGGAAATGCCGCGACGCCGACGCAGAAGTCGCCCGATTCCTTGATGAGGCGGACGAGGTCGGCAGCGTACTTGACCCCCTGCGGGTGCTCCACCCACTCGCCCATCGGGTCGCCCGGCGGGTCGCCGCGGACGGCGAGGATGTTCCTGATGCCCGCGTCGGCGTACTGCCCGACCATGTTGCGCAGCTCGGCGATCGAGTGGTTGACCGCGGTGAGGTGGGCGACGGGAGTGAGCGTGGAGTCCGCCGCGATCTCCTGGGTGGCCTTGACCGTCCCGGCGCGGGTGGAGCCTCCGGCGCCGTACGTCACGGAGACGAAGCTCGGCCGGACCGCTTCGACCCGGCGCAGCGCGTTCCAGAGGTTGCGCTCACCCTTTTCCGTCTTGGGAGCCCAGAACTCGAAGGAGTACGACGTTTTGCCGGTCGCCAGCAGGTCACGCACCGTGCGCGCGTGATCCGTCCTGGTGGAAGCTGTTCCAAGGGCCATAAGGGGAGGTTAACCAGGGGGTGGACACTCACCCAACCAGAGCGGGAAAGTTTGTCTCGAATTGCCGGAGTGTTGTCCACTCCTCGGACATTTCTCGGGCTCAGGCCCTGGATGTCCGCCGTCCGTCCGCCCGGAGTTCAGAGCGTGTACGCCCGGACGCGGCGGGCCAGCTCGGCGGTGGCGGCGGCCGGGTCGTCGGCCTCGGTGATGGCCCGGACGACGACGACGCGGCGTGCCCCGGCGTCCAGCACCTGGTCCAGATTGCCCGCGTCGATCCCGCCGATCGCGAACCAGGGGCGCTGTCCGCCGAGCGACGCGGCATAGCGCACGAGGTCGAGGCCGGGGGCGTGGCGGCCGGGCTTGGTGGGGGTGGGCCAGCAGGGGCCGGTGCAGAAGTAGTCCACGCCGTCCTGGGCGACGGCCGCGTCGACCTCGGCCTCGGCGTGCGTGGAGCGGCCGATCAGCCGGTCGGCGCCGATGATCGCGCGGGCGGCGGGGACGGGCAGGTCGCCCTGGCCGAGGTGCAGGACGTCGGCGCGGATGGCGTGGGCGACGTCGGCACGGTCGTTCACGGCGAGGAGCTTGCCGTGCCGACGGCAGGCGTCGGCGAAGACCGCGAGGTGCTCCAGCTCCTCGGCGGCCTCCATGCCCTTGTCCCGGAGTTGGACGATGTCGACGCCGGAGGTGAGCACGGCGTCGAGGAAGGCGGGGAGGTCACCCTGCCGCTTGCGGGCGTCCGTGCACAGGTAGAGCCGGGCGTCGGACAGCTGGTCGCGAGGCGTGGACATGGTGGAACCCCCCGTGGTCGGCACGGCGGAGCGGATTCCCCCGTGGTCGTGACGGTGCACGGGCCGCGTCGGACGGCCCGTGCACCGCTTCCTGTCGTATCGGTCAGACGGCGAGCGCCTGGGCGCGGCGCTTCACCTCCGTCCCGCGATTCTCGCTCAGCGCCTGGGCGGGGGTGCCGGGCAGGGTCGGGTCGGGAGTGAAGAGCCACTCCAGCATCTCTTCCTCGGAGAAGCCGTCGTCCTTCAGGAGGGTCAGGGTGCCGGAGAGGCCCTTGACCACCTTGTCGCCGTCGATGAAGGCGGCGGGCACCTGGAGCGTCCGGTTCTCACCACGGCGTACGGCGATGAGCTGGCCCTCCTTGACCAGCTGGCGTACGCGCGTCACCTGGACATCGAGCATTTCCGCGATGTCGGGAAGGTGGAGCCAGGCGGGGACGAGAGCATCGGTCTTTGCGTCAATCTCGGTCACAGGGACAAGCGTGCCACCTGGGACTGACAGCCGGTAGCCGGGCCGACCGTACGGGGGGTGTCGGCGGCGGCCCGGAACGGTCAGAGGGCGGTGGACTTCAGCGGTACGGCGGGGTCGGCGACCTTCTCCGGGTCGAGGGCGGCCCCCGACTCGATGAGCCTGCGGCCCTGGGCGAGATCGCGCGGGCGGCCCACCGCGAGCACGGCGGCCAGCGCGCCGTCGCGCAGCCAGCACACCGACCAGGTGGCGTCCGCTCCGTCGCCGCGCCACAGCAGGGTGTCGGCGTCGGCGTGGTGGCCGGCGTACTGCACGAAGCGGCCGAACTGCTCGGACCAGAAGTACGGGACGGGGTCGTGGACCGGGAGCGGTTCGCCGCTCTCCGCCGCCATCACCGCGGCGGCCGCGGTGCGCGGGCCCTGGAGGGCGTTGTCCCAGTGGTGGACCAACAGACGGGTCCCGTAGCGGGCGGAGGGGAAGGAGGCGCAGTCGCCGACCGCGTACACATCGGGCAGCGAGGTGCGCAGGGCGCTGTCGGCGGTGACCGAGCCGTCCGGACCGAGCGCGATCCCGGAGCCCGCCAGCCAGCCGGTGGCGGGGCGGGCGCCGATGCCGACGACCACGGCTCCGGCGGGCAGGGTGCGGCCGTCCGCGAGGATCACGGCCCCCTCCGCGACGCGCTCGACCCGGGCCCCGGTGAGGAGTTCGGCGCCGCTCTCGGCGTACCAGGCGGCCATCGGGGCGGCCACCTCGGCGGGCAGGGTGCCCGCGAGCGGG
This sequence comes from Streptomyces globisporus, assembly GCF_003501885.1. Taxonomy (GTDB): domain Bacteria; phylum Actinomycetota; class Actinomycetes; order Streptomycetales; family Streptomycetaceae; genus Streptomyces; species Streptomyces globisporus_D. The sequence goes on from NZ_QWFA01000156.1 coordinate 20,134, forward strand.
CGGGCCGCGGCCTCGACGACGGTGACCGCGCAGCCCGCCGCGCGGGCGGCGGTGGCGAACTCCGCGCCGATCCAGCCCGCCCCGACGACGACCACGTCGTGCTGCCGGTCCAGGACGGGCCGCAGCCGGGTGGCGTCGTCGAGGGTGCGCAGCAGATGGACGCCGGGCACGCCCTCGGTGCCGGGCAGGGTCAGGGGTTCCGCGCCGGTCGCGAGGATCAGGGCGTCGTAGCGGACGGGCCCGTCGGCGGTGTCCAGCACATGGTCGGCGGCGCGCAGGGCGGTGACGTCCAGGCCGAGGCGCAGGGTGATGTCCAGCGCCTCGAAGTCGACGTCGAAGGCGGAGTCCTCGGCCTTGCCCAGCAGCACGGCCTTGGACAGCGGCGGGCGGTCGTAGGGCTGGTGGGGCTCGGCGCCGATCAGGGTGACGGGGCCGGTGAACCCCGCCTCGCGCAGGGCGACGGCACTCTGCACGCCCGCCATGCCCGCGCCGACGACCACGACGTTCCGGGCCGGACTCTTCTCCGTCTGCTGCTCGCTCACCTGACCACCTTAATCATCTGACGAAGCGTCAGGAATACGGCTGTCGGGACGACGCCACTCAGCAGGCCACTTCCTCCACCACGCTCGTCCCGCTGCCCTCCTGGGACTCCCACCTCCACCGCTCCTCCAGCCGCACCCGCCCGTCCGGGAGATCGACGACGGTGGAGAGGCAGTGCCCGGAAGACGTCGTTCCGTCCCGCTTGAGCTGGACGTAGCGGAAGTCCAGCGCGTCCCCGTCCCGGGTGCCGACGAGATGGCCGCGGACGACGTCACCGCCCGTGTACTCGGCCCAGATCCGGCCGTCCTGCTCGTGGTACGTGAAGCGGGTGCGGGTGCCGACCTGGCCCGGGGCCTGGTCGGCGACGGGCGCGAGGACGAGTCCGTCGAGCGAACGGGCCATGGTGGGCGCTCCCTTACAGGCCGCGAGTGAGTGGGTCTAGGCTGGCCACGGTAAGACACTCGCGGGAGCCCGGACGCACCGGGCTGAGAGGGAGGCTGGGCGGCCTCCGACCGTACGTACCTGATCCGGGTCATGCCGGCGAAGGGAGGGGCTGGACACTCATGCGCGTCTCGGGGAAGACCTCCGGAGCCTCGGGGGGAGCGGGAACCTCAGGATCCGACGCCCTCGTCATCGGGGGCGGCATCATCGGCCTGGTCACCGCGTGGCGGGCCGCACAGCGCGGACTGGCCGTCACCGTGGCCGATCCCGCACCGGGCGGCGGAGCCGCCCAGGTCGCGGCGGGCATGCTGGCCGCCGTCACCGAACTGCACTACGGCGAGCAGATGCTGCTCGGGCTCAACCTCGCCTCCGCCGCCCGCTATCCGGCGTTCGTCGAGGAGCTGGAGGAGGCGAGCGGCCGGGACACCGGCTTCCGGAGCTGCGGCACGCTCGCCGTCGCGCTGGACTCCGACGACCGGGCGCATCTGCGCGAACTGCACGCCCTCCAGGAGCGTTCGGGCCTGGAGTCGGTCTGGCTGAGCGGCCGGGAGTGCCGTCGTCTGGAGCCGATGCTGGCCCCGGGCGTCCGGGGCGGCCTCCGGGTCGACGGCGACCACCAGGTGGATCCGCGCCGCCTCGCCTCGGCGCTGCTGACCGCGTGCGAGCGGGCCGGGGTCGCGTTCCGCCGGACGACCGCCGAGCGGCTCACCGTGGAGAGGGGCCGGGCCACCGGGGCGCTGCTCGGCGACGGCACGGAGTTCGCGGCCGATCAGGTCGTGCTCGCCGCGGGCAGCCTCAGCGGCCGGCTCGCGGGGCTCCCGCCGGAGCTCGTGCCACCGGTCCGCCCGGTCAAGGGCCAGGTTCTCCGGCTCACCGTGCCCCCGGCGTACGCCCCCTTTCTCAGCCGCACCGTGCGCGCCGTGGTCCGGGGCGGCCACCTCTATCTCGTACCGCGCGAGAACGGCGAACTGGTCGTCGGCGCCACCAGCGAGGAGATGGGCTGGGACACCACGGTCACCGCCGGCGGGGTGTACGAGCTGCTGCGCGACGCCCATGAGCTGGTGCCGGGCATCACCGAGCTGCCGCTCACCGAGACCCGGGCCGGTCTGCGCCCCGCGTCGCCCGACAACGCCCCGCTGCTCGGCCCGACCGCCCTGCCCGGTCTCCTGCTCGCCACCGGTCACCACCGCAACGGCGTCCTGCTGACGCCCGTCACCGGGGACGCGTTGGCCGACGCCCTGACCACCGGCGAGCTGCCCGAGGAGGCCCGCCCCTTCGCCCCCGGCCGCTTCGAACCCGCCGCCGCCCCCGTACTCCAGGAGCA
>NZ_QWFA01000157.1 GCF_003501885.1 Streptomyces globisporus
CCCCCGCCCCGCCCCCCGTCACCCGGCGCAGGCCCGTCGGGGCCGTTGACATGACGCCCGCGCCGGGGGCCGTTCCGCCGCCGCCCGGTGGTTACCGGACGCCCGTCCGCCACGGCTTCCCCGAGACGCCTGTCGAGACCACTACCCGGCTGCGCCCCGTCCGGCCCCGGCAGCGCTGGCGTACGGCGGCGGCCGCCGCCTGTGTCGTGCTCGGGCTCGGGCTCATCGGCGGGGCCGCCACCGGTGCCTGGCTGACCGGCGACTCCTCGGCCGGGACCGCCAAGAGCCCGTACACCGCCGCCCGCGCCGCCTGGCACAGCGTCCCCGTCGACACGCTGTTCCCGCGCACCCTGAAGGGCCGGGGCGCGGGCCCCGGCGGCACCCACCGCACCTGGAACCGGGTCGCCGTCGCCGCCGACAGCACCTGCAAGGACGGGCTCGACCCGCTGCTCCTGACCACGCTCCGGTCCGTCGGCTGCGAGCGGATGGTGCGGGCCACCTACACCGACGCCACCCGCTCCGCCGTCACCACCGTCGGTCTGGTGTTCACCGAGGCCGACGCCTCCGCCATGCAAGCCCTGCGCACCCGGTTCACCGAGCAGAAGCTCGGTGCCCGGGGGGACCTCATGCCCCGTACGTACGCCCCCGATGGCACCCCCGCCGCCTCCTTCGGCAGCGGGCAGCGCGCCAGCTGGACGGTCAACCCGCTCACCGAGATCCCGGTCGTCGTCCTCGCCGTCTCCGGCTTCGCGGACGGCCGCGCCGTCGCCGAACCCCAGCCCGCCGCCGACGCCATGGCCTCCGGCGCCGAGACGGACATCGCCCAGGCCGGGCTCGGCCACGAGGCGAAGGGCGTCGCGGACCGCGTGGAGCGCGGACTGCGCACAGCCGTCGCCGAACTCACGGAGCAGCCCGGATGACCCGACGACCTCGCCGGGCCCTCGCCGCGGTCTGCGCCGCCGCCGTCCTCGCCCTCACCGCCGCGGCGCCCGCCCACGCCGACGCCATCCGGGACCAGCAGTGGGCCCTGGACGCCCTGCACACGGACCGGGCCTGGCAGACCACCCGGGGCGACGGCGTCACCGTCGCCGTCCTGGACACCGGGGTCGACGACGCCCACCCCGACCTCACCGGCCAGGTGCTCCCCGGCAAGGACCTCGTCGGCTTCGGCGCCGCCCGCGGCGACTCCTCCTGGGCCCTGCACGGCACCGCCATGGCCGGCATCATCGCCGGACGCGGCAACGGCCCCGGCCGCACCGACGGCATCCTCGGCATCGCTCCCGAAGCCCGGATCCTCCCGGTCCGGGTCATCCTGGAATCCAAGGACCCGGCGCGCGCCAAGGCCCGCAAGTCCCGGGGCGCCGCCCTCGCCGACGGCATCCGCTGGGCCGCCGACAACGGAGCCGACGTCATCAACCTCTCCCTGGGCGACGACAGCAAGTCCGCCCACCCCGACCCCGGCGAGGACGCGGCCATCCAGTACGCCCTGTCCAAGGGCGTCCCCGTGGTCGCGTCGGCGGGCAACGGCGGCGAGAAGGGGGACCGGATCTCCTACCCCGCCGCCTACCCGGGCGTGATCGCGGTCGCCGCCGTCGACGAGTACGGCACCCACGCCTCGTTCTCCACCCGCCGCTGGTACGCCACCGTCAGCGCCCCCGGCGTCGACATCGTGGTCGCCAACCCGGACGGGCACTACTACATCGAGTGGGGCACCTCCGCCGCCGCCGCGTTCGTCTCCGGCGCGGTCGCCCTGGTCCGAGCCGCCCACCCCGGTCTCTCCCCGGCCCAGATCAAGAAGCTCCTCGCCGACACCGCCCGCGACGCCCCCGCCCAGGGCCGCGACGACGCCCGCGGCTACGGCATCGTCGACCCGGCGGAGGCCATCGAGGCGGGGGCCCGGCTGCGGCCCGCGGACCTGGACGCCAAGGCCGCCCCGGCCGGGCACCGGGGGCGGTACTTCGGCGCGGGCCCGACCACGCCCCGTACCGCCGACGGGACGGCCAACTGGGCCGCTCCGCTCGCCGGCGGCCTCGGCGCGGCCCTGCTGGCGGCCGCCGTCGTCCTGTGGCGCGGCCGGAACGCCCCCGGCCGCCGCTGAGCACGTCCGCCCCTTCGGCGCAGGCCGAGCCCGGCCGCCGCTGAGCACCGGCGCCGCGACACCTGCGAGCAGGCCCCCGGACACCAGGCACTACCCTCGTCCCGTGCAGCTCAAGAACATTCCGGACCCCGGTTTCTCCGACGACGACGGCTCGGCCTCCCCGGCCCTGACCAGTGCACTCGACGCCTGGTCCAGGGACCGGAGCGCCGTCGGCCCGGTCCTCACGGCGCTGCGGGGCGCCCGGCTCCTGGTGCCCGTCGTCGCCGTTCTCGGTGAGGTCGAAGAAGACGAGAACGGGTTGCGGCGCGAGAAGACCTCCGACATGGCCGTCCCCACCCTGAAGGCGGGCGACCGGCGTGCGCTCCCCGCCTTCACCTCCACCGCCTCGCTGGCGCTCTGGGACCCCGAGGCGCGCCCCGTCGCCGTACCGCTGCACCAGGCCCTCCAGGCCGCCGCCCACGAGAAGGCCGACACCGTCGTGCTGGACCTCGCCGGGCCCGTCGTGTTCGAGCTGAGCGGGCAGGCGCTCCTGGCGCTGGCCGAGAACCGCACCAGCACCGACCCGCTCCAGGACCCCGCCGTCATCGAGGCCGTACGGGAGACCGTGGCCGCCGACCCCGCCGTGGTCCGCGCCCACCTCGGTCCCGGCAGTGCGGACGGCACCCTCGCGCTCGTCCTCGCCCCGGACGCGGTGCCCGCGGAGGCCGCTCGCCGCATCGCACAGGCCCTGTCGGCCAGCGAGGTGCTGCGAGCCCGGCTGGTCAGCGGCCTGGACCTGGCGCTCCTCCCCGCCGGGACGCCCATGCCGGGGGAGCCCCTCTTCGCCCGCTGATCAAGAGGCCGGCTCCGGCCCGACGAGCGCGAACCGCCCGCCGCCGTGAGAATTGTCGGGAAATTCGGATGAATCCGACCTACCGGACGACATCGCGAGGTGGTTCCATGCAGAAGCGGATCGTGGCGTCAGAGTTTCTCGGCACTTTGCTGCTGGTGTTCTTCGCCGTGGGATCCGCGGTGGTCGCCGTCGAATACCTCGGCACGGTGGGCATCGCCCTCACCTTCGGCTTCACCCTCCTCGCGCTGGCCTACGCGCTCGGCCCGATCTCCGGCTGCCACGTCAACCCGGCGGTGACGCTGGGCATGCTGACGGCCGGCCGCATCGACCTCCGTACGGCCGTCGAGCGCTGGGCGGCCCAGTTCCTCGGCGCGATCGTCGGATCGGCCCTGCTGTTCCTGCTGGCGAAGCAGATCCCCGGTCTGGAGACCAGCGGCGAGTTCGGCACGAACGGCTACGACGACCGGTCGGCCGTCGGCATCAACATCGGCGGCGCGTTCCTCGCCGAGGTCGTGCTGACGTTCCTGCTCGTCTACGTGGTCCTGGCGGTGACCCACAAGGTCGCGGTCACCGGCTTCGACGGCCTGCCCATCGGCCTGGCGCTCGCGGCGATCCACCTGGTGGGCATCCCGCTGACCGGCACCTCGGTCAACCCGGCGCGCAGCTTCGGCCCGGCGCTCTTCGCGGGCGGCGCCGCCCTCTCCCAGCTCTGGCTGTTCATCGTCGCGCCGCTGGTCGGCGGAGTGATCGCGGCCTACGCCCACCGGCTCACCCATCCCTTCCCCAACGTCCTGCCCGAGGAGACCGAGGACGCCGTCTGAGGCCCGCGAACGGTCTCGGCGCACACGCGCGGGAGCCCGCCGCCCCACGGGGGGACGGCGGGCTCCCTGGCGTACGGGGAAGGGGAGGGGCGGCTAGCCGTAGACGGGACCGGTGTACTTCTCGCCGGGGCCGTGGCCGGGCTCGTCCGGCACCAGCGAGGCCTCGCGGAAGGCGAGCTGGAGCGACTTCAGGCCGTCGCGCAGGGGGGAAGCGTGGAAGGTGCTGATCTCCGTGGCGCTCGCGTCCAGCAGTCCGGCCAGCGCCTGGACCAGCTTGCGGGCCTCGTCCAGATCCTTGTGCTGCTCGCCCTCCTCCGTGAGGCCGAGCTTCACGGCGGCCGCGCTCATCAGGTTGACGGCGACCGTCACGATCACCTCGACCGCGGGGACCTCCGCGATGTCGCGGGCCATGTCGTCGAAGCCGGGGTTCTCACTGCTGGGGGTCGCGTCGCTCATGCCCACACGATAAGGCCAGGCCACCGCCCTCCCGTCCGCGGGCGTCCCTCCGGCCTCCGTGGTGCGGGCCCCGGGGATTCTGCGGTAGTCTGGAGGAACGACCGGCCGGACATCTATGTGCCCGGCCCACAAGTGGAGGCTCCGATCTCCCACCTGGCCGTCCGTTCAGGACGGCGGGTCACCGGTCAGGCGGCGACCATCGTTCCGTACGGACGATGGGCCCGCCCGATAGCCCCGCGGTTCACCGCGGCGGTGTTCCGGTAGTTCCTGGAGCCTCGCCTTGTGTCCCGGCCGGGGCATTTTTGCGGTCCCGGCGCGGTTGGTCTTGACGTTACAAGACGTTACGCGGCTGTCCGCCAGGCGGTCGCGTGGTGCTACCGAGGAGGATCCATCAGCGCCGAGCCCCGCATCAACGACCGGATTCGCGTTCCCGAGGTCCGACTTGTCGGTCCCAGCGGCGAGCAGGTCGGGATTGTTCCGCTTGCCAAGGCCCTGGAACTCGCACAGGAGTACGACCTCGACCTGGTCGAGGTGGCGGCGACAGCCCGTCCGCCCGTGTGCAAGCTCATGGACTACGGGAAGTTCAAGTACGAGTCGGCCATGAAGGCCCGTGAGGCGCGCAAGAACCAGGCGCACACGGTCATCAAGGAGATGAAGCTCCGGCCGAAGATCGACCCGCACGACTATGACACCAAGAAGGGTCACGTCGTCCGGTTCCTCAAGCAGGGCGACAAGGTCAAGATCACGATCATGTTCCGTGGTCGTGAGCAGTCCCGCCCCGAACTGGGCTTCCGACTGCTCCAGCGTCTCGCTTCGGACGTCGAGGACCTGGGCTTCATCGAGTCCAACCCGAAGCAGGACGGCCGGAACATGATCATGGTTCTGGGCCCGCACAAGAAGAAGACCGAAGCCATGGCCGAGGCCCGCGAGGCCCAGGCCGCCCGCAAGGCGGAGCGTCAGGGCACGACCGACGCCCCGTCCGAGGACGAGACCGCTGAGGCTCCGGCCGCAGCGGCCGAGGCTCCGGCCGAGACACCTTCCGAGGCGTGACCTTCGGGGGTCGCCATCCAGGCGCCCCCGGGTCATCCCGGAATCCCATAGAGATCTGACGCCCCTGCAGTCCGGTGCCCCGCACCGTGAGGGGCGCCACTGACGAGGAGAGAACGGCGCGATGCCGAAGAACAAGACGCACAGCGGTGCCAGCAAGCGCTTCAAGATCACCGGCTCCGGCAAGGTGCTCCGCGAGAGGGCCGGCAAGCGCCACCTGCTCGAGCACAAGTCGTCCAAGAAGACCCGCTCGCTGACCGGCACGGTCGTCGTGGCTCCGGCCGACGCCAAGAAGATCAAGAAGCTTCTCGGCAAGTGAGGCTCGGCCTCCGGCTCGCCCCGGAGGCACGACCTCGATCACACCGGGACCAATTCGTTTCCGGGCCGTGTGAAGACACCCACGGCCCCGCTACAAGGAGTTAACAAGTGGCACGCGTCAAGCGGGCAGTCAACGCCCACAAGAAGCGCCGGGCGATCCTCGAAGCCGCCAGCGGCTACCGCGGTCAGCGCTCGCGTCTGTACCGCAAGGCCAAGGAGCAGGTCACCCACTCCCTGGTCTACAACTACAACGACCGCAAGAAGCGCAAGGGCGACTTCCGTCAGCTGTGGATCCAGCGCATCAACGCCGCTGCCCGCCAGAACGGCATGACGTACAACCGCCTCATCCAGGGTCTGAAGGCCGCCAACATCGAGGTGGACCGCAAGATCCTGGCCGAGCTCGCGGTCAACGACGCCAACGCGTTCGCCGCCCTCGTCGAGGTCGCTCAGAAGGCCCTCCCGAGCGACGTCAACGCCCCGAAGGCCGCCTGATCCAGGCACCGCCTTCCAGGCAGTACGTGAACCGGACCCGCAGGCGCCCGCCGCCTGCGGGTCCGGTGCGTTGCCGCTGACCCCCACCGCCGTACGCAGAGAGGCCTCCCGCCGACCATGGGCACCCCCGAACTGATCTCCCCGCGCTCCCCGCGTGTCGCCGCCGCCCGCCGGCTGGCCCGCCGCAACTTCCGCGGCAAGGAGCGCAGGTTCATCGCCGAGGGGCCCCAGGCCGTCCGCGAGGCCGCCGCCCACCGGGGCGGCGACGGCGAGCCGACCCTCATCGAGCTGTTCGCCACCCCCGAGGCCGCCGACCGCTACGCCGACATCGTCGAGGCCGCCCACTCGGCGGGGGCCCGGGTGCACCTGGCCGGGGACGACGTCCTCGCCGACGTCTCGCAGACCGTCACCCCGCAGGGTCTCATCGGCGTCTGCCGCTTCCTGGACACCCCTTTCCAGGAGATCCTCGCCGCCAAGCCCACCCTGGTGGCCGTTCTGGCCAACGTCCGCGACCCCGGGAACGCCGGTACGGTTCTGCGCTGCGCGGACGCCGCCGGCGCGGACGCGGTGATCCTGACCGACGCCTCGGTCGACCTCTACAACCCCAAGTCCGTACGCGCCTCGGTCGGTTCGCTCTACCACCTGCCCGTCGCCGTCGGCGTCCCCGTCGAACAGGCCGTGCAGGGCCTGCGGGACGCCGGGGTGCGCATCCTCGCCGCCGACGGCGCGGGCGCCGACGACCTGGACGACGAACTGGACGCCGGCACCATGGGCACCCCCACCGCCTGGGTCTTCGGCAACGAGGCCTGGGGGCTCCCCGAGGAGACCCGGGCACTCGCCGACGCCGTCGTCCGCGTCCCCATCCACGGCAAGGCGGAGAGCCTCAACCTCGCCACCGCCGCCGCCGTCTGCCTCTACGCCTCCGCCCGCGCGCAGCGTCCGCGGCGCGCCCCCGACGCGTAACACCGCGCCGTTCCGACGGCCCGTCAGCACACGATCCCGGCCATTCCCGCGCCCCTGCCACCGGCGCACTCCTCTCCGCGCCCCCACAGGGTGTCGCCGGTTCACCACCGCCTAGTAGGGTGACGAACTCGGGGGCCCACTGCACCGGTTCGAGAGGTGGGGATACGGGAAGATGGCTGTCGGCATGAGCTCGCCGCGACCGGCGCACAGCACCGCACCACGCGCTGCGGGCGAGGAGCCGGACGGCCTCGGCGCCGGCATCGACCCGGACGACCTTCCCGACGGTCTCGTCGTCGCCGACGAGAACGGGCACGTCATCTGCTTCAACGCCGCCGCCGCCCGCATCACCGCCACCCCGCGCGCCGAAGCCATCGGCCGCCCCCTGGAGGCCGCCCTCCCGCTGGAGGACCTCAAGGGCAAGCGCTGGTGGGCGCTGACCGACCCGTACGGCGGACTCGCCACCCGGGGCGGCCAGCCCGAGCGCAATCTGCTGCTGCCCGGCGGCCGTGAGGTCCTGGTCTCCGCCCGTTACGTACGCGAGCGGCCGACCGGCCCGGTGCGCCGGGTGGTCGTGTCCCTGCGCGGCACCGAGGCCCGCCGCCGTACCGAACGCAGCCACGCCGAACTGATCGCCACCGTCGCCCACGAGCTGCGCTCCCCGCTGACCTCCGTCAAAGGGTTCACCGCCACGCTGCTCGCCAAGTGGGAGAGGTTCACCGACGACCAGAAGCGGCTGATGCTGGAGACCGTCGACGCCGACGCCGGCCGGGTCACCCGGCTCATCGCCGAACTGCTCGACATCTCCCGCATCGACTCCGGACGCCTGGAGCTGCGCCGCCAGCCCGTCGACATCTCCGCCGCCGTGGCCCGGCACATCCAGGCGCTCATCACCGGGGGCCAGGCAGCCGAGCGCTTCCTCGTCCGCACCCGCGGACCGCTGCCCGACCTGTGGGCCGACCCGGACAAGGTCGACCAGGTCCTCGGCAACCTCCTGGAAAACGCGGTGCGCCACGGCGAGGGAACCGTCACCATTGAGATCGCCCCGGCACCCGCGCCGGGCGCCGACGACGAGATGGGAACGGCTGTCACCGTGAGCGACGAAGGCCCCGGCATCCCCGAGGAGTCGATGAGCCGCGTCTTCACCCGCTTCTGGCGGGGGAGCAAGCGCGGCGGCACGGGCCTGGGCCTCTACATCGTCAAGGGCATCGTCGAGGCCCACGGCGGCACCATCACGGTCGACCGGGGGCCCGGCGGCGGAGCCGAGTTCCGATTTATTCTGCCCGTGAGCATGCCCGCCTACCTGGTGTGAGCGGCCCACGGGCGCCCCGACCGTCCTGCGGCCTTTAGACTCGACCTTTGGCACCTTTGCGTCCTCCGGTCGTCGAGCGGGGTCGCGCCATCAGCCAATCGGAAGCACGGGAAGAGATGTCGGCACCGAACAAGTCGTACGACCCAGTCGAGGTCGAGGCACTGAAACCGGAAGAGATCGAGCGCCTGCGGGACGAGGCGTTCGCCGCCTTCGCCGCCGCCGGTGACCTCGACGCGCTCGCCCAGGCGAAGACCGCGCACACCGGAGGTACCTCGCCGCTGTCCCTCGCCAACCGCGAGATCGGCGCCCTGCCCCCGCAGGCCAAGGCCGAGGCGGGCAAGCGCGTGGGCCAGGCCCGCGGCGCCGTCTCCAAGGCCCTGGCCGCCCGCCAGGCCGAGCTGGAGGCCGAGCGCGACGCCCGGGTGCTCGTCGAGGAGGCCGTGGACGTCACGCTGCCCTACGACCGCACCCCGGCCGGCGCCCGCCATCCGCTGACGACGATCATGGAGCGGGTCGCGGACGTCTTCGTGGCCATGGGCTACGAGATCGCCGAGGGCCCCGAGGTCGAGGCGGAGTGGTTCAACTTCGACGCTCTGAACTTCGTGCCCGACCACCCGGCCCGCCAGATGCAGGACACCTTCTTCGTCCAGGGCACCACGCCCGACGGCAAGGCCACCGAGGGCGACGAGTCCGGCGTCGTGCTGCGTACGCACACCTCCCCGGTCCAGGCGCGCTCGCTCCTGGAGCGCAAGCCCCCCGTCTACGTGGTCTGCCCCGGCCGGGTCTACCGCACCGACGAGCTGGACGCCACGCACACCCCGGTCTTCCACCAGATCGAGCTGCTCGCCGTCGACGAGGGCCTCACCATGGCCGACCTCAAGGGCACCCTCGACCACATGGTCCAGGCGCTCTTCGGTCCGGACATGAAGACCCGGCTGCGTCCGAACTTCTTCCCGTTCACCGAGCCGTCCGCCGAGATGGACATGGTCTGCTACGTCTGCCGCGGCGAGTCCGTCGGCAACCCCGACCGCCCCTGCCGCACCTGCGGCAGCGAGGGCTGGATCGAGCTGGGCGGCTGCGGCATGGTCAACCCCAAGGTGCTCATCGCCTGCGGTGTCGACCCTCAGAAGTACAGCGGATTCGCCTTCGGGTTCGGCATCGAACGGATGCTGATGTTCCGCCACAACGTCGAAGACATGCGAGACATGGTCGAGGGTGACGTCCGGTTCACCCGGCCGTTCGGGATGGAGATCTGATGCGCGTCCCGCTTTCCTGGCTGCGGGAGTACGTCGACCTGCCGGAGACCGAGACCGGCCGTGACGTACAGGCCAAGCTCGTCTCCGTCGGCCTTGAGGTCGAGACCGTCGAGCAGATCGGCGCGGGCCTCAAGGGCCCCCTGGTCGTCGGACAGGTCCTGACCATCGAGGAGCTGGAGGGGTTCAAGAAGCCCATCCGCTTCTGCACCGTCGACGTCGGCACCGCCAACGGCACCGGCGAACCGCAGGAGATCGTCTGCGGCGCTCGCAACTTCTCGGTCGGCGACAAGGTCGTCGTGGTCCTCCCGGGCGCCGTCCTGCCCGGCGACTTCGCGATCGCCGCCCGCAAGACGTACGGCAAGACCTCGCACGGCATGATCTGCTCCACCGACGAGCTCGGCATGGGCGACGACGGCACGCACGGCATCATCGTGCTGCCGCCGGAGCACGAGGCCGGCACCGACGCGATCGAGCTGCTCCAGCTCGTCGACGAGGTCCTCGACATCGCCGTCACCCCGGACCGTGGCTACTGCCTGTCCATGCGCGGTGTCGCCCGCGAGACCGCCACCGCCTACGGGCTGCCGCTGCGCGACCCGGCGCTGCTGGACGTGCCCGCGCCCAACGCGTACGGCTACCCGGCCCAGATCTCCGACCCGATCGGCTGCGACCGCTTCACCGCCCGCACCGTCACCGGTCTCCAGCCCGAGGCCCGCTCCCCGATCTGGATGCAGCGCCGCCTGCAGAAGGCCGGGATGCGGCCGATCTCGCTGGCCGTCGACATCACCAACTACGTGATGCTGGAGCTCGGCCAGCCGCTGCACGCCTACGACCGCAACCGGGTCGACGGGCCGATCGGCGTGCGCCGCGCCACCCAGGGCGAGAAGCTCACCACCCTGGACGGCACCGTGCGCGTGCTGGACGCAGAGGACCTGGTCATCACCGACAACCGCGGGCCCATCGGCCTCGCGGGCGTCATGGGCGGCGCCAACACCGAGATCGCCGACGCGGACGGCGAGCAGGCCCTCACCACCGAGGTCGTCATCGAGGCCGCGCACTTCGACGCGATCTCGATCGCCCGCACCGCGCGCCGCCACAAGCTGTCCTCCGAGGCGTCCAAGCGCTTCGAGCGCGGCGTCGACCCGCAGGCCGCCGCCGCTGCCGCGCAGCGCACGGTGGACCTGCTGGTCCTCCTCGCGGGCGGCACCGCCGAGGCCGGGGTCACCGAGATCACCTCGCCGCACGCGCCGCGCACCATCGCCATGCCGGCGAACCACCCGGACAAGGTGGCCGGTGTGGAGTACGGCCGCGAGACCGTCGTCCGCCGCCTCCAGGAGGTCGGCTGCGACGTCTACGGGCAGGACGAGCTGATCGTCACCGTCCCGTCCTGGCGGCCCGACCTGAACGAGCCGAACGACCTCGCCGAAGAGGTCATCCGCCTCGAGGGCTACGAGAACCTGCCCTCCACCCTGCCCACGCCCCCCTCCGGGCGCGGTCTCACCGACCGGCAGCGGCTGCACCGCCGCATCGGCCGGGTGCTGGCCGGAGCCGGTTACGTCGAGGCGCTGAGCTACCCGTTCATCGGCGACGCGGTCCTCGACCAGCTCGGCCTGGAGGCGGACGACGCCCGCCGCCGCACGGTCAAGCTGGTCAACCCGATCTCCGACGAGGAGCCGGCGCTGCGCACCACGCTGCTGCCGGGCCTCCTCGGCGCACTGCGGCGCAACGACGGCCGCGGCAGCCACGACCTGGCGCTCTTCGAGACGGGACTCGTCTTCCGCCCCACGGGCGAGGAGAAGCAGGCGGTCCGGCTGCCCGTCGACCGTCGTCCCACCGACGAGGAGATCGCCGGCCTGAACGCGGCCCTGCCGCGTCAGCCGCGCCGCGCCGCCGTCGTCCTCGCGGGCGCCCGCGAGCAGGCCGGCTGGTGGGGCAAGGGCACCCCGGCGACCTGGGCGGACGCCGTCGAGGCGGCCCGCCTGATCGCCGCGGAGGCCGGTGTCGAGGTCATCGTCCGCGCCGACCAGCACGCCCCGTGGCACCCGGGCCGCTGCGCCGCGCTGTACGTCAACGTGAACGGCGAGGAGACCCTCTTCGGACACGCGGGCGAACTGCACCCGCGCGTGATCAAGGCGCTCCACCTGCCCGAGCGGGCCTGCGCCGCCGAGGTCGAGCTGGACGTCCTGGAACAGGCCGTCGACGGAGCGCTCCAGGCGCCCCGGATCTCCACCTTCCCGGTGGCGACCCAGGACGTCGCGCTGGTCGTCGCCGGGGACGTCCCGGCCGCCGACGTGGAGGCGGCGCTGCGCGAGGGCGCGGGTGACCTCCTCGAGTCGCTGCGGCTGTTCGACGTCTTCACCGGCGAGCAGATCGGCGGGGGCAACAAGTCCCTGGCGTACGCGCTGCGCTTCCGCGCCGCCGACCGCACGCTGACCGTCGAGGAGGCGTCGGCCGCCCGCGACAGCGCGGTGGCCCTGGCCGCCGAGCGTACGGGCGCGGTGCTGCGCGGGGCGTAACACCCCCCGGGCGTTGAGAAGGGGCGTATCCGGCCACCGGATACGCCCCTTCTCCGTCCCGCCGATCGGCGGAGGGACCACACGCCGGATCCGGAGCGGGAACCGGGAGGAAACGCGGTTCCGGCCGCCGTTCCGCAGCCACCCTCCTTCGTCGTCGGTCAGTGGGCCGTGCGGTCCGGGCGCCGTCCGCACTGCCTCGGAGTGTCGGGCAGGTAGCAGTGCGGACGGCGCGGGTGCGGGTCGTAGGCCGTTACGAGGGGGAGCCGACGACCCGGCCGCCTCTTGCGAGGGAGTTCATTCAACCGAGCCCGGGACCCGCGCGGCAGAGCGCACAGCAGGAGGGTTCGGGCATTCCGTTCACACCCCGTGTGAATCGTGCTCCACTAGGCTCATTGCGACACGCACCTGGGGGGACGATGGAGCCCAATGTCCTGCTCGAATCGTTGATCGAGGAGTCCGGTGTCTCCCGGGCGGGCCTCGCCGGACACGTCAACCGGGCGGGCCGGTCCCGCGGGCTGAGCCTGCGGTACGAACATACCGCCGTCTCCCGCTGGCTCAAGGGCCAGCGCCCGCGCGGCCAGGTGCCGGACCTCATCTGCGAGGTGCTGGGCGGACGGCTCGGCCGGCCCGTCGGGCTCGACGACATCGGGATGGGCGCGTCGGCCGCATCCGCGGGGACGGACGGCGGCGCCCGGAGCGCCTCCCTCTCCGGCTTCGTCGAGCGGGCCACGGCGCTGTGGCGCTCCGACGAACAGCAACGCCCGCACCTGGCCACCGTCCCCGCCGTCACCGGGACCCCGGCGGTGATGCCGGTCTGGGAGTGGGAGAACCCGCCGGAGGACACCGACGTATCCCGTCCCGGCCCCGGCCGGGTGAGCGCCTCCGACATAGCGATGCTCAAGGCGGCCCGCGACCACTACGAGCAGATGTACCGCAAGACGGGCGGCATCGCGACCAGGTCCCGGATCGTCCGCTTCCTCAACGCGGAGGCCACGCCGCTGCTGCGGGGCGGCCACAGCGACGCGCTCGGCCGAAGCCTGCACCGGGCGACGGCGGGCCTGGTCGCGGTGGCGGGCATCTGCGCCTACGACTCCGACGCCCACGGCCTCGCCCAGCGCTACTTCCACCAGGCGCTGCGGCTCGCCAAGTCCAGCGGGGACCGGGGGCTCGGCGGCTATGTGATCGCCCTGCTGGTCACCCAGTCGCTGTTCCTCGGCGACTACCGCCGCTCCATCGCCTTCGCCGAGGCCGCGCTGCGGGCCGCCGGCGGCCACATCACCCCGGCCCTCGCCGCCGATCTGCACGCCATGCAGGCCAAGGCGTACGCCCAGCTCGGCGACGCGGCGAGCGCCCGCGCCTGCATCGGGCGGGCCGAGGCGCAGGCGGGCCGGATCCACACCGGCCGGGAGCCGGACGAGACCGGGTACGTCCAGCCGGGCCTGGTCGACGTCCAGGTGGCCGAGGCGCTGATCGGGCTCGGCGATCTGCCCGCCGCCCGGGAGCACGCGGCTTCCGCGGTGCGCGCCCCGGCGCACGACCGGGGGCGCGTGCACCGGCTCGCGATGCTCAGCCATATCGAGCTGCTCCAGGGCGAGGCCGACCGCGCGGCCACGACAGCTGCCGAAATGGCCGTACGGGCCCGGGGGATGGAATCCCAGCGGCTGCGCGACCGGCTGCGGCAGGTCCGCGGAGAGCTGGCCGCGAGCGGCTGCGCCGACGCCGTCGAAACCACCGATCTCATCGACGAGGCGCTCCGCGTGCCTCTGTGAGCTCCACCGGCGCCCCGCCGTTCGTTCCCCCTGACAGCCGAGCCTGCTGACATGTTGACCCCAACATGTCGAAAGGCGGCAGAACCGTGCAGTGGACGAACTTAAGCGAACAGAATGTGTATCAGAACCCATGGTTCCGGGTGAATCTGGCGGATGTCGAACTCCCCGACGGCAGCCACCTCGACCACTTCGTCATCCGACTGCGCCCCGTCGCGGCCGCCACCGTCGTCAACGAGGCCAACGAGGTGCTGCTGCTCTGGCGGCACCGGTTCATCACCGACAGCTGGGGATGGGAGCTGGCCGCCGGGGTCGTCGAGGACGGCGAGGACATCGCGGCGGCGGCGGCCCGCGAGATGGAGGAGGAGACCGGCTGGCGCCCCGGCGAGCTGCGCCCCCTGCTCACCGTGGAACCGTCGAACGGCCTCACCGACGCCCGTCACCACCTCTACTGGTCCGACGAGGCACACTGGACCGGCCACCCGCAGGACCCCTTCGAGTCGTCGCGCCGCGAGTGGATACCCCTCAAGGTGGTCCCGGACATGATCGCCCGGGGCGAGGTGCCCGCCGCGAACATGGCGGCCGCCCTGCTGATGCTGCACCACCTGAGACCGGGCTGACCCGGGCCCCGCACCGGAGCCCCTGCATGTGCGAGGAGCCGGCCCCGGGATGACCGGGACCGGCTCCTGAACGCTCCGGGCGACTCAGGCGTACGGGTAGAACCCCGACCCCGTCTTGCGCCCCAGCCGCCCCGCGTCGACCATCCGCTGGAGCAGCGGGGGGGGG